>DASQPK010000015.1:0-4683 GCA_035643995.1 Steroidobacteraceae bacterium | reverse complement strand
GCTCAAGCGCATCGAGCAACTCTCCGGCGAGTCGGTGGCGACATCCCGCGTGCAGCGCGCGGGCGGCATGATCTTCATCCAACAGCGGCCCCTGGGTGCGGACAATTTCAAGCTGTTCGTCCGCGAGGGCTCGAACGGCCCAAGCCGCGTGCTCGTTGATCCGACGGCGATGAGCGGCGCAAAGAGTCACATGTCGCTGGACTGGTGGCGCGCATCGCCCGACGGGAAATACGTGGTGTACGGTCTGTCGAAGGACGGCAGCGAGGACTCGCTGCTGCATATCCTCACCGTCGCCGACGGCAAGGATCTGCCGGAAACCATTCCCAATACCGAGGGCGCGAATCCGCAATGGCTCGACGACACCAGCGGGTTCTTTTACACCCAGCTCACCGGCGCCGTGGCCACGCCCGAGCGCTATCTCGATGCGCAGGCGCGCTTTCACAAATTGGGCACCCGCCCTAAGTCCGATCCCATTCTCATGAAGCGGGGTTTGGTCGCCGGGGTCGACTACGAGAAGATTCAGGTTCCGACCATCATCACCTCGCCCGGTTCTCGCTTCGCGATCTTGCAGCTTGCCGATGTGAGGCCCGAGGCGCGCTTCTTCATCGCGCCGCTCGCCGATGCCATCGCCGGCAAGGCGAAGTGGATTTCCTTCGCCGGCTTCGAGGATGAGATGACCGATCTTGAACTCGACGGCAATGATTTGTACCTGCTGGTCAACAAAGGCTCGCCGCGCGGGCGCATCGTCAAAACCTCCGCGGCCGCGCCGAGCATTGCCAACGGCACGGTGGTGGTGCCGCAGAACGCCCTCGTCATTGAGAGCCTCGGGCGGGCGCGCGACGGCATTTACCTGAAAATCATGGATGGCGGCATCAGCCGCCTACAGCGCTTGAGTCACGACGGCAAGGTGGCCGACATCGCGCTGCCCTTCGACGGCACGATTGGTGCGGTCTTCGCCGTGCCGAATGAAGATGGCGTACTGATTTCACTGCAAGGCTGGCTCGAGCCCGCCGGAATCTGGTCGGTCGACAGTACCGGGCGCCTTGCCGATACCGGCATCACGCCCAAACCGGCCATCGATGTCAGCGCCTACGAGGCCAAGCGTTTCTTCGCCACCGCCAAGGACGGGGTCAAGATTCCGTACACGCTCATCTATCGCAAAGGCATGAAGCAGGACGGCAGTAATCCAACTTGGATTTCCGCCTACGGCTCATATGGCCTGGCGGCCTACACGCCGACCTTCGCCGGCCGAACCCTGGCGCTGGTCGATGCCGGCGCCATCGTGGGCTACGCCAACGTGCGCGGCGGCGGCGAGTATGGCCGCGAATGGCACAAGGCCGGACAGCTCACCAACAAGCCCAACACCTGGCGCGACCTGATCGCGGTCTGCGAAGAACTCATCGCCCAGAAGTACACCTCATCGAAGAATCTTGGCATAGGCGGGCGCTCCGCCGGCGGCATCACCGTCGGACGCGCCATGACCGAACGGCCCGAGCTGTTTGCCGCGGTGATCGACGGCGTGGGCTGGTCGAACCCCCTGCGCTACGTGGTCGAACAGGACGGCTATGGCGAAGAACCGGAATGGGGCGTCATTTCCGATCCTAACGGCTACAAAGCCCTCAAGAGCATCGACAGCTATCATTCGGTCAAGGATGGCACGCCCTACCCCGCGGTGCTCTTGACCACCGGCGTCACCGACCCGCGCGTCGCGCCCTTTCACTTGGGAAAAATGACGGCGCGATTGCAAGTGGCAACGACCTCCGGCAAACCCATCCTGCTGCGCGTCGATTTCGACGCGGGCCACGGCATCGGCTCGACTCGCGCGCAGCAGGATCGAGAAGCGGCCGACACGTACGCTTTTCTGCTGTGGCAGCTGCGGGGTGCGAAGGCCTAGCCTGCGGGGATTCAATTCAGTCGCTTGATCGCCATGACATTGGGTTGGTTGGTGCTCGGATGTCCGCACACGGTGGGGTTCCAGAGCGTCCCAACGATTGCCCATCCAGATGGGACCGCGCCTCTGCAGCCATGAATGACTGCGCCCATCGGTTGATCGTCAACTCGCTGAATGGTCCAGACGTTGTAGGCAATCCTGGCTGGGCTGCCGCACACGGTGGGATTCCACGCGTCGTTAATCTTGATCCATCCTGGCGGTACCAATCCGGCACAGACGTTTTGCGTCTGCAGGATTGTTTCAAGCGATAAAGGAGCCAGCGGTGGGGTCGGAGCCGCTTGCGATGGCGATGGCGGCAGACCTATTGCGGCTGCCGCGATTACCGCGGCTGCGCCTACGGCATGAGAAAGCGCCAGTAAGGTTGCGCACACGAAAGCCCATGCGGTCAACTGCGAACCGCTTCGTTGTTTCATGCCGAGTGTCCTTTGCCCATGCCGCCGAAGTCGACATCCTTGCACCCACGGTAGACCCCATTTTGGCTGCAGTTCAACACTCCGGCAATGGCGCGCTGCCGCACGTCCCGACCGTTCAAGTGACAGCGTGCTACGCTGCACGACACGGGCCGGAAGATAAGAGCGCGCTGTTCGAGTCGACTCATAATCGGGAGAGGGCCAATGACTCAACCAAATGCGGATCTAGCGGGTCTTGCACGGCATTTCAATTCCCGCCGAGAGGCCATTCTGCTGGCATGGCGAACCGCCGTGAAAAGAGACCCGAGGCTAAACACCAGCGACGCCCTACCCCGCGGGGATTTGTACGATCACATTCCCGCTTTGATCGTGACGTTTTCGCGGCAACTCGCAAATCCGGCCGCCGACAATTCGCAATGGACGAGCGCTTTGGCCCATAAATCGGCGGCGGCTCACGGATTGCAGCGATGGCAGCAAGGATACGATTTGCGCGAAGTCACGCGCGAGCTCGGGAAGCTCAATGAATGTATGGTGGCTGAGCTGCAAGATTACACCGCAGCCAATCCGGAACTGTCCCGCCTGGCCGTGGCGACGGCACATCGCATCTGGGCCGTGTTGTGCAGCACCGGGTTCGAGGAAAGCGTCGGACAGTACTTTCAGCTTCAACAGCAGGAAGCCGCTGGACACGTAAGGGACCTGGAAAGCGCACTCGTCGACATTCGCTCCGTAGAGCAACAGCGCGGCGATTTGTGGCGCCAGGCGGCGCACGATCTTCGCGGTAACCTGGGCGTTGTAGCAAGCGCAACCGTGGGGCTCACCAATAGCAAGCTGCGTGAATCCTCCCGGGACGATTTCGTGCGCATCCTCATGCGCAACGTGACTTCGCTGCATCATCTGCTGGATGACGTGACCAGCCTCGCGCGTCTGCAAGCCGGCCGCGAGGAGCGCCGCATAGAACCCATTGACGTCTCGTCCATCATGCAGCAGTTGTGCGAAGGCATTGGACCTCTTGCACAGCAGCGCCACCTTTTCCTGAATTGCGATGGACCTCCTGGCTTCGCCGCCGACGGCGATGCCATCAAGATACGGCGCATCGCGCAAAATTTAATTCTGAATGCCGTCAAATATACCCGCGAGGGCGGCATCACGGTGAAATGGGGTGATAGCGATGCGAGTGATGCCAAGCGCTGGCAGCTGTGCGTCGTCGATACGGGACCGGGATTCCACACGAGATCCGGAGAGCCATTGGCCGCCGCTCTGGAGCGACCGGATGATTCCCCATTGCCCTGCGATTCAGTGCAGGGCGCCAATACAACCCCGGCACAGCATACCGATCACCGTCGAGCACAGGCCGAAGCCGGCAATTCGCGGCGAGAAGAAGCGGGCGAAGGCATCGGCCTGTCCATTGTGAAGCGACTCTGTGACATGTTGGATGCCACAATCGAGCTGAAATCCGAGCCCAATGTGGGCACCAGCTTTCGCATATTGTTTCCACGACACTACAATAGTTAGTCGTCTTAATGGCTTAGGCGACTCGCCGAGACCGCCGCATCAACAAATCAAATCTCCGTCCAGCCCTTGAGAAGTCCGTGGTAGTGCGCCGTCAAGCGTACCAGCGAATCGGAATCCGCACAGGTAGCTGTCAGGCGCTGGATGGTGCCGTCGAGTTCGAAGAGCTGCGCGCGTCGCGCATCGTCACGGATCAGGCTTTGAATCCAGAACACGCTCGCGAGCCGCTGCCCGTGCGTGACTTCATTCACCCGATGGCGTGATGTCGAGGAATACACGATCATGTCGCCGGCCGCCAATTTCGCGCTCTGGCTGCCGAAGTCGCTCTCGACGACGAGTTCGCCGCCGCCGTAATCTTGCTGCGCGGACAGGAACAGGGTCGCCGACAGGTCGGTGCGCAGCTTTTGGCTGCTGCCGGGGATCATGCGCACTGTCCCGTCGACATGCGTGCCGAAATGCATGCCCTCGCCGTAGCGATTGAACATCGGCGGATACACCTTGTTGGGCAGCACCGCACTGATGAACAGCGCGCTGCGCTCCAATTGCGAGAGAATGAAATTGCCCAGCTCGCGAGCCATGGGGCTGCCTTCGTCGAGTTGGCGGTTGTTCTTCACCGCGGCGCCCTGAAATCCCGCGGTGGCGCGGCCGTCCACCCAGGGCGCAGTGTCGCCGTTGAGCGAGGCGCGAACCGTCGCCAGTTGTTCCTCGTTCAATACTTTCGGAATGCGGAGGAACACCATCAAGAACTCGCCAGCGTCAAACACCCCGCGTTGAGACGCGCGGCAAGATTCTGCAGCGCTCGCGGCGCACCGG
>DASQPK010000014.1:0-12842 GCA_035643995.1 Steroidobacteraceae bacterium | reverse complement strand
CACCAGGGACGCGGGTCCTCGAGTTCATTGGGTGTGACGCCGGCCAGGTGATCCGAGGTGATGTTGCGAATGCAATTGCCGCTGGTCTGGATGGCATGCATCTCGACCTCGGCAAGGTCCGCCAAAATATCCGGGACGGTTTCCAGCTTGGGCCAGTTGTACTGGATGTTTTGCCGGGTGGTGAAATGCCCATAGCCGCGGTCGTAACGGCGCGCAATGCCCGCCAGCGTGCGCAGCTGGGTCGAAGACAGCAATCCATAAGGAATGGCGACGCGCAGCATCGGCGCGTGTCGTTGGATGTACAGGCCGTTGCGCAGGCGAAGATGCCGAAATTCGTCCTCGCTCAAGTCTCCCGCCAGGAACCGGCGCGTTTGGTCGCGAAACTGGGCAACCCGCTCCTGCACGAGAGTCCGGTCGGTGAGGTCGTACCGATACATGGCCTCACCATACTGCGCGGACCCTTGATTCGGCCAATTACTGCGAGACATGAGCTTATGACTGCCGGTCCTTGTCAGTGACTGCCGATCCTTGTCAATCGGCGCAATAGTTCCTTCTGTAATAGGTAGAAACCGTGATTTGCTTGGCAGAGCGAATCTTAGGTTCGGCGCAGCATCGCGGGGGTAACACAGGGTCCCCCATTTGGCCAACGATCTCCCGGAAGTAGCGGTTGCACCGGACACCTATCATGTCTCGCCGGAGCCCATGCTCATGATCGCCGATCTGCATGGGGCCCTGGCACTTTGCCTGCACGATGAGGGGCGGGGCGTGGGCGGCTTGCTACACTTGAAATTCATGGGCGGCACCGGGCGTCCCAGCGATGTGACGGACAACACATTGAGTTCCGTCTTGGTGGTGCTCGATAAATTCAAGCGAGCGGTGCTGGGGCATTCGACGCGGCGCGACGAGGTCCAGGCGCGCATTCTGGCCCATGCGCTGCCGCCGACCGAAGTCGGTGAACCGAGCGCTTCTCTGGTTGATTTGATCCAAGCCGATCTCGCGGACGCTAAAATTGCCTGTGGATCGCAAACCACACGCCGCACCGAAGGTATGCGCGTCTGCTTTCAACCCTTTGAAGGCCGCGTCTGGATATGCGGGCCGAATGACCTGCGCGCGGCAAGGCGCCTCTCCACAGCCTCCTGAGCGAGCGCAATTACTCAGACAGGCTCCTAGGCTGATTTCAATATAAGATTCCTCAGGTCGTCGAAGGGGTCATCCATGCGCAGCGCCGTCCTTGCGGCAATCATTGTCTTAAGTGCTTGCGCCGGCGACCGCTTGAGCTTGGCGCCGCCATCCGGCGTGGATTTCACCGGCCGGTGGAAATTGAATGAGGCCGACAGCGACGATCCGCTGCACCTGCTGCAAACCGCCAACGGCCAGGCTGCGGCCGGTGCGGGAGATAGCGGTAATTCAGGCGGACGCGGAGGGCGAGGGGGGCGCGGGCGCGGGCGCGGGGGCTCGCAGGGCGTGGGCAATCCCACCTTCTTCCCTCCCCCCACACCGTCCATGGGTGCGCTGGCCGAGGCCGTGCATTTCCCGGGCAAGCAGCTGGAGATCAAGCAGGTGGGCGGTGTCGTGGCATTCACTTCGGAAGGCAAAAACCGCATCTGCCAGCCAGGGGACGCAAAAAAAGTCCCGCGACACCGCGGCAACTCATCGGACCGCGACGCGCCTTTGCCGGCGCGCCGCGATACGCCGCCGCCGACCTGCGGTTGGTCCGAGAAGACACTGATCGTGCACGGCAATGATACGGACGAAGACCGTCCTCCGTTCGAGGAGCACTACAGCATTGCGGAAGATGGTCAGCGCCTGGTCGAGGAAGTGAGCTTCAGGGGCGGCCGTTCAAACGGATTTACCTTGTCACGCGTGTGGGACCGATTGCCGCAATAAAAAAGCCGGGCCTAAAGCCCGGCTTTCAAGTCCCCATGCCTCTCGCAGCGCCTTATTTGAAGAGGCGCTCGACGATGATTGGTCTTTTTTGTTCCCTCTCAGTCCAATTGCGTCCGAGCAACACTCTAGCCTCGCGCCGTCACCGAAGCTAGCCCTATTGCAAAGAAGTGTGAAATTTAATGTAGCTCAAAAACAACAACAATTACTGCCGCTTCGGGCCGGCCCACAGGTTCTAGTATCCTTACCGGCGGGTAAATCCAAGTTGGAGAATGAAGAACCGTGGCAAAGCCCACAAAATTGACGGTGCCGGTCGAGGCGGTGCGCACTCGGCGCGCTTATTTTGACTGTAGATTCGGGCAGCTGCATGTGCGGACGGCCTTTCCGACCACCGGCGGATTCGATGAGCAGGCGACGCTGTTCTGCCTGCATCCCGATCAGAGCTCGAGCCGCATGTTCGCGCGATTCCTGCCCGAGATCGCAGATGTTCGGTCGGTTTACGCCCCGGATCTGCCGGGTTTCGGGGAATCCGATCCCCCGCCCACCTCGAGTGCGGCCGATGCCGCCGGCGCAGTGTCAGACCTGGCGAACGACCTGCGGCTGCGGCAAATCGACCTGCTGGGTGCTCACGGCGGCGCGATGGTCGCGCTGGATCTCGCGGCCGCCCGTCCGGAGCTCGTGCGGCGCCTGGTGTTGGTGGGAATTCCGGCTGCCCATCGATTGCCGGCGGTGAAACAGCACGCTCTGGTGATGAGAACCGGGGTGGAAACCCCCGAGGGTCTGGCCAAGGCGAAAGCGGCACTGCCGAACGCAATGTTCGTCAATGGCGCCGACTACGCGGATGACCTGTTCGACGTCGCGCCAAAAACGCTGGCAAAAGAGATCGGCGCATTCTTGACCGGCTCCTGAGCTTCGCCCGTGCGGCTCAACAAGTACATCAGCGAAACGGGCGTGTGTTCGCGGCGCGAGGCGGACAAGTGGATCGAGGCGGGCCGCGTGACGTGCAACGGTCAACCCGCCGAGCTGGGCACTCAAGTGGCGGACGGCGATGAAGTCCGCATCGACGGCGATTTGATCGGCGTCAAGAAAAAACAAATCTACATTGCTCTGAACAAACCGGTCGGCATCATTTGCACCACCGAAACTCACGTTGAAGACAACATCATCGAGCACATCGGATACCCGGAACGGATTTTCCCCATCGGCCGTTTGGACCGGGATTCGGAAGGGTTGATTCTGCTGACGAACAACGGCGATATCGTCAACGAGATCCTGCGTTCGGAGAACAATCATGAAAAAGAATACCTGGTGACGGTGGATCGTCCCATCACCGATCTTGCGTTGAAGATGATGGCAGGCGGCGTGAAAATCATGGGCGAACTGACCAAACCCAGCAAAGTCACCCGCATCGATGCGCGATCCTTTCGCATCATTCTCACCCAAGGACTGAATCGGCAAATTCGCCGGATGTGCTCTGCCCTCGGATACAAGGCACAGCGGCTGCAGCGCGTGCGAATCATGAATATTCACTTGGGAGAGTTGAAGCCGGGGCGGTGGCGACACTTAACGCCGACGGAGCTTTCCGGATTGATCGGCTAGTAGCTCGGCACTGTGATTTATGACCGGTTGTTGTAGCTGTCGCCCTGACGAATACTTCAATCGGTCAACATCACGGTGCGGAGGCGCTACCGGCGGGTGCTGGACGCCGTGTGATTCCCATCCCCCAGGCCATCCGCATCACCGCTCAACATCACGGTGCGGAGGCGCTAGTGCGGCCGCAATGTCGCGGTCGGGACGCCGTCCGACCATTGCCGTCCGCAGCTGATGCGCCAATCAGGATCTTCGGCCTTGTCCGCCAGCCAACGGTAGAAATCCCGGCCCTGACCCGACCAGTAGGAATAGTTGAACAGTACGCCGCCGGTGCTTGATTTAACGGTGAAGCGGCGGCGAAATCCGAAGCTCGCGAGTCCACGGGTGCAGCTGATACGCGGCGAATTTTCCTGCAGCGCGTATTGATTGGGACCGACTTGCAACCGCAATCGTCCTCCCTGGCCGTATACGCAGATGTTGGGTCCGGTCGGGCGGATCAGCGCAATGCCATGAACGAGTGCCGGCGGCGTGTCGCAGGCCGTCCACGTACCGCCGAGGGCGTGCCACTGCAGCACCATGCTTTGGCGGCGAAAGTCGAGAACAGAAATGGTTGTGGCGTTATCCACGGCCCATTCAAGCACACCTCGCGATCATTTTGCAGGCGAGTCTGAAAACGCGCTTTGTATGGCGCCGGCGGTGAGAAGCTGCGGCAGCACCAGTGGTTCGGTGGATCCGGGTTTCGAATTGTAGACCACATACAGGGGAACCCCGGCGCGTCCGAATGCGGCCAACGCATGCGTAATGGCGGGGTCGCGATTGGTCCAATCCCCCTTCATCAAGGTCACGTTCTTGTCGCGAAAGATCGCTTGCACGGCGGAATCCGAAAACGCATTGCGCTCATTGACGAGGCAGGTCAGGCACCAGCTCGCCGTAAAGTTGACGAGCAGGGGACGGCCCGCCGCCGTGAGCTCGGCGATTCGCGCCTCGCTATACGGTTGCCATTCATCCGCACCGGCCTTGGATTGCGCCGATTCGCCCGGCGCTGCCGTCGCCGAGGCTACATCGGCAAAGCGAACCGGCAAGATGATCGCGAGCAGCAGCGATGCCGCGGCCGTGACGAGCACCGTGACCTTGCCGCCGCCGGAACTCGAACTGGATTTTTGATAGGCCCACGCGGCCAAGCCAATCAGCACCGTTCCTGCCAGCGCGGCGCCCAAGCCAAAGGAGGAGGTCTCATGCGAGAGTACCCACAAGAGCCAAGCCGCCGATGCATAGATCGGAAACGCGAAAAACTGCTTCAGCGTGTCCATCCAGGCGCCGGGCTTGGGCAGCACGCGGCGCATCCACGGTGCAAAGGACAAGAGCACGAAGGGCAGGGACAAGCCGATGCCCAACGCCGCGAAAATACACAGCGCGTTGATAGCGGGTTGGGTGAGTGCGGCGCCGAGCGCAGGCGCCATGAACGGCGCGGTGCACGGTGTCGCCACCAGGGTGGTGAGCAAGCCGGTAAAGAACGACGCGCGATAGCCGTCACCGTGGGTGAGGCCGTCGCCGACGCCGGCCAGGCCGCCGCCGAATTCGAACACGCCGGACAGGTTGAGCCCCACCGCCAGCAGCAAGTAAATCAACAGCGTGACGAACAGCGGCGACTGCAGCTGGAAGCCCCAGCCTATTTCTTCCCCGCCGGCGCGCAGCCCCAGCAACACGGCTGCGAGGGCCAGCATGGAGCTGATGACTCCCGCGGCAAACACCAAGCCCTTCATGCGCACGATGCCGGGATGCTTCTTGGCCTGTTCCACCACACTGATGGCTTTGATGGACAGCACCGGAAATACGCAGGGCATCAAATTCAAGATCAGGCCGCCCAGCATGGCGAGCAGCATCAAGACAATGAGCGAGTGTTCCGGTTCCTGACGGGCTTGCGTCAGGGGCGCTGCGCGCGGGCCGGCCTTCGCCTGATCGGCGACTGCGCCGGCGCCGGAAAAGTCGGCGGCGATCTCAATCGGAACCGTATCGGATTGCGTGCCGTTCTGTTGTGAAACGACCAGGACGCCGCGGATGGCGCCGGCTTTGGGCGGCTTGTAGCCGACCTTCATGGAGAGTTCAACCGCCTCCTTGGTACGCGTCAGTTTTTGCGGCGTGGCATATTCAATGCCGCCCTCATCGTAGGGAAAGAATGCGAGCGACTTGATCTGCGATAGCGTGGCGCCCCAGTCGCCGCCCAAGGTAATGACCAGCTGATCGCCCGCGATTCGAGCGCTGGTCGCCGCCGGCTGCGCACTCGGCAGTTCGCTGCGCGCCGCGCTGAACAACGACGATTCCTTGGGATCCATGCCGCCCGCTTGGGCGCCGGCCGGCATGGTCAATTGCAAGTCCGCGCCTTCGGGGATGCACACATCGGAGCAGACCAGCCAGCTGGCTTTGGCCGCCAGCATTACGGGCGTGCCTGCTTTCAGATCCTTGGGTGCCGTGATTTGCACCAAGTGCATGGCATGCTTGGCGTAGCCATAATTGACCAAGGGCGCGATCTCGAAGCGATGCGGCGTGGTCCAAACGATGTCACCGGCCGTGAAGCCGGGCGGAAGCTGCCAGGCTAACTTGGTCGGCTCACCCGAATCGCCCGGATTGCGCCAATAGGTGTGCCAGCCATCGCGGATATTCAGTTCCAGAGCCACCCAGAACACCTGACCGGGCCCGACGCCGCTGACTTCGCTGACCAACCGCGCTTTGACGTTTTCGGTGGCCACGGTGCTGCCCGAGAGTGCAAAGACCGCCGGAGAGGTCAACAACAGAGCGAAAAGCCAAATCTTAAGTGCGCGCATACGCCTATGTTACCGAATTAATCCCTTAATCAGAGCGCAGCGCCCCGCTTAGGTGTGCTACGTCTCACAATATGGGCCTATGTACCGCTGGACGGACGCTTCAGCTAAGGTAGAGCCGTAAATACAGCGATGCCGCCCATGCCAGCAGAAACTTACGTCGATCGCATTCTCAAATCCAAGGTCTACGATGTTGCCGTCGAGACGCCGCTGGAAGCCGCCCCGCAACTGTCGCGTCGCCTGAACAATCACGTCTGGTTCAAACGAGAAGACCTGCAGCCGGTGTTTTCGTTCAAAATTCGCGGCGCCTACAACAAGATTGCGCAATTGTCCGCCAGCCGGGCGCAGTGCGGCGTCATCTGCGCCTCGGCGGGCAACCATGCACAGGGCGTCGCGCTCGCCGCGCGCACACGCGGCATTTCGGCGGTGATTGTCATGCCGTTGACAACGCCCGAGATCAAAGTGCAGGCAGTCGCTGACCTAGGCGGCGAGATCATTCTGCACGGCGATGATTACGACCACGCGTATGAGCATGCGACGGAACTCGCCCGCCAGCGGGGCCTGGTTTTCGTGCATCCCTTCGATGACCCCGATGTCATTGCAGGCCAGGGCACGATTGCCATGGAGATCCTGCGCCAGCGTCATGGCGATGAAATCGATGCCATTTTCGTGCCGGTGGGCGGCGGCGGCCTGATTGCGGGAATCGCGGCTTACGCGAAATCCTTGTACCCGCGCATCAAGATCATCGGCGTCGAGCCGGAGGACGCGGCCGGCATGTTCGAATCGCTGCGGGCCGGCAAGCGCGTCACCCTTGATCGCGTCGGCATGTTTGCCGACGGGGTCGCGGTGCGGAGGGTGGGCGAGGAGACATTCCGCCTGGCGCGCGAGTACGTCGATGAAATCATCCTGGTGACCACGGATCAGATCTGTTCCGCCATTCAGGATATTTTTCAAGACACGCGCTCCATTTCGGAGCCCGCCGGTGCGCTGGCGGTGGCCGGCATCAAAAAATACGTGGCGCGCGAAAATTGCACTGAGCGCAGGCTCATTGCGATCAACTGCGGTGCCAACATGAATTTCGACCGCCTCCGGTATGTGGCGGAGCGCGCGGACATCGGCGCGCAGCGCGAAGCCCTGTTTGCGGTGGAGATTCCCGAGGCGCCGGGTTCGTTCTTGAAATTCTGCGAAGTGCTGGGCAACCGCAGCGTCACCGAGTTCAGCTACCGCTATGCAGATTTGCGCGCGGCGCAGATTTTCGTGGGGCTCGCGCTGGCGCGCGGAAAATCCGAGCGTGAAGGGCTGTTGAGCACGCTCGCCGCCGCGGGCTTTACCGTTCGGGACATGACCGACAACGAGATGGCCAAGCTGCACGTGCGCTACATGGTCGGCGGGCAGGCGCGCGAACTTACCGATGAGCGGTTGTATCGGTTCGAGTTTCCTGAACGCCCTGGGGCACTGCTCAAGTTTCTCCAGGCCATCGGCACCGCCTGGAACATCAGCTTGTTCCACTACCGCAATCACGGCTCGGACTACGGCCGCGTGCTGGCGGGCATCCAGGTCCCGGCGGAAACCCGCACGGATTTTCTACTGCATCTCGATGCGCTGCAGTACGCCTACACGGAAGAAACGGAGAATCCGGCTTACAAGATATTTTTGGGCGGGTGAGGCGCCGATTGGCCGCCTTTAGTGGCGGCGCTCAGGGACGGCGGTGACCGCTGCGACGGCGGTGCTGGCGGTCTGCGCGGCCTCGGGATCTGCAGCTTTCAGCCAGTTTTGCGCGCGGCGCACGACGGCGTCATCAGGGCCCCGCGCTTTGACGAGCACCGGCACCGCAGCGTCGAGTTCCTCGGCTGCCGCCTTCGATTTACCGAGGTGTTCCAGCGCATAGGCGTGAATGGCATGGGCCAATGCTGTTTGAGGACTTGACGCCGGCGAGGTCGCCGTCCAGATCTTTATAGACTCATCGCTCTTTGAAAGCGCTTCGGCATATTTACCGCGATCCACCAGCAGGCGGGCGAAGTGCATGAGCAATGAGGCCCGGTATTGGTGGTTGGCGGGCAACGATTTGTCATATACGGCGAGCGCCTGGCGGTATTCGCTTTCTGCTCCCGGCAAATCGCCCTTGTCGTGCAGCAACATGGCCAGACTTACGCGCGCATAACCCACGTTGTAGTTAAAAGGACCGTATAGCGACAGCGTTACCGAAACTGCATCGCGCAGCAGCGGCTCGGCTTCAGTCAGGCGATCTTGACGCTGAAGCAGCAATCCGTAGTTGCCTTTGGCCGCGGCGGTTTCCGGATGCTGACTTCCATAGCCACTTTCCAGGCGAACGATCGCGTCCCGATACAACGCTTCCGCCAGTTTAAAGTCGCCCATGTTTTGCGCAACGATTGCAAGATTTGTCAGGTGCGCCGCCACTTTTGGATGATCGTTGCCCAGCGCCCTACGATCGGCGTCCAGCGCGCGCTCATACGATTGTTTGGCGAGCGCCCATTGATGTTCCCGCGAATAGATCTTTCCAAGATCGTCCAGCAACGCCGACATATCAGTCGGTTGTCCGTGGGTGATTTCCAGTATGTCGAGGCTGCGCTTGTAGAGTCCCTTTGCCTCGGCAAATTGCCCTTGTTTGTGTCTGAGCCGCCCGAGAACGTACAGCGCAAGTGCGGATTGTTGACTGGATGCGCCAAACCCACGCTGAGATAAACGCAGCGCTTCCTGCAATGGCGCTTCCGCAGCGGCCAAATCGCCCGCTCCGGCGCGCGCCCGCCCGAGCTCCAAAAGCGTGCCGATTCGCGATTTTTCGTCCGACAGTGGTTGCAGTTTCAAAGACTCGGTCAATATTGATTCGGCGTCCTGGTACTGGCCCAAACTGTCATAGACTTCTCCGACTGTCGTCATGAGTGCCGCCTTGGTGGCAGGCTGATCCAGAAGTCCCGCCTGAAGGCGTTTTGCACTTGAATCCAGGAGTTCTCGGGCGGTGACCTGGCTGCCGCGAGTTTCTTCCGGATCCGACAGCTTGAATAAATTAACGAGAAAGCTCGATATTTCCTCGGCGCGAACGCGTTCGCGTTCCGCTCTTTCCCGCTGTACGGCGGCGCGGTCCCGTTCCGCGGCAATACGCAAGGATTGAATGTACGTCGTTGTTGCGAAAGACAGCGTCAAAAATACAACCCCCGCGGCGGCAGTGACCGGCAACCAATGACGTTTGAGAAACTTCGTCGTGCGATACGGCATGGTGTCGCGCCGCGCAATGATGGGTTTTTCCTCCAGATAGCGCTGAATGTCGCTCGCCATTTGCTGAGCAGAGGAATACCGACGCCCCGGTTCCTTGCGCATGGCCATCAGCACGATATTGTCCAAATCACCGCTCAAGCTCCGCCGCAGGCGTTTCGCGTTGGTGCTTCGATGCTCCGCAATCGACACGGATTCCGGCGAGTCATTGGTGGGCACAACATGGCTGGGAGGCGGCGGATCTTTCTCGCATATCGCACGCTCGATTTCGGCGAGGCGCGTCGAGGCGATGAAAAACGGACTGGATCCGGACAACAATTTGTACAGCAGGACGCCCAATACATAGACATCGCTCGACGTGGTGATCGCCTGTCCGCGGACCTGTTCGGGACTGGCATGATCCGGGGTCATGATCCGAATATCGGCTTGAGTCATCGCCAGCGTGTGGCGGGCCGCCTGGTGCTCATCCAATAGTTTCGCAATCCCGAAATCCAACAGCTTGGGAACTCCAGTTGCCGTTACCAAGATATTCGAGGGCTTAAGATCGCGGTGAACGATGAGGTTTTGATGGGCGTAATGAACCGCGGCGCACACGATTTGAAACAGCTTCAGACGCGCGGTGATATCCAGGCGATGGGTATCGCAATACTCGTCGATCGCAATACCGTCGATGTATTCCATGACGATATAGGCGCTGCCATCCGGCAGCGCGCCGCCGTCCAATAAATGAGCGATATTCGGATGATCCAGCTGCGCCAGGATCTGGCGCTCCAACTTCAGCCGGGAGTGCATCCCGACGGCGACGGCTCCGCCATGCACAACCTTGATGGCGACCTGCTGCTCGAACTGGGCGTCGGCCCTCTCAGCCAGGTAAACCTCTCCCATACCGCCGGCACCCAAGGTGCGCAGTACCCGATACGGTCCTATGCGGTCTCCGATCATTTTTGCAGCATGCACCCCGGCAAGGGCGATCTGCAAACCACGGCGCCCTTGCGGGCGGGTACCGGTTACGTGTATGAAAGCGGGGCCCCCAGAGGGCCACACCCGAGGAGATCGACCCACATGTCAAACGGACACGACCCCAATAAGGCACCACCGCCGCCGCCCGCTCCGCCCACAGGACCAGGCGGCGTCAAGCCGCAGGACGTCGACAAGCCCCCGCAGATCCGATTGCACTGATTGGATAGCGTAACGGCGTACCAAGCGCTGCGGCAGCCGCGGCACGAGACCTTGAGCGTGCGCGGACTCAAGATGCATTTGACGCGCTGGGGGCCTGCGCCCTCCGCAGCGGAGCCGCCGGTATTCCTGCTCCACGGCTGGCTGGACGCCGGTGAAAGCTTCCAGTTCATGGTCGATGCATTCAAGAAAGACCGGCCCATGATCGCGCCGGATTGGCGCGGCTTTGGGCGCAGCGAATGGCCGCAGGAGGGCTATGGTTTTCCTGACTATCTCGGCGACTTCGATGCCTTGATGGATCAGGTTTCGCCCGACCTGCCTGCACGCATCGTCGGTCACAGCATGGGCGGCAATATCGCCAATCTATACGCAGGTCTTCGGCCCGAGCGCGTGCGCTGCGTCATCAATCTCGAGGGGCTCGGCCTGCCAAGAACAGCGGCAACGGACGCGCCGAAGCGCATGCGCAAATGGCTGGATCAGATCAAGAGTCCGGCGCTGGAAAAGAACTACAATTCCTTCGAGCAACTGGCATCCATCATCCAATTCCGCTATCCACGGTTTTCTCCGGGAGCCGCGGCCTTCGTGGCGCGCGTTTGGGGCGTGCCGGATGAGAATGGCCGGGTGCGGCTGGCGGCGGATCCGCGCCATCACTGGGTAAACCCGATTATCTACAAGCGTGAAGACGCGGAGGCCACCTGGCGCGAAATTCGCGCTCCCTTGTTGATGATGACGGGCGAGGAATCGGATTACTTGAAGCGCCTCGGCCCCGACGGCACGATGGACGCACTGCGCGCCGCGCATCCGGGTGTTGAGCTCGCCGGCATCGCCAATGCCGGACACATGCTGCATATTGAACGGCCGGAATCGGTGGCGCCGGTCGTGGAAGCTTTTCTGGACGCACACTGAATGATTCGCCGTATTTATCCGACTCGATTCGGCCAGATGCATCTGCGCAGCCACGACGGCAGGGGCGTGCCGGTGGTGCTGCTGCACATGTCGCCGCGCTCCGGTGCGATGTGGGAGGCATTCCAGGAGAAATTCGAACGGCCCACACATGCGCCGGATCGCCTGGGCTACGGTTTCTCCGACGCTCCGCCCTGGGCTCTGTCGCTGGAACAATATGCGCACGCCACCATCGATGGACTGAAGGCGGCTGGAATGCAGGGCCCGATCGACCTATTGGGCATACATACCGGATCCATCGAGGCTATAGAGATCGCGCATCAGCTGGGTTCTCAGGTACGCCGGCTCGTGGTGGTCGGCATGCCGTTGTTTACGGTCGAAGAACAGCAACGGCAGCTCGAGAAATACAGCGAGCAGCCCTTGAAACCGGCGACGGAAGGAGGCCATGTGCTCGGTGCCTGGCGCGGCGGTCTTGCCTTCCGCGAGCCGCCCTATGACCTGGGCGACGCGCATCGCCGTTTTGTCGAGCATGTGCTGGCGGCAAATCCCGGGGCTGCCTTTCGCGCAGCCTGCGGTTACCCCATCGACAAAAAACTCAAGACCCTTAAATCTCCCTTGACGGTGTTCGCTCCGCACGACGACATCATCGAGCAAACCCTGCGCGTGAAGCCGCTGCTGAAGGGCAGTGCCATGTTCGTCGACTTGCCGGACTTGGGTCTGGACTTGTTTCACCTGGCGACGGACCGAATGATCGCCCTCGTGAATCGCCACTTGCCGGCGCAATAAGCGTTGGGCGTTGATCGTCCGGTTGCCGTTCCAAGCGGCGCTGCTGGCGATGATCATCTGGAGTACTTGGAACTCGCCGCCGAGGAATAAGGCCGGCTTCTAGTCGGTCACCACATTCACGTCCCCAGCCGTGACTGAGACCAACCCGTCGATGTCCGCCAACTTTGACGCCAGCTTGGAAACAGACCCCGTCCCTTGAACTTCCAGAGCGACAGTGACCGTGCGTTTGGCGGGATCCTCGAGGCTCGTGGGCGAATCTTCCTTTTCCACCTGTAGCCTGCTCACTGCGAAATTATGCTGCGTGCATATCACCAGCACCTCGCGCAGCACTTCTCTGCCGTCGTAGTAGCAAATCTGCAGCAGCGACGGAGTCCAGCGTGAATTGGGCAAGCGGCTGGCGATGAAGGGAAATCCGAAGACGATCACGAAATGACCGGCGGTCACGGCAAGCGC
>DASQPK010000013.1:0-10942 GCA_035643995.1 Steroidobacteraceae bacterium | reverse complement strand
TCGCACCGGCATCAGGTTGTCCTTCATTCCCGCACGCAGCACATCCTCGGTTTGCAAAAACACTCGCGGGATCTGGTGCAGACGCGCGATGTAATCCTCGTAGTGCTTGACCGAATCCAGCGGCACTGAGAGCGGCATGTCCGCCAGACGCGTCTGCGGACCTTCCATATGATTCACCGGCATCTCGTATTCTTTGAACTTGAAATTCTCGATTCGTTGCTCGAGCGCCCGCTGCATGACCTCATGGGACAGATGGTCCTGTTCCGGAAAGCCCGCCGTCGAGATGGCGTCTAAATGGGCGAGAAAGTCTTCGTCAAGGGCGTGCTGAAGCTGGTACCCGGCCGGCGAGTAGTCATCGAGCTGATCGTTGTATCGGTAGTCGCCGATCGCCGTGGCACGCTCCGGATGCCTCCTGAGATCCGATTGGTATTGCTCCTCAAAAAGGGCGTTCTGGGCGGCAATCCTCGAAGCAACCGGCCCCGCTGCCTTGGCGGCGGCACTGACGGAACATATGGCCAAAAGGGCTAAAAGTGTGGTTTTGCGCATATCTTGAAAGGTTAGCACGGCGGTGGTTACTTCGCGGAAGCAGGGAAAACCGGCAATTTATCGATGTCGCGCGCATCGTGCTGGACGATCACGGTGGCATGCAGATTCGTGGCCAGCTGTTTGAAGCGATCCAGCGATGCCAGCGTATCGGCGCGATTCGTGTTGAATGTCGGCACGCCGTTGCTATCGTAATTTTCACGGAAGTGCGCCAAATCGCCGGTGATCAGCACATTGCCTTTGTCTTTGAGCTTCACCAACAGGCTGTGATGACCGGGCGTATGCCCCGGCGTGTTCAGCATGATGACGCTGCCGTCGCCGAACACATCCTTGTCGCCGGACACCGGCTCGACTTTGCCTCCGCCGCCGATCCAATGCGCGAAATTCGCCGGATTGATTGCCGGATTGGGCTTGGCGTCATTTTTGGCGTCAGTCAGCGCATCCCAATCACCCTTGCCGATCAGCAATGTCGCCTGCGGAAACGACGCGACTTGGCCGACGTGATCTCCGTGGTAATGGCTGACGCCGACAAAATTGATTTGCTCAGGTTTCAAGTGCAGTTGCGCCAGCTGTTCCACCAGGCTGCTTTTCGGTGCGGTGGGCGCAGGCGTGGCGCCCGTGGCCGCCGGATTGCCGGTGTCCCAAACGAGATAATCATTGCCGTGCTTCACGAGATAGCAGCTGAAGGTAAGCTGAACACTCAATCCATTGAATGCGGCAACGTCCGAGAAACGGCTGACATCGGCGAGCGTGGTGGTCTTGCCGCAATCCAAACGCGTCAAAGAAAGCTCGCCTGCCGCTTCTGCCGGCGGCGTTTGTGCCGGTGCCGCTTTTGCAGGAGCGGCCTTTGCCGGCGCCGCCTGTGCCGAAGCCGCTGTGGCGGCCATGCCTAAGCTCACCAGCAATCCTGCGCCAACCCTCAATGTCGTCAGTTTCATATTCGCTCCCGATTGATCGAAAAATAGCTGAATAAAAGTCCCCAAGGGACATCGGCAAAACTGAAAATTGGTTCGTGGCTCATTCGGTCTCCGAGCGCACTTCTCGCCCCATCAGTGCCTGCACCGCAGATCCCACGGGTTTGTTCTCGTACATGATCCCGTATATTTCCCGGCAAATCGGCATGTCGACGCCCAATCGCTCCGCCACATGGTGCACGGCGCGCGCCGCGGCGACGCCCTCGACCACCTGGTGAATGGCGCTTTGCGCCAGCGCCTTCGATTCGCCGCGGCCCAGCGCCATCCCGAATCGACGGTTGCGCGATTGATCATCGGTGCATGTCAGGACCAGGTCTCCCAGACCCGCGAGTCCCATGAATGTTTCGCGCTGCGCGCCGAGCTTGACACCCAGGCGCATCATTTCGGCGAGACCGCGCGTAATCAGCGCCACGCGGGTATTGGCCCCGTATCCCATGCCGTCGGCAATGCCGGAGCCGATGGCAATGACATTCTTCACCGCACCGCCGACCTCCACACCCATGATGTCGGTTTGGGTGTACGCGCGGAAATTGGGTCCCGACAGGCTCTGTGCGAGCTCCTTGGCAAAGTGCTCATCGGGAGACGCAACGGTCATCGCGGTCGGCAAACCAGCGCCGACTTCCTTGGCAAACGTTGGGCCGGACAATACGGCTCCGGGTGTCGTCGCCCCGAAAACCTCCCGCACAACCTGGTGGGGCAACAACCCGCTCTCGACTTCGAATCCCTTGGTCGCCCAGGCAATCCGCGTGTGAGGCGCCAAGTACGGCTTGATCCCTTCAAGGGTTGCGCGAAATGCGTGCGAAGGCACGGCGATCAATGCGTCGCGGGCGCCCTCGAGCGCCTGAGCCAGATCAGCCGCTACCTGCAATGATTCCGGGAATGAGGCATCCGGCAGGTAGCGCACATTGCGGCGCGCGCTGCGCATCGCATCGAGCTGCGCGGCGTCGCGGCTCCACAATTGGGTCAGGTGTCCTTCTCTTGCCAACAGAATGGCGAGTGCCGTGCCCCAGGAGCCGGCGCCGATGACCGTCATCGGTTCCGCACGCCGGTTCAAGCTCTAGTTCACCAGATTCGGCTGCTGCGAAGACTGCTGCGCCTGAGTGAACAACGCTTCGAAATTGACCAGCGGCAGCAGGAAGTTCGGAAATCCGCCCTTGACGATCAAGTCGGAAATCACCTCTCGTGCATAGGGAAACAGCACGCTGGGGCAGAAGCTGCCGATCAGGCGTTTCAAGTCCTCGCCGCTGGCGCCGGTAATGGAAAACACGCCCGCCTGCTTGACCTCGACCAGGTACAGGGTCGCCTCGCCCTGCTTCGCTTCGACGGTAACGGTCAGCAATACTTCGCGGGCGTCGGGCGAGAGCTCTTCCGCCGACGTATTCATATTCAGCTGAAACTTCGGCTCCCACGCCTGGTTGGTGGGCAAGCGCGGACCATTCGGCGACTCGTAGGAGCAATCCTTCAAGTAAACGGTCTGCAAACTCAATTGTGGGCCCAAATTGGCCTCAGCTTCCGCCGTCCTAACCTCGTTCATGCTGCCCCCTGAATTAACCGATCCAGCTCTCCACTGCGATCCAGTGCGAAAAGGTCGTCACACCCACCGACATGCTTGTCACCGATAAAGATCTGCGGAACCGTATTGCGGTTGCTGCGCGCAGTCATTTCCTCGCGAAATTTCGCGTCGTCGTCAACATTGATTTCGGCGAAAATCAGCTGTTTCTGAGTCAGCAGGCTCTTGGCCCGCTGGCAGTACGGACACCAGTCCGACACGTATAGAGTGACGACCGGCTGCGTCATTTCGAACTACTCTTACCCCCGGCCGTTTTCGTCAGCGGCAAGTTGTCCTTCACCCAGGCATTGAGCCCGCCCTGAAGATTGAACACTTTCGTGAACCCGAGTTTGATGAGCGCCCGCGCGGCGCCGGCGCCGTTGCTGCCGGTGTCACAATAGGTGATGACGTTCTTGTCCCGCCACTTCTTCAGCGAGTCGGCCTGCGATTCGAGCGTCGCAACCGGCACGTTGCGCGCGTCAACGATATGCCCCGCATCGAATGAGTCCTTGCTGCGAAGATCGATGACCAGGGCGCCTTGATTCATGAGCCTGACAGCCTGCGAGGCGCTCAATGCCGCAAATGCTTGGACTCGCTCGCGCAGCTCATAAACAACCACGACAATGGCGGCCAGCACCGCTGCGGCTGCAAGATATGGGTGATGGCTGATGAACTCTAACAGTCGCTGCATGCGCTCGCACAATGGGGTTTTTGGGCGCGCAAGTATAGCAGCGGGCACAAGGCTTGTATGCTTGCACCTCAAGATGAATACCCCGCCATGAATCGACGCCATCAATGGCTCTGCACGAGTGCACTGCTGGCCTTCACGCTGTGCGCGAGCGGCCAGGGCGCCGTCACCGAGCCTGCGGATTCGGCGCACGCGGACGCCGCGAAGGCCAAACTTGCGGCCGTACGCGCGCGAATTGCCGAACTCACCAATCGAATGGGCTCGCAGCTGGCGCAGCGCGACTCGTTGAGCGCGCGCCTGCGCGAGACGGAGCTGGTCATTGCCGCGAAGCGTCAGCGTGTGGAAGAGCTGCACGCATCGGAAGCGGTCGCGGAGCGGCATCGCTCGGAGTTGCGCGCCGAACAAACGCGCAACCAAAACGCCCTGCAATCGGAACGAACGTCGCTCGCGAGCCAGGCGCTGGCCGCCTACATGATCGGCCGCCAGGAGGAACTGAAGCTGCTCTTGAACCAAAGCAATCCCGCGAGCCTCGGACGGACGCTTGCCTACTATGGCTACTTCGCCGAACAGCGCGGCCGCAAGATCAGGTCCATTCAGGACGACGAAACACGATTGCAGCAATTGGTCGCGGAAATTGAGCAGCAAACGCGAGAATTGCAGACGCTGGAAGATGACGCCACGAACGAGATTGCCGGACTGCAGCACGCACGCGCGGAACGCGCGGTCGCCGTTGCGGCGCTGACGAGAAAACTGGCGAACAGCAACCAAGAACTTGGGAATTTAAAGCGCGAAGAGCAGGCGGTCGAAACGCTGGTCGCGGATCTGGCCCGCATGCTGCAGGACTTTCCGGTCGATCCCTCGCAGAGCTTCGATCACATGCGCGGCAAACTGCCGTGGCCGGTACTGGGTCGCTTGAGCACCCGGTATCAGGCGCCGCGGGACAACTCAGCGGGCGGCGTACGTTGGAATGGCGTGATGATCGACACGACGCGCGGGGCGAAGGTGCGGGCCGCCTTCTTCGGCCGCGTGGTCTATGCGGATTGGCTTCAGGGCTTGGGATTATTGATGATCATCGGTCACAGCGGCGGGTACATGACCCTGTATGGTCATGCCGAGGTGCTCTATAAATCCGTGGGAGACCGGGTCGCGCCTGGAGACGTGATTGCCGCCTTGAGCGACACCGAGGGCGCCAATCCGCAGCTTTATTTCGAAATACGTGAAGGGCGTAAGACCGTCGATCCCAAGGTCTGGCTGAAGACGAGCCCCTAGCGAAGCTTATTGGGCCAATTTGACAGTCCGTCGCGGCTGGCGGCGAATCGCCTCCGCACGTATGCTTCCGGTACTGATGATCAAGAAAACCGGAAACGTTTTACTGCTGGCCGCCGGCATCGCCATCGGCCTGTCGCTTGGGCTGGCGCACGGCGTCCTGGCGGACAGGCCGGCCGCTCTCGGCACCGATCTGCCCTGGCAAGACGCCCGCATGCTGGCCGCGGTGTTGGAGCGCGTGAAGCATGATTATGTGAATCCCGTGGACGACCATCAGCTGCTGCAGGCGGCGATTCGCGGGATGGTGTCATCGCTCGATCCCTATTCGGCATACCTCGACGGCGACGAATACGACGAGGTCAAGATCAGCAGTTCGGGCCGCTATTCGGGCGTCGGCATCGAGTTGTCGATCGAGGATGAACAGGTCGTGGTCATTGCGCCATTCGAAGGCTCGCCCGCGGCGCTGGCGGGAATTCGCTCCGGCGACATTATCGTGACGATCGACGGCATCCCCGTGAATACCAGCACGCTGGCGGATACCATTGGCCGCATGCGCGGCGCCGAAGGGACCTCGGTCAAGATGGGCATCATGCGCGAGGGCAACCCGGAGCCGATGCTGTTCACGCTGAAACGTTCGCGCGTCGAATTGCATAGCGTCAGGGCGGAGATGCTGGAGTCCGGTTACGCGTACGTGCGAATTTCTCAGTTCAGCGAAACCACCGGCGATGACTTGAACGCGGCACTGAAGAACCTGCGCAAACACAATGGCACGCCGCTCAAAGGCCTGGTGCTCGATATGCGCGACAACCCGGGCGGAGTGCTCGAAGCGGCGGTATCGGTTGCCGACACCTTCCTCGACAGCGGCGTCATCGTGACCGCCAAGGGGCGAACGCCCGACTCGAAATTCGAAATGAGTGCGACGCCGGGGGATGCTTTGAATGGCGCTCCCATCATCGTGCTGGTCAATGGCGGTTCGGCGTCGGCGGCGGAGATTGTCGCGGGCGCATTGAAGGATCAGCATCGCGCGAAACTCATGGGGCGCACGACATTCGGCAAGGGCTCGGTGCAGACCATCATTCCGCTGTCCGACGATCGCGCCGTCAAACTAACCACCTCGCTCTATTACACGCCGTCCGGTGTGTCCATCAATCACCGCGGCATTGCACCCGACATCGAGTTGGAACGCGATCCGAAACAGCCGGCGATTCCTCCGCCCGCGGATGTACCGCTGCTTCAGCGCGACCCTGACATCAGGCGTGCGCTGGATGAATTGAAAGTATCGCCCACGGCACGCCCGGGCGCGGTAAAGACCACAGCCCAGCTTGAATGATGCGCAGCACGCGTTCCATCGAGATACTGTGTTTGGCGCTCGCTGCCTTGGTCCTCATTTGGTCCGGCGCACTGACTGCTCAGATATGGCCGGTGATCGGGCTGCTCGCAGCATTCGCGCTTGCCATCGTTGGATTTCGCGGCCGCCGCTTCCTGCCCGGCCGCAGCCGCACCAAGCTGCTGATCGAATCCTGGTCGATGATGATATTCATCACCTGCGTGCTGTGGTTTACGGGCAAGGGCGGCAGCCCGCTGTTCAATCTGTACCTGCTGCCCATTATCCTGAGCGCGCTGACCTTGGGCCGCGTGGTAACGCTGTTGCAAGTGGCGGCCATCGCGATTTGCCACCTGCTGTTGGCGATGACGACGCCCGGTCTGGATGCGGTCTCGCTGTTCTATGCCAGCCAACTGGTCGGACAGGTTGCGCCGATTCTGCTGGTGGCCTATTTGACCACGACCTTATCGGCCGACATCACCGAGGCTCGCGAGCGCATCGAGAATCTCGCGCAGAATGATTCTTTGACGGGCCTTTACAACGTACGCATGTTCAACGAACTGTGGCAGCGCGAGCACGATGCCTGCGAGCTCAACCGCGGCGTCTATGCGCTGCTGATGATCGATATGGACAAACTCAAGGAGATCAACGATGTCTTCGGCCATGAGGCCGGGAACAGCGCCATCACACTGGTGGCGCAGTGCTTGCAAAGAAGCATTCGCGCTACGGACCATGCCGCCCGATTCGGCGGCGACGAGTTTGCGGTCCTGTTGCCGGGCGCATCGCCCGAAGTCGCCGAGGCCGTGATCAAGCGCGTACGGCACAACGTCTATAAAACGACTCTGGATCTGCGCTCACGCATGATTCGCTGCAGCGTCAGCATCGGTGTCGTGAATTACCCGAAGGACGCAAAGGACATGCGCGATCTGCGCAGCCTGGCCGATGACAGGATGTACCGCGACAAAGAGCTGCGGCGTAACCCCAACGCGGAAGCAAATGCTTGAATGTCCGGGAGCAAACGTTTGAATGTTCTGGACTTTTATATAAATAATGGCAAAGTTAGGGCTGCATCACGCCGGGTCGTGATTAACATATGGTCAGCTAGTCTTTGTTTCCTCAGGTTGAGAGAGGGTTAATGCGGTCAATCAATCGAACGTCGCCATCGGCAGCAGGGCGGCTTCCCATCCGTGCATTAGCCGGCCTTTTCCTGGGTTTTCTGGCATTTCAGGCGACCGCCAAGAACACCGGCGAGCCGAAACTGAAGTCCGGTTCCGTGCTCATCGTCGACCAAAGCGACTCCTCCGTTCTGTATTCCCGTAATTCGGACGTCGCCGCGCCCATCGCTTCCATCACCAAGCTGATGACCGCTTTGGTGGTTTTGGACGCGAAGCAACCGCTGGATGAACCCATCCAAATCACCGCAGCCGACCGCGATTTCCCGAAATCCTCGTTTTCCCGCCTCACTGTGGGCACCACCTTGACGCGCGGCGACCTGATGCATCTGGCGCTCATGTCTTCCGAGAATCGTGCTGCGCACGCCTTGGGGAACAACTACCCCGGCGGCATGCCTGCCATGGTGGCTGCGATGAACGCGAAGGCCAAGGCGTTGGGCATGATCAATGCGCACTTCGTCGACCCCACCGGACTCTCGAGCCAGAACGTGGCAAGCCCCGATGACTTATCCAAGCTGGTGATTGCCGCATCGAAAAATAGCACCATCCGCGAGTATTCGACCGATAGGAATTATGCGGTGCGCGTGCACAAGCGCTTGGTGGAGTTTCGCAATACCGACAATTTGGTGGCGAATCCGACGTGGAACATCATCGTGCAGAAGACCGGTTATATTGCTGAGGCCGGCAAGTGCTTGGTGATGGCGGCTGTCATCGAAGGACGTTCCGTGGTCATCGTGCTGCTGGATTCCTTCGGCAAGTACACCCGGGTCGCCGATGCCAAGCGCGTCAAGACTTGGATGGAAAGCGCCTCCAACCGCCACTTTCAAGCTGAGATCCGCTAACCTCGAGCCGCGGCGCTGGCGCGGGCAGCCGCAAGCATCGAGCTTGCGGGATCCAGGTTCACGGCAACCCCCGCATCGGCTCAACCCCAAATACCGCCATCGCCCGTTCAATGGGTGACAACAGCCAGTATCATCCAAACTACGCCATACCGGCGGCCGGAGATGGGTATGCGATTACCACTGATTTCTATGGCATGTTCGGCGTGGCTTTTAGCCACTGCAGCGTGGTCTGCCGACCGAACCCTGTCGGTCACGATCTACAACAATGATCTGGCCTTGGTCCAGGACCGGCGGGACATCGAGGTCAAGGACGGCCGCCAGCGCATTGAATTCCAGGACGTGTCGGCGCAAATTCGCCCGGAAACCGTATCATTGTCGGCCCCCGACATCAGCATCGTGGAGCAGAACTTCGACTTCGATCTGCTGACTCCCGCCAAGCTCATGGAGAAGGCGGTCGGCCAGGAAGTCACCATCGTCCGCGTGAATCCGGCAACCGGTGCCGAGACGCGCGAGCAGGCGCAAGTCCTTGCCACCAATGGTGGCGTGGTCTTGAAAATCGGCCAGCGCATCGAGGTGCTGCGCGATGACGGGCTGCCGGTGCGCGTTATTTTCAACAAGGTCCCGGACAATCTTCGAGCGCGGCCGACCCTCTCGGTCAGCGTCATCGGCACGCATGCGGGTACCCGGCATGCGACTTTGAGCTATCTCACGCCCGGACTCGGCTGGAAGGCTGACTACGTGGCGCTCTACAACGAGGGCGACGGCAAAATCGATGTGCAAGGCTGGGTGACGCTGACCAACTCCAGCGGCACCACCTATGACAATGCGCAAACGCTGCTGGTTGCCGGTTCGCCGGGTCAGGTGGATGGCGGCGCGGCCAACAATTACCGCCCGCCCCCACGCCGATCGACTCTGCAGGTGCCGGGAACGCAGAGCGGCAACCGCGAACGATTGGGCGATTACTACCTATATCCGCTCGCCGAACGCACCACCATCGCGAATTTGCAGACCAAGCAGGTCAGCTTCCTCGATGTGCATGGCGTGCCTGCGGAGCACGGCTATGAATTCCGCAACCGCTGGCTGGGGACGGCCGAAATGCCGGTCAGCGCCCAGAGCATCTACAGTTTTTCCACCAGCGCTCACGCCGGCCTCGGCGATCAGCTGCCGGCCGGCATCTTGCGTTTCTACATGAAGGACAAACGCGGCGACCCGCAGTTCATCGGCGAAAGCCGCATCGATCACACACCGATGGGTTCGACGCTGTCGTTGGCAACCGGCGATGCCTTCGACGTCAAGGTGCACGCCGTCGTGGAAAAAAGAACGCGCATTTCGACGTTCGATTGGCAGACAGACATGCGATACGACGTCACGAATGCCCTGCCTCGAGCCGTCGTCGTGAAAGTACGCCAGGACGGACTGTGGGGCGACTCGAGCGTGAAGACTGAGAGTCAGAAGAGCACGCGGCTCAGTGCCGAGGCGGCGGAATGGAACGTGAATGTTCCCGCCAACGGCAAGGCCACCGTCACGGCTACATTCGAAACGCGGTACTAAGATCATGCGCGCGGCGGCGCTCATCGCGGGATTTGGCTTTGCGGCCGCGACCGGCATTGCTGCCGCCGCTACCCAGGAGGTCTTGGCGGAGCCGCCCTCGAATCTGATCGTCACGGTGTACCGCGCGCCGTATCGCGATTCGGGATCAATCGACCTCGATGAGCTGAACGGCTTCGCTTTGGTGACGGAAACGCGAATTGTTCGGCTTCCCACGGGTGTCAGCCGCGTGCGATTCGAGGGTGTGGCCGATGGTATTGAACCGAGCAGCGCCCTCATCACAGGACTGCCGGGCAAGGTGGTCGAAAAGAATCGGGATGCGCGGCTCTTGAGTCCCTCGGCCCTCGTTGCCTCCGCCGTGGGCAAACGCGTCGAGCTGCTGCGGACCGACCGCAAGACGGGCACATCGCAGCGGGTACCAGGCACGATACTTTCAGATGCCGGGGGCGGTGTCGTGTTCAAGACCGCGGCGGGGATTGAGGCCCTGCGCTGCTCCGGAATGCCGGAGACCTTTGGCTTCGAACCGGCGGCGAATCTGTCGGCGCGGCCGACCTTGTCGGTAGAAGTACGAACTCCGAGCGCCGTGACTCGGCAGGTCACGCTGTCCTATCTTGCCCGCGGTTTCGATTGGGCCGCCGACTACACCGCGACCCTGTCCCAAGATGGCAAGCACGTGGACCTCGGCGCCTGGGTGACCCTGGCCAATTCAAATGGCGTCGGATTTCCTGGAGCGCATGTGCAAGTGGTAGCCGGCAAGCTCAACCGCGAAAACGATGAGGTCGAGCCCATCGATGTCGGTGGACCCATCCTTGCGCAGTGCTGGCCCCTCGGCTCGACCAGCGATCAGCCGATGTTTCTTCGTGAAGAGAGTAGGAGCCGCATGTTCATGAAGAGCGTGGCCGCGCCGGCGCCGGCCGCGATGGGCGTGCTCCAGGAAATCGTGGTTACCGGCGCAAACAAAGTGCAGCAAGAGCAGTTAGGCGACTTGAAACTCTATCGCGTACCTGAGCGCACGACGCTTGCCAGCCGCCAATCA
>DASQPK010000012.1:0-26388 GCA_035643995.1 Steroidobacteraceae bacterium | reverse complement strand
GTGACATGCTTACCCGCCCGAGTGAAGCGGAACACCCTCTCGAGCGTCATGCGGTCGGATTCCGATTCAAGCCAGGCGTAGGCTTCGAGGTCGCGGATAAGTGAGGAAGCCAGGCGCATCTCATCGGACAGATCGACCACGCCCTCGTCATCGGCCTCAGCAACGACCAGTTGGGACCAGTCACGGGAACGCAAAACGCCTATGAACAAGATACGAAGGCGTTCGCGGGTCATCGGAGCCGCTTGCCCTGCGCCCGGACCGTAGAGCGTTTCGTACAAAGCTTTCAGGCACGCAGCAATCAGCTCGCGTCGGCCCCAAGTGAGAGGACGGAAAAAATGGGTACGATCTTGGGTAAAGAAATCCAATGCCAGTCCACCTTTCCGACCCTAGGACTTAGGTGCCAATTCGCGCAAACGCTGACGCAAATATTTGCGCACTTTCCGTCGGCTTTCATCATCCAAATATTGACCTAGCTTACCCTTACAGCGGGCCAAAACCTTACTATCCAATTCATGCGGGACGTTGTTGGTGTTCTCCGTCATGTAGTCGACCGCACCCTTAATTTCGGAAGGGGCCAACTCCGAAAGAGCAGATTCCACCACGGCTTCTAAGCCCGGCGCCACATTGGCAGCGGCTGCAACACCGGTAGCAGGCGCAGAAGCAACAGACGTATTTGATGGTGGGACGCTCGTTGACTTAGCGACGCTTACGGGTCTTTTGTTAGCTACCGCTGCAGGCGTGGCAAGGCTAACGGCGGGCTGGCGCATCGAAATTATTTTCTTGAGAACTGAAATGTCCAACTCAGTGCAAGTGTCGGCCTCTTGCCTAAGCTCGGGTGATTGGTTGCCCGCGCAGGGCTTAACGCCAACCAGATGAACTCTCACACCAAAACTTTGCGCTAGCTGCACGCCTATTCGCACATCCTCATCACCGCTAACAAGGACGACATCACCGACTGCACGATTGCGCGCCAGCTCTACCAAATCAGTTACGATCAGGGAATCGACGCCTTTTTGCAGTCCGGCGGAATTCAGAAAACCCAATCGCACTTTTATGTTGTTGCAGTGGGCAAGCCTACTGTGTTCCGCGGTCGGGCCGGTTTTTCTGGAGGCGCCGTCATACCAATAAATTCGCAACAGTGGCGAGTTTTGCGCAACTCTTTGCGCGAGGGCTTCCAATTCCTTCACGGCTGATTTCTCGTCGAAAATCAGCGAATCGCGGCGCTGATTACCACTACCACTCACGAGCGCCGATCCGGCGGCGAAAAAGTAGCCCGCATCCACGAGAACTGCTACGCGATCCATGCACTGGTTCTCCTCAAATAACAAGGGCCCCCGAAGGAGCCCTTTGTAGGCCGCGACAACCACACGCTGAAAAATAAGGTGGCACCGCGACCCCCGTAGACTAGGGAAACTTGACGGCGCCGTCAATCGGGGTTTGTCCTACCGTGATCAGGTTATCGATTTAGAACCCCTGAAATTTCATGCGTTTACAGAGCGTTACGAACGCTCTTCTGACAAACACGCAGGAAGTGGCGTCCCCACGGGGATTCGAACCCCGGTTCTCACCGTGAAAGGGTGGTGTCCTAGGCCTCTAGACGATGGGGACAATCAACGAAATCAATCAATCACTGGGCTAAATCTGGTGGAGCCAGGCGGGATCGAACCGCCGACCTCTTGCATGCCATGCAAGCGCTCTCCCAGCTGAGCTATGGCCCCACATGGAGGCGCGGCACGTTACCTGAGAGGGGCCACTTGGTCAAGAAAATGAACGATTTACGCGCCCCAAAGCGCTTGCGCCCGCGCCAGCCGGGACAGCGCCTCAGCTTTGCCCAAAATAGCCAAGGTGGCGTCGATGGGCGGCGATACGGTACCACCGCACACGGCCAGCCGAATGGGTTGCGCGAGTTTGCCGAGCGCAATGCCCCTCGCCGCCGCGACGCCGCTGATGACTTCGTGAATGGCAGCCGCGGTCCAGTCTCCCAGGCTTCCCAAGGCCGCCGCCGCCTCGGCCAGCAGCACCGGCACGTCCGCAGTCACGTGCTTGCGCACGGCTCTCTCGTCATAGGCCTCAGGCGCACGAAAAAAGAAAACGCTGTTGAGCGCCATTTCACGCAGCGTCTTTGCGCGTTCGCGTTGCGCGAGCACAATTTGTTCGAGTTGCGCTTCGTCGGCTGCCTGAACTCCTTCCCGCTCCAAATGCCAGCGCAGCACCGGCGCGACGCGCGCGGCCGGGGCCCGCATCATGTGCTGCTGATTGAGCCAGGCCAGCTTCTCAAAATTGAACGCCGCCGCCGACTTGTTGACATCAACGATGTCGAATAGCGACTTCATTTCCTCGATCGAGAAAAATTCCTGATCGCCGTGCGACCAGCCGAGACGCACGAGGTAGTTGAGCACCGCCTCCGGCAAAAAGCCTTGATCGCGATATTCCAGCACGCTGACCGCGCCGTGGCGCTTCGAGAGTTTGGCGCCGTCAGAACCCAAGATCATCGGCAGATGCGCATAGACCGGCGGCCGATTTCCCAGTGCCAGGAGCATGTTCAACTGGCGCGGCGTATTGTTGAGGTGATCATCGCCCCGGATCACATGAGTGATCTGCATGTCCATGTCATCCACGACCACGCAGAAATTATAAGTAGGCGTGCCGTCCGAACGAGCGATGATCAAATCGTCGAGCTCTGAATTCTGGAAAATAACGGATCCGTGCACAATGTCATCGACAACCACTTCACCCTCGAGCGGATTCTTGAAGCGAACGACCGGCGCCACGCCCGCCGGGGAGTCCGTGCGCTCGCGCCATCGTCCGTCGTAGCGGGGTTTCTCGCCGCGCGCGATCTGCTGGGTGCGCATCTGTTCGAGCTCTTCCTTGCTGCAATAACATCGATACGCTTTGCCCTCGGCAAGCAGCTCTTCGATGACTTCCTGGTAGCGCTCAAAGCGCTTGGTCTGAAAGAAGGGACCCTCGTCATAGTCGAGGCCGGCCCACTCCAGACCATCGAGAATCTGCTGAATGGCCTCGGCAGTCGAGCGCTCCAAATCCGTGTCCTCGATCCGCAGGACAAACTGTCCTGCATGACGCCGGGCGTACAACCAACAAAACAGCGCCGTGCGCAATCCACCGATATGCAAAAAGCCGGTTGGACTGGGAGCAAATCGGGTACGGACAATCATGGAATGGGATCTGGGGAAATTGAGGGGCGCAGAGTTTAGCAGAGCTCCAAACGCGGCCGCGGTGCGGGAAGTGCGGCTCTCCGCGCCGTTTGTTTTAAGGGATCGTCGATGCCATACTTCGCCCGCATTTTCTTGGGCGGTTAGCTCAGCGGTAGAGCACTGCTTTCACACGGCAGGGGTCACAGGTTCAATCCCTGTACCGCCCACCAATTAAAACAATTACTTAGACGTTATTTCACGAGAATGTTCGCAGCTTGCGGCAGGGCGACGCCAACGGAAACGAACTCCTCGTGAAATTGATACCGGCCAACGATGGGCAGCAGCGCATGCTCCTCGAATCGGAGGCGGCGCGTGGCCCGAATCAAGATCGGCCCGGCGTTTTGGCCCCTTTGGCCCCATGATTCCGATTCTATTACTACATCATGGAAATCAAGCCACTCAGCGACCAAGGGGTATTGGCACTTGTAGAATGCTTCCTTCGCGGAGAAAATCAGCGTGACCGCGGCCGCCCGCACAGACGGGCGCAGCGAATTCACCCAATCTGCCTCGCGGGCCACGCAAATTGTGGACCAAATATCGGGGGTGACATGACCGACGATCTCGGTGTCGATTCCTACCGCAGCAATGGTGCGGCTTTCAGCCACGACTGCGGCGCACAGACCCGCGGTGTGCGTGATGCTGCCGACGAACCCCTCCGGCCAAACAGGTTGGCGGTCAACCGCAACGCGCAGTGGGAACTGATCGATGCCGTACTCGTGCAGCGCGCGTCGAACGCAGAGGCGTCCGGCTGCGAACTCTTGGACCCGCTTTGCCACTGCCCGTCCCAGATGGGCCGCTTCCGCCGGCAACAGCAGGGCCGGATCACCCGGCTCGCGCGACTCGACGGCAACCACGCCCGCCGGAAACAAGCCGGCGAGGAGCGGGGATAGATTTGACGAATTCCCGGCAGACTGTGGAATGGTAGACACTTTTAAGTAGGAGCCCTGAATGTCAAGACATTGTGAAGATTACAGGGATAGGATGTGATTCTCATGCTGCAAAAGACGATCCACGAGGTCTTCTCCGCGGTCGCCTCCGCAGCGCCCGGGCGCGTTGCCCTTGAGACGCCTACCGAGCAGATGACCTATGCCCAACTGGCGCACCGTTCGGGGCAGATTGCTCGCGGACTGCGTGCGCGCGGCGTCGCTCGAGGCGCGCGGGTCGGCATTTATGGCCAACGGAGTATAGACGCGGTTGCCGCCATGCTGGGCATTCTCGAGGCCGGCGCAGCTTTCGTTCCGTTTGATCCCGCCTATCCCGCGAATTTGTTGAAATTCGTCTACGAAGATTGCGCACCCGCCGAGATGCTGGTGCAGTCCTCTCTGCTCGAGCCGGGCAGCGCCCCGTTTTGGAGCGGAGAGGTTCTCGACATCCATACCGCCTTCGTCGACATCGACCCTGAAAAACATGCTTCGCCCTCGGCCCTAGTCGATCGTGAAGATCCCGCCTATATCATGTACACCTCCGGCTCGACCGGCCATCCGAAGGGAGTCTTGGTACCGCATCGGGCCGTGGTGCGCCTGGTCATCGCCAATGACTTTGCCCGCATGGGGAGCGATGAGGTGCATCTACAGTTGGCCCCGCTGGCCTTCGACGCCTCGACTTTCGAAATCTGGGGCGCGCTGCTGCACGGGGCGAAGCTCGCGATTTTGCCGGCGCCGTATCCCTCGCTGGATGACATCGCGGACGCATTGGCGCGGCACGGCGTGACGACCTTGTGGCTGACCGCCGGCCTGTTTCATTTGATGGTGGACCACCGGCTGGAAGGTCTCAAACCGCTGCGGCAGTTGCTCGCCGGCGGCGACGTGCTATCGCCGCCGCACATCGCGAAAGCACTGCAGGCCCTGCCCGCTTGTCAGCTCATCAACGGCTATGGACCGACGGAAAACACGACATTTACCTGTTGCTATAGCGTGCCGCGGGATGCCGGCAGCGGCCCATTGCCGATTGGCCGGCCCATCGCGCACACCGATGTTTATATCTTGGACGACGCACGGTCACCGGTTCCGGAGGGACAAGAGGGCGAACTCTTTGCGGGCGGCGACGGACTTGCGCTGGGGTACTGGAATCGCCCGGATCTTACCGCCGAGCGATTCATCACCAATCCGTTCGATGCCACGAAGCGCAGCAAACTGTACCGCACCGGCGATCGGGTAAGGCGCCGCGACGATGGCAATATCGAGTTCATGGGCCGCGTCGACCGGCAAGTAAAGATCAATGGCAAGCGCGTCGAACTCGATGAAATCGAGGCATGCTTGCGACGCAGCGGCTTGGTTGCCGATGCGGCAGTGACGAGTTCGGCGGCCGGCGGCGCCACACGGAAAGTTTTCGCCTACGTGACCGAGATGGGTGGTAAACCCCTATCCATCAATGAATTGCGAAGTTTTCTTAAGGCTGAACTTCCGGACTATATGGTGCCGTCGTCCGTCTCCGTTCTGAGCTCCTTCCCCCTCTCGCCGACCGGAAAAGTGGACCGATCCAAATTGCCGGCGCCGGTGGCAACCGTACCCTCAAGCACGCACGCCGCCGCGCCGCCAAGGGGTAAGATTGAGGCTGGATTATTGGACATATGGCGTCAGGTACTGAGCAGTGACGCAGTCGGTGTCGATGACAACTTTTTTGATTTGGGCGGCACGTCGCTGCAGCTCATTCAGGTGCACGCCACAATTGTGTCCATCATGAAAAGCGACGTGAGCGTGGTCGATTTGTTTCAATATCCGCGCATCAGCGCGCTGGCGGCCTGGCTGGGGCAAAAGTCTTCGCCGGTTGCTGCCCCGGCGGCCGCACCCAATCTAAATATCGACGAAAGGGCACGAAAACAACAGGCAGCGCTCGCGCGGGCGCGCCCCCCTGCCCGTAGGGTTACCCGATGACTGATAGCGGTTCCGGAGAACAACAAGACACGGTGTTGGGAGGCATCGCCATTATCGGCATGGCAGGCCGTTTCCCCGGCGCGAAGAATATTGACCAATTCTGGCGCAATCTGTGCGCGGGGGTTGAGTCCATTACGCGGTTCACCGATGCCGAGTTGGAAGACAATTTCTCGACCGAGGATCGCAACGCCGCCAATTTCGTCAAAGCAAGGCCGATTCTCGAGGACGTGGATCAGTTCGACGCCGAGTTTTTCGGCATGTACGCCCGCGAAGCGGAACTCACCGATCCGCAGCATCGCATTTTTCTTGAAATTTCATGGGAAGCGCTGGAGAACGCCGGCTACGATCCCGCGAACGTGCAAGGTCCGATCGGCGTGTTCGCCGGTCAGAGCATCATGACGTATTTTCTGAACAATGTGTGCGGCGAGCGCCGCACCATCGAAGAGTTCACCAGTAACTACCAGGTCGGATGCTATCCGATGTTGCTCGGCGCCGGCCTGGATTTTCTCACCACGCGCGTCTCCTACAAACTGGATTTGAAGGGCCCGAGCTTTACCCTGCAAACGGCGTGCTCGACATCCTTGTTGGCCGTAGCGCAGGCGGCGCAGAGCCTGCTGCTGTATCAGGCGGACATGGCGCTGGCGGGCGGAGTGTCGATCACTTTTCCCCAGAAGCGCGGCTATCAACATCTGGAGGGCGGCATGGTGTCCGCCGACGGCACCTGCCGGCCGTTCGATGCCGATGCCACCGGCACCATTTTCGGCAGCGGCGCCGGTGTGGTGCTGCTGAAGCGACTGGAAGACGCCCTGGCCGATGGCGATCACATTTACGCAGTGATTCGCGGCAGCGGCGTGAACAATGACGGTGCCGGCAAAGTCGGATTTACCGCCCCCAGCGTCAACGGGCAAGCCACCGTCATCGACATGGCGTTGGCCGCCGCCGGCGTCGACGCACGCTCCATCAGCTATGTCGAGTGCCACGGCACCGCGACTCCATTGGGCGATCCCATTGAAGTCGCCGGACTCACCAAATCATTCGCTGCCGCCACGGATGATTTGCAGTTCTGCGCCTTAGGGTCGGTCAAGGGAAATGTCGGACACTTGGACGCTGCCGCCGGCGTTACGGGTTTGATCAAGACCGCCCTGGCGCTGAAGCATCGGATGTTGCCCCCATCGCTGCATTACAAACGGCCCAATCCGCAAATCGATTTTGCCAAGACGCCGTTTTTCGTCAATGCCTCGCTGCGGCCGTGGCCTGAATCCCCGAGTGCTCGCCGTGCCGGCGTCAGTGCCTTCGGCGTCGGCGGCACCAATGTGCATCTTGTGCTCGAGGAAGCCCCCGCCGCCGCGCAAGCCGTTGCCGCGGGTCAGGACACCGCGCAGCCGGCATCCGAACTCATCGTGCTGTCGGCCAGAACCGCCGGCGCCCTGGAGGCTGCGCGTAAAAATCTGGCCGCTCATTTGCAGGAGCACGCTTCGCTGCCGCTGGCTGATATCGCCTACTCGCTGCAAATCGGACGCCGCGTGTTCGATCAGCGGCTGGCCTTCGTCGCCCGCAATCGCGATGAGGCGCTCGCCAAACTCGAGGGACGCGACCAGCTCAACGTGCATGCCGGCCGTCGATTGGCCAAGGCGGCCGAAGTCGTTTTCATGTTCCCCGGCCAGGGTGCCCAGTACCCCGACATGGGCAAGGACCTGTTCGAGCGTTATCCGGAGTTCCGCCAACACATCGAGCAGTGCTCCGAAATACTCGAGCCGCTGATGGCGCAGAACCTACTCAACCTGCTCTATCCGGCGGTGAACTCGCCGGAAGCGAAATTGCTGTTGATGTCGACGGTTGCCGCACAGCCGGCGATTTTCAGTGTGGAATATGCGCTTGCCAAGCTATGGATGAGTTGGGGCATCCGGCCGACCGCCATGATCGGCCATAGTGTCGGCGAGTTCGTCGCCGCAGCGCTCTCCGGGGTGATGTCTTTGAAGGACGCACTCACGGTAGTCGCTGCCCGCGGCCGATTGATGCAGGATCTGCCCGGCGGCGCGATGATGGCGGTGCGCCTGGCCGAAACCGAACTGCTGCCGTTGATGACTCCCGAGCTCGCCATCGCGGCGGTCAATGGGCCGGCGCTATGCGTTATTGCCGGACCCTACGCCGCCGTTGACGGCTTCGAGACCGCGCTGACCGCTCGCAACGTCGTCACTCGCCGCCTGCACACCTCGCATGCATTTCATTCCGCGATGGTCGATCCGGTGATCGAACCATTGCGTCGCGAATTGCAGCGGGTCGAATTTTCGCCGCCGACCATTCCCTACGTGTCGTGTGTGACCGGCGATTGGATAAGCGCCGAACAGGCTGTCTCTGCCGATTACTGGGCGCGGCATGCGCGGCAAGCCGTGAGATTCGCCGACGGCGTCGCCAAGGTGAGTGCCTCGGGATCCGCGGTTTTGCTGGAAGTCGGACCCGGCAACGCCCTGACCACGTTGGCTCTGCAAGCAACACGCGGCCGTAGCGTGCCGGTGATCGCCTCGATGCAAGACGCGACACGCGAACATGATGATGGCGACCGGCTGCTCGATGCCGCGGGACGCGCCTTCACTCAAGGGATCGTGCCTGACTGGATCGCGCTGCGCGGCGGAACGCGGCAGCGAGTCCCATTGCCCACGTACCCCTTCGAGCGCAACCGGCATTGGATCAACGCGCCGGCCATCGTTCGCAACGATGCACCCGCAGAAGCGACGTCCGGCATCGCGGCACCGGCTGGGGCCGTGCCGGGCTTCACCGCCGTACAAGATGTCAGCGCGCCCGCTGCCACCGTTACCACCGACACCACTTTGAGCATCAATTCTCAGGATCACGAGATGAACGACATTCGAACCGCCATCGCTGCAATTTTGGAAGACCTCTCCGGAGAGCGACCGGAATCGATCGATTCCGCCACCACCTTCCTGGAGATGGGCTACGACTCCCTGTTCCTGACGCAAGTGGCGCAGAAGATTCAAAGCCAGATGAACGTGAAAATTACGTTCCGCCAGTTGCTCGGTGATTTTTCCACCATTCCGACTCTCGCCGCACTGCTTGCCGAGAAGATGCCGAAATCGGCGCGTGCTCCGGCGCCCGCCGTCGCACCTGCCGCCGTCGCACCTGCCGCCGTGCCGGCTGCCACAGCACCCGCGACCGTGCTTGCGCCCGCACCCATGCGTTCCGCGTCGAACGGCGTCGCCCCGGCCGGGATGGAAGGAATATTCCGCGACCAGTTGCAGGCCATGCAGCAGCTGATCAATCGTCAATTCGACATGTTGCAAGGATTCAGCTCGGCTGCGGCACCGACCGCTGCGGCACCCGCGGCTGCCCCCGCATCTGTGGCTTCGGCACCTGCCCTGTCGCCCATGGCTGCACCGGCACCGGCCCCGGTCCCGACGATGGCGAAAACCGCGCCGCCGGCGGCTGCGGCCGCCAACGATGCGCAGCCTTCGCGCTTCGAGGTCTTCGGCCCCAAGTCGAAGGCCGCCGAGAAGCCGGCGGATACCGGCATCACGGTCGAGCAGCGCAAGCACATCGATCAGTTGGTAGCTCGCTACACGAAAAAAACAGCCGGCTCGAAGCGGGTGACGCAGGCCTACCGCGCCGTACTTGCCGATCCGCGCGTGGCTGCTGGCTTTCGCGCCGAATGGAAGGACATGGTGTATCCGATCGTCGTCGCCAGCAGTTCGGGATCGAAACTGCGCGATGTGGACGGCAATGAGTACATCGATCTGGTCAACGGCTTTGGCCAGACCGCATTCGGCCATGCGGCGCCCTTTGTCGTCGACGCGGTGAAATCGCAGCTGGACGAAGGCTTTGCCATTGGTCCGCAAGCGGAACTGGCGGGCAAGATCGCGGTTCTGTTCTGCGAGATGACCGGCAACGATCGCATGACGTTTTGCAACACCGGCTCTGAGGCGGTTATGGCGGCGATGCGCATTGCGCGCACCGTCACGGGCCGCGATAAGATCGTCATCTTCAACGGCGACTATCACGGCCAATTCGATGAGGTACTGGTCAAGGGTGTGCAGCGCCCCGGAGCGGCACCGCGTTCGATGCCGGTGGCGCCGGGTATACCGTCATCGTCGGTCCAGAACATGATCGTGCTGGACTACGGGACGCCGCAGACCCTGCAATGGATCCGCGAAAATGCCGACAGTCTTGCCGCGGTCATCGTCGAACCCGTGCAGAGCCGCCATCCGAATTTACGGCCTTTTGAGTTCCTCCGCGAAGTGCGCGCGATCACTGAAGCATCAGGAACCGCCTTCGTGATGGACGAGGTCGTCACGGGCTTCCGAACTCACCCGGGCGGCATGCAAGCGGTGACGGGTATCCGCGCCGACTTGGCCACCTATGGCAAAGTCGTCGGCGGCGGACTGCCCATCGGCATACTGGCGGGCAACACGAAATTCATGGATGCCTTGGACGGCGGTCAGTGGCAGTACGGCGACAATTCATTTCCTGAGGTGGGCGTGACTTTCTTCGCCGGAACCTTCGTGCGTCACCCGCTCGTACTGGCGTCCGTATGGGCCGTGCTCAATCATATGAAGCAACAAGGTCCCGCGCTGCAGGAGACACTTGCGAAGAAGACGGCCGCATTGGCCGCGCGCCTCAACGAGCTGTTCAGCAGTCACGGGGTCGCAACCAAGATCGAATCCTATACGAGCTGGTTTTTCTTTCATTTCCACAACGAACATCCGCTGGCGACGCTGTTCTTTTATCACCTGCGTGAGCGTGGACTGCATATCCAAGACGGCTTCCCGTGCTTCTTGACGACCACGCACTCCGACGCCGACTTTGCAAAGATTTACACCGCCTTCGAAAGCAGTCTCGAGGAATTGCAGTCGGTGGGCATTCTCGGCACCGGCAACGCCGGGAGTGCGGCGGCGGCCGCCACCGCCGGCGCCTCCATCATCGCCTCGGTGCCATTGACCGAAAGCCAGATGGAGATTTGGTTGTCCGCCCAAATGAGCGACGAGGCATCCTGCGCGTTCAACGAATCGGTCAGCTTGCAAATGCACGGACAGCTCGATTCCGTCGCCTTGCAGGAGACCATGAATCGTCTGCTCGCGCGTCACGATGCATTGCGCGCTACCTTCAGTGCAACCGGCGAAGAGATGCGCATCGGCGAAGCGCGCAGCTTCGACTATCCGGTCACGGATCTGTCCGCAAAATCACCCAAAGAAGCCGAGCGTGCATACGCTGAATTATTGGACGCGGATGCACATACCCCCTTTGACCTGGTCAACGGACCGGCCGCTCGCGCGCATCTGGTGAAGCTGCCCGGCGATTCGCATGCCTTCATGCTGACGGCTCATCACATCATCTGCGACGGCTGGTCGATCAACGTGCTCGTGAACGAGTTGGCGCAAATTTATGGAGACCTGTGCCGCGGCGAGCGGCCGCAATTGCCCGACGCGCTGCCCTTCAGCGCCTACGCACGGGCACAGTCGCAGCGCGATCCCGCCGATCTGGCCAAGACGGAAAAGTTTTGGGTGGAGCAGTTTGCACAACGCCCGCAGCCTTTGGAACTGCCTACCGATCGAGCCCGACCGACCGAGAAGTCCTTCAACGGCGCGAGTTTGTGCCGGCGCATCGATGCCAAACTCTATCAAGCGGTGAAGAAAGCCGGTGCGCGTCAAGGCAGCACCCTGTTCGTCACCTTGCTGGCTGCATTCCAGGGATTGATGGGACGCTTCGCCAGCCAGAACGAGGTCGTGGTTGGCGTTCCGACAGCCGGTCAATCGCTCCTGGAAGACCAGATTTTAGTCGGCCATTGCGTGAACTTCCTGCCGATACGCGGCGCGTGGACCAGCGACACCAAGGTATCGGAGCATCTGGCGGCGACGGCGAAACGCGTATTGGATGCCTACGAACATCAGGATTACACCTTTGGCACCCTCGTCCGCAAACTGGCATTGCCGCGCGAGCGCGGCCGCCTGCCCCTTGCGGAAATCCAATTCAATCTGGAGCGGCTTGCCGATCGCATCGAAGTCGCGAAACTGACCATCGACGTCGTGCCCAACGCCAAAGCGTACGTTAATTTCGATCTGTTTTTGAACGTGATCGAATCAGCGGACGGCTTGCGCATGGACTGCGACTACAATACGGATCTGTTCGACGCGGCGACCGTCGCTCATTGGCTCGACTGCTATCAGGCGCTGCTCGAAGCCATTGTCGCCGATGCTTCGCAGTCCATGAGCCGCGCATCGTGCGTGCCGTCGGGCGACCTGCAACTGCTGATGCGCATCAACGGCACCGCTGCGGATTTCCCGCGCGATCGCACCGTTCACGAGCTCATCGAAGCCCAGGCCAACGCCACGCCGAACGAGATTGCGGTGCAATTCGGCGAAGAGACGTTGACCTATCAAGCTCTCGACCGCCGCGCCAATCAGCTGGCCAATCTATTGCGCGAGCGCATCACCGGAGCGGACAAGAGCGGCAGATTGGTCGGTGTATCGATCGACCGCTCGCTCGACATGCTGGTGGCGCTCGTCGCGGTGCTCAAAGCGGGCTGTGCGTACGTGCCCCTGGATCCGATGCATCCGGCAGCGCGCTTGCGCTACATCCTGGGTGAAGCGGAAGTCGCCGCGCTGATCTCCGACGGCTCCGAGAACGCCAAACTGGTGGGTGACGGCGTGCCGGTGATCGACGTGCGCAAGGAACGCTCAGCGATCGCGGCCGCCTCGACTGCCGCGCCCAAGATCAAGTCGAATGCCGAGAGCCTGGCCTACGTGATGTACACGTCCGGCTCGACGGGCATGCCGAAGGGTGTGGAGATCTCGCATCGCGCGGTCGTGAACCTATTGACCGCAATGGCGCGAAATCCCGGCCTCACGGACCGCGACGTATTCTTGGCCGTCACCACCATTTCCTTCGATATCGCGGGCCTGGAGCTGTTCCTGCCGCTCATTGTCGGTGCCAAAACCGTCATCGCTGAGCGTGACGCCGTCATCGACGGTTTCAAGCTGTTGAAGCAACTGGACAGCGTAAAAGCGACCGCGATGCAGGCGACCCCGGCGAGTTGGCGCCTGCTGTTGGAAGCGGGTTTTCGGGCAAAACCCAATTTCAAAGTCCTCTGCGGGGGCGAGGCTCTGCCGCGGGAACTCGCGAATCGCCTGCTCGAGGGGTCCGGTGAACTTTGGAACATGTATGGACCGACGGAAACCACGATTTGGTCGTCGTGCACGCGGGTCGCGGCGGGCAATGCGCCCGTCACGGTCGGCGCACCGATCGCCAATACCCAATTCTACGTTCTGGATCAAAATGATCAGCCGCTGCCGATCGGCATTCCAGGCCAATTGCATATCGGCGGCGATGGGGTTGCACGCGGCTACTACAAACGGGCGCCGCTGACTGCCGAGAAATTCCTGCCGAATCCGTTCACCGCGGGACGCATCTATCGGACGGGCGATCTGGCGCGCTGGCTGCCGGACGGAAGCATGCAGGTTCTCGGCCGAATCGATCATCAGATCAAGCTGCGGGGCTTCCGGATCGAGCTCGGCGAAATCGAGTCCGTGCTGACCAAGAAAGCGCAACTCCCGGCGGTTGCCGTCATTTTGCGCGAGGATGTCCCCGGGACGCCGCGCATCGTGGCCTACTATGTTGAGAAAGCGGGCCCGGCTTCCACTCCGGAAGCGCTGCGCGCGCTGCTCGCGGAGGATATGCCGGAGTACATGATTCCGTCGGCATGGATGCGCCTCGATGCGTTGCCGCTGAGCCCAAACGGAAAATTGGACCGTGCGGCGCTGCCGAAGCCTGACCCGGCGCAGATTGTAAAGGAAGATTTTGTAGCACCCTCTACCGACACCGAGGTGGCGCTGACGAAGATTTTTGCGGAGGTCTTGAGCATGGAGCGCGTGGGTGTTACCGCCGACCTATTGAAGTTGGGAGCGGACTCCATTCAACTATTCCAAATCACCGCGCGGGCGAATCGGGCCAACATCAAGATTACGGCGAAGCAACTGCTGCAGCATCGTAATGCAGCTGCGCTGGCGGCCCTGGTGAATTCAGGCGCAGCGGATGTCGCGGCAGCGAGCGCCAACGCGGCCCTGCCCAGCTTGAGTCAGTTCAAGCGCAGCCGGAAAGCGAGTTGAGCCCGTAGCAAAATGGCGACGCCCGCGGACAAAGTATTTCAGGGACGCACTCCGGCCGCCGCGCCGCACGCTGCGCCGGGCGAATCTGCGCGACCGGTCACGGCGGAAGCGTCCGCGGAACCGAGCAGCGATTTCCCCTGCTCAGTGGCGCAGGAGCGTTTTTGGCTGCTGGACCGATTGGATCCCGGCAGCTCTTCATACAATGTCGCGGTTCGGTGGCGGCTCGAAGGACGAGTGCTCATCGACGTCCTCCAGGCATCGTGGCTCAAAATCATTGAGCGCCATGAAATTCTGCGAACCGTATTTTTGGAAATCGACGGCGCGCCGGTGCAGCGCGCCATGCCGCACATCCCGTTTCGCCTCAATGAAATTGATCTCGGGGCATTGAGCCCGGATCTGCAGAAGACCGAAGGCGATCGGATCGGCATCATCGAAGCGCGCGCGCCATTCGATCTGTCCACCGGACCCATGATCCGCGTGACGCTGCTGCGGCTTTCACCGATGGAATCGATCATCTTGGTGACCACTCACCAAATCGTCTCGGACGGCTGGTCGATCGGCGTCATGGCGCGCGAGATGGGTGTGATCTACGACGCGATGCGCCGTGACTCGGATCCACCGCTCGAGCCGCTTGCCATCCAGTATGCCGACTACTCGCAATGGCAATTGGAATGGCTGCGGGTGCGGGGCACCGAGACCGAAACGGTCTATTGGACCCGGCAGCTCGCAGGAGTGCAGCCCTTCAAGGTCATTGCTGACCATCCGCGGCCCGCGATGCCGACGACCAATGGCGCCATCGTTTCGCGCGTGTTGCCGCGGGATTTGACCAATCGCGCCCAGGCGTTGAGCGCAGACCGCGGCGCGACGCTGTTCGCGGCAGCGCTGGGTGCGCTTTGCGCCACCTTGGCCCGCTTCACCAACCAGACCGAGATCGTCCTCGGCACGCAGGTGTCCGATCGCGACCAGGTCGAACTGGAATCGATGGTGGGTCAATTTGTCAATTCGCTCATCTTGCGCAATCAGCTCGATGGCAATCCGCGATTCAACGAAATCGTGGATCGCGTGCGCGACACGGTGGCGCAGGCTCTCGAGCATCGGCACATCCCCATCGAGCGCCTGCTCGGCATGGTCAAGGGCGAGCGCAGTCACGCCAACAGTGCACCGATATCGGTGAACTTCATATTTCAAAAGACCTTCATACAAAATACGGCCTATTCCGAATTCAAGTTGATCGACATGCCGTCGCTGCCGGCCGGCGCGATCTACGACTTGAACTTCTTCATGGTCGAACGAACCGACGGCTGGCGCTTTTCCTGCCAATACAATACGGACCAGTTCGACGGCGCAACGGCGGAAAGGCTCCTCGACTATTTCCGCAACGTACTGGAAAGTGCAGTCGCCGATGCCGGGCGGCGCTTGTCGGAATTGAATCTCGGCGAGCCTGCCGAAGCAGCCGGTTTGCTCGGCAAATTGAACGCGACACGCACGCTGTATCCGCGCGATCTGACGCTGGCCAAGATATTTGAAGCGCAGGCGCTGCGCGCGCCCGATGCGCTCGCGGTGATCTGCGAGCAGCGCCAACTCACGTATGGCGAGGTCAACGCGTCAGCCAATCGGATCGCCGGACACTTGCGCGAACGCGGCATCGCGCCCGGCGCGCGCGTCGGCATCTGCATGAGCGCCGCCGTGGAGTTGCCGATTTGCGTCCTGGCGGTCCTCAAGACCGGTGCAGCCTATGTGCTGCTCGATCCTGCGGAGCCCCCGGCCCGGCGCGCCGAACTGATTGCAGCCGCGCGCGCCACAGCGATCATCGGGCGAAATCTGCAGCCGTCGGAGGCCATTGCCGGAATCAGCATGATCGACGCGGCGACGGCGCTGGCGCTGGCGCACGAGATGCAGCCTTCCAATATCGCGATTTCGCCCGCCCTCGAATCCGACTCAGTGGCCTGCCTGACATTCTCGCTTGGCAGCGCCGAGGCGTCGCACATCGTCGGCCTGTCTCACCGAAATCTCGCAAACCTGATCTATTCAATGGCCAAACAGCCCGGTGTGGGTGATCGCGATGTCATCGTGGCCACGTCGCCCATCGGCTCGGACCGCGCGACGTTCGAGATTCTGCTGCCGCTGCTGACCGGCGCCCGCCTGGTCATGGCGCTCGAGAAGGATTTAGGCCACGGTCGGACGCTGCTCGGTCTGCTGCATCGCACCGCTGCCACCGTGATGTACGGCGAATCGCAGCTGTGGCAGCGTCTATTGGAAGCCGGGTGGATCGGCGTGCCGACGCTCAAGATGCTGTGTTCGGCCGCTGACATGAACGGGCGTCTCGGTGAGCAACTATTGGCAACGGGCGGCGAGCTGTGGGCGCTCTATGGTCATCCCGAAGCGGGCGTCTGGTCGTCGATCCAACGCCTCATGCCGAAGCAACGCCTTAACCTCTTGGGGCAGCCGATAGCAAACACCTCGCTCCAAGTGCTGGACGCCGCGCTGCAGGCCGCGCCGGTCGGCGCAACCGGAGAGGTGTACATCGGCGGCGACGGACTCGCGGCGAACCTGCCGGCGGACTCACGCATCAGCCTCTCGGGAACCACGTTATTCCGCACCGGCGACCTGGGCAGGCTGCGTTCGAACGGGCAGATTGAAAACCTCGGCCGGAGTGACGATCGCATAACTTACCTCGGCCGACCAATCGACCCTGCGCAGATCGAGCGCATTCTGCTGCGGCTTCCCGACGTAGCCCAAGCAACCGTGGTAGGCGCGGAGGACGGCACGACCGGGGGTTCCATTACCGCCTATGTCGCACCCCGCAGCCCACCTCCCAACGAGAGCGAATGGGTGCTCGCTTTGCGGCAAAGCGTCAGCGCCCTCTTGCCCCCGTATCTCGCGCCTACCGCGTATGAGATACGCGATTCGCTTCCGCAAACCGCCGACGGCCAACCGGATCGCGGCGCCGTTCGCGCAACCCGCAGCAGCAAGGGCAGCAGCCGGCCGTCCGGTAAAATTGAAGAGCAATTGGCTGAAATCTGGAAGGCCATGCTCAGTATTCCCGCCGTCAACGCCGGCGACAACTTCTTCGAATTGGGCGGACACTCCTTGCTCGCCGCACGCATGCTGACTCAGGTCGAGAAGGTCTTCGGCAGGCGAATCAAGCTCGCCGCCCTGTTCCTGGCGCCGACCCTGCAAGAACTCGCGCAACTCTTGTCGCAAGAGAATCCTCGGGAATTCGACTTTCGACAGGTGGTGAAGATTCAGCCGAATGGCTCAAAGAGGCCGCTGATAGCGATCAACAATACCGGCATCTATTATGGATTGGCCAAGTCTCTCGGGGCCGAGCAGCCGGTTTATTCCTTGCAGCTGTTCGATCCATCGGTGGCGCACTCGGCGCTGCCGAATACACTGGAAGAGATCGCGGCGGGATACGTCGATCTCATCCGGCGCGTGCAGCCGCAGGGCCCCTACGATCTGATGGGCTGGTGTGTGGCCGGTGCGTTGGCATTCGAAATCGGCCGGCAGCTCATCGAGGCGAAACAACAGGTCGCGCACTTGTTCTTGATGGATTCTTGGGCGCCCGGCTACTTGACCCGGCTGTCGAGGCCGCGCGCGCTCGTCGCCGACTATTCACTGCGGTTGAAATTGATCATTGCCGACTGGCGCCGTGTAATGTCGGGAGAGAAATCGCTCGGTACGTTCTTGTCGGAGCGAAAGATCGTCAATAAAGTACGGCGCCTGTTCTCGCGTTCCAAGGTTACCACCGGCGCCGAAGCTTCGAATGACTTTGCCAATCCCGAAACTTACGACGCCTGGTTGCTGGAGTATTTGCGAAGAGTCACCGCATCCTATTCGCCGCAACAGTACACCGCGAAAGTCACTTTATTGCGCAGCCGTCTCGAGCCGGCCGGCTGGTTCTTCCCCGCCGATGCGGGTTGGGCAGCCGTCGCACCCGCCGGCGTCGAAGTGCTATTCGTCGACGGCAACCACTACACGATGTTCCAGGGCGTGGGTGCCAAACAAATGGCAGCCCATGTTGCGAACGTACTGGGTTATGCCTAGTCGGCAGCAACCACACCGGGACAGGTGCGGCTTGCGTCAATTGAGCAGCTTTCGCCTGAAAAAATCGATCAACCGGTCGCGATATTGTTCCGGTACGACGCGGGAAAAGTCCGCATGGTGGGCGCCGCTGACGATCCAAAGCTCTTTGGGTTCGGCGGCGGACCGGTACAGCTGTTGTGCCATGTACTCCGGCACCAACTCATCGAGGGTGCCGCCCAGAATAAACACGGCGCGAGGCGCGATGTGCCGAATGACATCCTTCGGCAGCAGGTCATGCACCGGCATGCCGGATGCCAGCAGCGCCCAGTACGCCGGTATCTCGCTCAACAAACCCCAACGGTTGCTCGCATATCGAGTCTGCTCGGCGACATCCGTGGGAGCGGCCGCGAGAACAACCGCACGGATTCTTGCATCGGTCGAGGCGGCCTGGGTGAGTATGTAGCCGCCCATCGATACACCCAAGCCACCGATTCGCTCTGGATCCACGTCCGGCTGCGACAGCAGCCAATCAACGGCGGCACTGATCGATTGCCGTTCGCGAACTCCCCACAGAGTATGGCCCGCGCTGGCGCCCTGCCCCGGAAGATCGAGAGCAAGAATGCCGAATCCGGCGTCCGACAAAATTCGCGCCTCATCGAGCACCGATGAGCGGTCGGTATTCGTACCGTGCACCAGCACGATTGCAGCGCGGTTTCGCGACGGCACGGCCCATCCAGCCAGCAACAATCCGTCTGAACCCTTGAACGACACCTCGTGAAGCGAATTGATTCCGGTGCGCTCCGGATGCTTGGAGATCTCCGCGGACGGCCAGCGGCGGAAATCGCTGCGTTCGCCCAAATAGCTCATTACCGCGATGCGCAGCGCGAAAATGACCCCCAGGATCAGTACCGCGGCGAAGCCGACGCCCAGATATTTGACGGCATGTGCGGCCGCGAAAATCATGATGAGGTTCGGCGAAGCCGTGCTTGGCTCGTCGAAACCGGTTCATTGATGTGGCCGGCGCTCATTTGGCATATCCATCGCGCCACAAGGATTCCGCCACGGCATCGGTGATCAAGTGCGACCCCTCCGCATTGACATGGGTGTCATCCCACCACAAACGGAAATCCTGCACCACGGAACGGGGATTGATGAGTCCGGCGCGGCTCGCGTAGAGCTGCTCATAGGCGGCCGGAGCCGGCGGTCCGCCGTACCGCGGAAGGTAGAGGAATACGACTTTCGTACCGTTGCGAGCGGCCATATCGACGATAGCGTCGATGTAGAAGCGCGGGAATCGATACTCGAGCCATTCGAGCGACGCAGGCATCACCGGCGGTGTGATTTCCCGCTCTTGTTGCACGCGCATCGCTTCCATTTCCGCAAAGGTGTGCTGGGTTGCCAGTGAGTGGTTGACCCCGTCCAAGGTGAGCAAATAGTCGGTGCGATCCAAATTCGGACCCTCGTAGGGCGGTGGCGTGAAATCAGCTGTACGCCAACCGTGGCTCTGCAGCTGCGTCTCCAGGAACAAATCGACCTGCCGGCCCGGCAGGCGCACCATGTCCGCCAGATACCGGGCGTTGATGAACAGCGGCGCGAACACGATGTCGCGGGTATCGGCGAGCAGTACGAAATCCGGATGCGGTATCCGGTCCTCGAGTTCGGTTATTTCCAGAACCAGCAATTTCACCTTGCGGTTGCTCAGCAACTCCTTGGCAATCGCGTAGTGCATGTTGCGGCCGGTTTTCACGATATGAAAATTCACGGCATGAAGATGCACCCCGTGGGTGGCAAGGTCGTCCTGCAGGCGCTGGGTATTCATGGATCGGCCGGTGCGCGAGGTGCCGATGAACGCAATGTCGATCGGCGTTGGGTCGTTGTGTATGCGTTCGTAGATCCAATAGCTATTGGGTGCGGAGTGATCATTCAGCGATTGATAGCGCAGGTATTTATCGTGGGGCAGCAAGATCATGGCGCACGTTGCAAGCAGCGCGCCCACGAAGAAAACCAACAAGAATCCGCGCAGGGTCAGGCGCATGTTCGGCTCATGTGCCCTAGAAATTGAAGTAGATGAAAATGGCGGGGCGCCAAATGCAGGCCAGCGCCGCCGCAAATATGCAGCCGCCGATGAGCGCCACTGCCGGTGAAGCGGAGTACGCCAGGTTGCCCGCACGCAGCGAACCGAGCAGCGAGCCTTCCGGCAACTTCAACGGTTCCGTAGGCCTAGCGGTGTAGCGCGTCAACTGTTGAGTCGAGGGTGCAAACAGGGCGATTGCCCCGCCCAGCCACATCCAAGAATAGACATTGAAGTCCAGCCCGGCGAGGAGCATCCCCGGCTGCACGGAAAACATCGACCGCAGGATGCTCATGGCGCCCGCAACGCTGGTGGCGCGGAAGAAAACCCAGGCAATCATCACCAACAACATGACCACCATGCGCTTGCCCGCGACGGCAAACCTGCCGGGGGTCTTAGGAGTAGCGCCCTTGATCATGAGGTGATTGACCACGACGTAGCCGCCATGCAGCGCACCCCAGATAATGAATGTCCAGCCGGCACCATGCCATAGCCCACCGAGCAGGAACGTGATGAACACGTTGCGCAACCGCGCAAATTCGCCGCCGCGATTGCCGCCGAGCGGGATATAGAGGTAGTCGCGCAGCCACGTGGAGAGTGAAATGTGCCAGCGCCGCCAGAAATCAATGATGGACGTGGACTTGTACGGCGAGTTGAAATTGACCGGCAGGCACAACCCGAACAGCAGTGCGAGCCCGATCGCCATATCCGAATAGCCGGAAAAATCGAAATAAATTTGCAGTGTGTACGCGATGGTGCCAATCCACGCCGAGGCGGTGCTGAGGTGCGCGCCATGGTCCGCCGCATTGAAGACGAGATTCGCCCCTCCCACCAGGTTATCGGCGAGCAGTACCTTCTTGGCGAGACCCACCACGAAAATCACCACGCCCATGGTAATGAGGTTGGCATCGACCGGTTCTCGGCGCAGCCGCGCGAACTGCGGCCGCATCTGCGCATGGTGAATGATCGGGCCGGCGATCAAGTGCGGGAAGACCGTGACGAACAGCGCGTAGGTGATGAAATTGGCCTCGTAGGTCCGGCTTCGATAGCAGTCGACCAGGTAGGCGAGTTGGGTGAAGGTGAAAAACGAGATTCCGATGGGCATTACGATGTGCCGCGCAACGTAATCGATACCGCCCAGTGCCGCGACGTTGGTTGCCAGAAAATCGAAGTATTTGAAGTAGATCAGCAGACCCAAATTCACTGAAATCCCGAAGATGAGGAGCAATTTTGAGTGCTTTTCTGACAGCTTTCCCAGGCATTTCGCCACAAAATAATTGACAATGATGGTGCCGATCAGAATGAAGGTGTCGCTCGGACGCCAGTACGTATAGAAGGCGACCGACGCCAGCATCAGGGACGTCACCGATGCATTCAGGAAACCCCAGCGTCGCAGCGCGTAGAAGGTCAGGAGTGCAGCGGGCAGGAATCCGAAGAGAAATATGTATGAATTGAACAACATAAGGTTAATTTACCGTAGTTTCCCCTTATAGAGTGAACCCCATTCACAATCTGAATATGTCCGCGAATGGGCGGTCCGGAACTGTGATAGTAATATGCGGCTGGAGGTAAGGGCCCGAGCGCCAAAGCGGGTCGTGGGAATTTTCCGAAGTTTCTGGAGGCATCGAGTCTAATGTCGCTTTTTTGTCGCGCCGGTCGCGGATTCTTGGCACTGGTTCTTGCGGCACCCCTGGCGTCCTTTGGATTCACCACACCCGCGCAGGCGCAGGCGCAGGACGTTCCCGACGCCGGCCAGCCGCCGCTGATGCAGATCGGCGTGGGCGACACCATCACGATTGTGGTGTACGACCAGCCGGACATGACCGCCACCGTCTATGTCTCCGACGATGGCACGGTCCCCGTGGCTCTGGCAGGACCGGTACACGTCGCCGGACTCTCTCCGGCAGGGGCCTCGCAAGCCATAGAAAAGGCCCTTCGGGATGGTAACTTTTTCAAAAAACCCCACGTGACCATCACCGTGGCGCAGTCGCGCAGTCAGCGGGTCTCCGTTCTGGGCGAAGTCGGCTCACCGGGCCGATACCCGATCGATTCGAGGACAACGATCTTTGATCTACTGGCCCAGGCAGGTGGTGCCAAGGATACTGCGGCCAACACGATTTATCTGTTGCGCACCGGCAAGGACGGCACTACCGTCCGCTATCCGATCGATCTGCGGGTCATGGGTGACAACTCCAAGTCGATCGCAAGCCAGTCACTGCAGGGCAGCGACTCGATATTCGTCCCGAAAGCGGAGGAATTTTTTATCTACGGCGAGGTTTCACAGCCGAACAAATATCGCTTGGAGCCGGGCATGACCATCGTGCAGGCGATCATCCGAGCCGGCGGCGTCACGGCTCGCGGCAGCCGCAACCGCGTCGAGATCAAACGCAAGGGGCCTAAGGGCGAGGAAGTCGTGTCCAAGGGCAAGCTCGATGAAGTGATCCAGCCGAATGATGTGATTCGCGTGAAGGAGAGTATTTTTTGAGACGCCAGGTCAACTTGCCCGTGTTGTCGGCGGGCTCCGCGATCGAGGTCGCACACGAATTCGTCCAGGACGACGAAACGCGCAGCGGTCTATCGCCGAAGCAAATCATCGCGGTGCTCTGGGCATACCGCAAACATACGATCATCATCAGCCTGTCGCTGTTGGCGCTGAGCGCGATCGTGATCAAGCTGCTGCCCAAGAACTACCAGGCCACGGCAACGCTGATGGTGAACACCGACATCCACGATCCATTGGCAGGCAAGGACCCGATGGGCATCGCCGGCGCTTACATACCGACCGAAACGCAGTTGATGCAGAGCCCGGGAGTTCTGCTGCCGGTGATCGATGAGCTCAATCTGACGACGGTCAAGGACTACACCGCGGGCTATCGCGGCAATGCCAACGGCAACGAAGCCAGCCTACGCGATTGGGTCAGGCAGAGACTGCAAAAGGATTTGGAAATTGATCAGGGCAGTCAAGGCAGCCTGCTGATCAACATCTCGGCGTCGGCCCGTGAACCCTTCCGCGCTGCGCAGATCGCCAACACGATCGCCGATGTGTACATGGCGCAACAAAAGCAGCGGCTCGAAGATCCGGCCGTACAGCGCGCCAAGCGCTACGCGGAGCAGCTGGCCGAGCTGAAGCAAAAAGTCAACGCCGCCCAAGACCAGGTGGCGGCGTTCCGGCAGCGCACCGGCGTGGTCGATCTATCGGCACAGAAAAGTGTTGAATCGGAAGTGCTGGGCAACATGGAGCACCGCTTGGACGATGCGCAAAACCTGCGCCGATCTGCGGAAGTCAAGGGAATGGGCAACCAGTCGGTGAGCAGCGGCGTCATGTCGTCGCCCATGATCAGCGGTCTGAAGGCCCAGTTGTCCGCCCAAGAGGTGAAGCTGGCGCAATTGACCTCCACGCTCGGTGCGCAGCACCCGAAGGTCCTCGAACTGCAGGCGAATATCGACGCGAACAAACGCGCGATCGCCGCCGAACTGCACACTTACTCGATCAGCGCGTCGGAGGACGCAGCCGCTGCCCGAGAACTCGAGCAGAAGCTGCAAACGGCGATCGAAGCGCAGCGCGCAAAGGTGCTGGCGATTCGAGCGAAGCAGGATGAGGGGAACAAGGCCGTGCTGGAGCTCGAGTCCGCGCAAGCCGTGTACAAACGCGCACTCGATGGCTACGACGAAATCATGTTCGCCTCCGCGGGAAAGTACAATTACGTCAATCTGGTGAGCCGGGCGGCGATACCGTTGCAGTCGACCAAACCGAACAAGCCGAAGCTGCTCCTCATGGCGATTATGTTAAGCCTGTTCGCCGGGGTAGCCGCGCCGGCCTGCTACGAGTTGTTCCTCAATCGTCGGATACGCTGCGACGAGGATCTGGAACGCTCGTTCGGCATACCAGTGCTGATCGAATTCGATGCTATTCGTTTATACGCGGGTCCCGCGTGAAATCACCTCCTTCCGGTCAAGAGGGGTCACCTATCGCCGACCAGGAAATGGGCGCGACCGATCCCGACATCCGTGCGCAAAGGGTGAGTCAATACCAGCTCAGCGCCGAGGCCGTCGAGAAGATCTACGATGTGATGGAGCGCACCGGGATGTCCTTCGCGGACGCCGCACTGCATTTGGGATTCATTCGCAAACAAGACCTCCCGGGCAAGGAACTGCCCGGCGACGTGCTATCCGGGCGCAGGGACATGCACCGGCCGCAAGCCGGATTGATCGAAATGGCGATCAACCGGATGTCGGCCGGGCGCGACGTGGTGCTGCGCCAGGGATCGGAGGTCACGCCGGGTCCGCAGCTGCTGGTTGCATTCGACAGAGCCAATCCCCGCTATGAAAAGATGCGCGCCTTGCGCACCGAATTGCTGCTGTTGAACGAGACGACCAACAGCGCCAATATCATGGCAATCGTGAGCCCGAGCCCCGGCGAGGGCCGATCGCAGCTCTGCGCCGAATTGGCCCTCTCCTTCGCGCAGCTCGGCCGGCGCACCCTGTTGGTCGACGCCGACATGCGGACACCCCATCAGCACGTCTTGTTCGGTTCGCGCAATGAGTTTGGTTTATCGCAGGCCATATCGCAGAACACGAAACCCTACCTGCACCAGGTCAGGGGGCCGGAACACATGTTCTTGCTGTCGGCGGGACTGATTCCGTCCAATCCGCTGGAATTGCTGTCCGACGGGCGCTGTGAAAAGCTCCTGTCCGACTGGCGGAACGCCTACGAATTCGTGATCATCGATACGCCGCCCGTTTCGCTGTATTCTGACGCCCTAGCGATGGCGACCATGGTTGGACGTGTGCTCATACTGAGTCGTGCCAAGCAGACTTCGTACAAGAACGCGCGCGAAATGATGCGCCGTTTGAAGACCACGCGCGCCCAGGTATTAGGCGGGGTCATCAATCACTTCTAGGTGGATGGCTTCGGGATACATTTGATCAATCGCAATAGTCAGGGACTCTTCGTACGCTTACTGGGCAGCGCCGTGATCGTTCAGGCGCTGTTGTCGGCGGGAAGCCTCGGGGTCGGGCTCATCCTGATTCGCAATACGACGAATGCCCAATACGGCAGCTACGTATTGGTGCTGAATGCATTGCTCTTGGTCACTGCTTTGCAGAACAATTTCATTCAGGTGCCGATGGTGCATCGAATGACTCGATTGGACGCTCTCGGGCGCGCGGACCTCATCGGCGGACTCATGCGCGAGCAGCGCCAATTGGTGCCCATCTTCGGTGCCGCGTCCGTGGCGGTTACCCTTGCATTGTGGCTCTGCGGCGCATTGAGCGTGCACACCACCGTGCTCGTGCTGGCAGCAGTCGCCGCGGCGCTTGCGACGCTGTACCGGGAGTTCTTCCGCATGGTGCTGCTCGCCTACCGCCGACCCCTCGAAGTGATGCAGGTCGATCTACTGTATGTGGTGATGCTGGTGTGCGGCGCCTTTCTGGCGACCCTGACACCTGCGCCGGCCGTCGTCACGGTCTTGATTCTCTGCGCGGCCGCGGCAACGGCCGGAATACTGCTCTCCAAGTCGCTCTGGCGCCATCAGCCGTGGAACATTCATGGCGCCCGCGGCATCTTGCTGCAAATGGTGCCGGTCGGCACCTGGACGCTGGCGGGAGCCGCGATACATTGGACGTTCAGTCAGGGATACAACTATCTCATCGTCGGCACTCTGGACGTGAACGCGGTCGCCGCGGCGGCCGCGACGCGCATCTTCATGATGCCCGTGAATATGTTGTCCACCGGAATCGGTTCGCTGATGTTGCCGACCGCAACGGGCTGGCTGCTGACGCACGGCGCGCGCACCGTGTTCAAGCGCCTATCGCTGCTGGCCGCAGCCCTGGCGGGATTCGCGGTGTGTTACCTCGGTGTCGTGTGGGTGTGCCGCGATTGGATTTTTACAAGCATGCTGCACAAGCAATTCGAGCAGCGCGACTTATTGCTCCAGCTCTGGTCGGTGATATTCGTGCTGATGATTTTCCGAGATCAATTGCTGTTCTTGCCATTGACGCGGACGCGCTACCGCCCGTTGACCGCACTTACTTTCTGCAGCGCCGTGCTGTCGCTGGCGGTAAGTTACGCGAGCATGGTTCGCATCGGGGTG
>DASQPK010000011.1:0-11288 GCA_035643995.1 Steroidobacteraceae bacterium | reverse complement strand
AATCGAGGGGCGGGAGATCCGGTACAGCCATTACACGGATTTGAACCACAGTGAATATCTGGGTGATGTGAATTTCCTGTGGGTGCGCGGTCAGCTCTTCGACGGCAACGTCGAGGTGCACCGCGATCACCTCATGGCCTTGTTCATGAATCGTGAATCAACGGCATTGGAAGTCGACACCAATCAGGATGAGAGGGCGAATATCAATTACAAGGTGGCGAGCGATTATCGCCTCGAGGCCGGTGTCCTTTTTCACGATTCGAAGACGCCGCTGCAAGGCTTTACGAATGCGGAGATCAAGGAGAATACCGAGCGTCTCGCATTGCGCTACACCGGCGTGAGGAACTTGTCGTACGGCCTTGAAATCAGTCAGCTGAACGGCGAGTTCAACGACAGCGTCAGCCCGTCGAAATACAAGCAAGACAACATCGACCTCGTCTTCGGTTATGGAGCAAAGGGGTCGATATCCCAGCTGAACGGTTCGATCGGCTATTCCAAACGCACGGACGACAGCACCGATGCCACCACCAGCGGTCTTACCGGATCGATCGACTACTCGCGTCAGGTGACCGCCAAGACGTCGATCAAGGCGGAGCTACGGCGCGCCATTAACATTTACGTGGTGGGCGGCGGTACCGAGACCGATACCAGCGCGAGCCTGGGAGCCACGTGGGCGGCCACCGCCCTCGTCACCGTCGCGGCAAATGCGTCACTTACTCACTCTGCCTATGGACAGCAAGCCGGCGGCGCTGCCCGCGATGGCGGCCGCTCGGATCAATACAGCGCCGTGAACCTGTCAGTCGGCTACCAAATGCTGCGCTGGCTGTCGCTGCGCACCTACGGCAAATACGAGAAGCGACATTCGAACACGGAAAATTTTAGCTACGACGGAACCGTCGTCGGCATAGAGTTGCGCGGTGAGTATCGGTAAACAGCTGTCGGCGTGTTCTGCGAGGCTAGTACGAACCGCCCCCGGCCAGCGATTGCGCGGTGAATTCCAGACCCTGCGCAAGGCTTACGCAGCGCAGGCCCAGCAGATTTTGTGCTTTGCTCGAATCCAAGCGGATTTCCTGCTCGCAGGTGCGTCTGAGCGAGGGTGAGAGAACGGCGGGTGTGCGGGCCGGCAAGCGTAAGCGGCGCACGAGAATTTCAGCGACTCGCAGCGGCGGGGCCAGCACTTTGGTTTCCAATTGCAGCCGGCGGCGTCCTATGCGCCGCAGCGGCACCGCCCCGAGCGCTTTCGCAAACAGGGTGAAATATTCATTCCAGGTCGGCGGTTGCGGCATGGCTAAATTGAACGCCTGTCCCTGAATTCCCGGCAGACGCAGTGCCGTCAGGATCGCGCCGGTCAAGTCGTCCAAATAAATCAAATTGCAATATCCGTCGCCGGCCGCGCCGAGGTCACCGAGGCGCCGCGCCATCAGCAGCCGCGCAATTCGCCCGCTCCAATCAGGACATGAGGGTCCGTATTCACATCCCGGGCGAAGCACGACGCAATTCGGGTACGCTGCGGCGCGCCGTTCCGCCGCAAGCTGAGCCGCGGCATAACGCCCGAGATCGGCGCGCAGTTCGGCGTTCTCCTCGACGTCCCCGACGGCTGACCCATACACGGTCATCGAACTCAAGTGAATGATGCGCGGCGGCGCCGCGAGACGCGAAGCGAGATCGTACAAAGTCTTCGCGGCGGTGCCAATCGCTGCCGGGCTACCGTGGGCGGCATTGACGACTGCGTCGCAGGCCGTGAGCGCTTGGCCCAAGGATGCGGGGTTGCGCTCGTCGAACTTAAGGTCGTCGCCGAAGCAGGACGCCCAATCCGTGACGCGGATAGCGGCGCTCAGGCGCCGTCCGACGAAGTGGTTGGCGCCGAGCACCAAGACGCGAAACGTGCTCACGACGCCTGCAAAACAGGATGTCCGGCGCCGTCGCGCAGCGCTACCTGCTTCAGCCGGGCCGCCAGCCGCAGCGCCAGGGCGACGATGGTCAAGGTCGGATTGGCCTGGCTCGAGGTGGGGAAGGTGGCGGCACCCGCGATGTACAGGTTGCCAACCCCGTGTACGCAGCAATCGGCGTCGGTGACGCTGGTGCGAGGGTCCGTACCCATTCGAGCGGTGCCCATGTGATGTCCGCCGTACGCGCCATAGCGCGTCATTTCGAACTCGACGGTTGTCGGATCGTAGTCGAGAGTACCGACGCCGCCGTGTTTGAAATCACCCGCGAGCAGCGCCAACGCGCGAGTCACCGTATCGACATCACCGCCGGTATAACGCCAATCGATCTTGATGCGGGGTACTCCCAAGGGGTCGCGGTCCTGGGTCAAGCTCACCCGGCTGGCGCGATTCGGCTGCTGCTCCGCGTGATAGTCAATGCTGTAAAGATTGGCCTTGGACTTGATGATGATCGAGGGGAACTTGCGCTCTGCGAGGCGGCGGTCCTTGAGCATGTGCCATGCGAAAGCCGCGGCATCAAACGGGTCCGTCACTACATTGCCAACGTGTCTCAACCAGGCGCGTAGGCTGGAGCGCTCATCGCCATGCAGACGTTTCGCATATTCGTAAGGGATCAGCGGCTTTGAGAGAAACAGCAGCGAGAGCACCGCATTGCGGTGGGCGGGATCCGTGATTCTCGGGTGATGCAGGCGGGCGACAAAGTTGCCGATCCCTAGGTTCCGCTGGATCTCCGGCCGCAGCGCCATGCGCCGCCGACAATAGACTCCCTCATCGGAGATATCGTAGCCGTGCCAGACCGCATGCAGCGCGCGCTTGATTTTGATTGCCCCAATCGTGCCCGCGATATGACACATGTAGTATCGGCCCACGACATCGTGCGAATTGCCGAGTCCGTTGCGATGTACGTCCGAGCTCGCGAGCAGCAGTCGTGCAACTTCGAGTCCGCCGGTTGCAAGAATGAATTGGCGGGCTTGCACCCTGGCGCGACGGCCGGCGAGGGATCGCACGGCCGCGGCCCCGACTCGTTCACCTGATTCGTCAAGCTGCAGTGCCGTCACATTGGCGTCCAGTAGAACCCGTACATTGCCGGCGGATAGCAGCTTGTGACCATAACGCGCCCCGAAATCGGTCGGACAACTGAACCGTTCCAGGGTATTTGTTGTGAAATTGCGGCTGTCAAAATCTGCGATCATTGGGCGCAGGGGGTGATCGAATGCACTCTCTACCGTGTAGGCGAATGGCCCGGCTTCACACAGTTGGTTCGCCCGCGGATAAAACGGCAGCAATTCCTGGAGTGAAAAAGGCCAACCGCTGTCCGGGACATAATGTCGCGGCTCGAAGTCGATGGCATCGAAAGGCATGCACCGGCCACCCCAAATCGTCGTTGTGCCGCCAAAACGACGCTGGCGGTAGCGATCCGGCGGACTGTGGAGGCGCTCGTCAACCACGTCGCCGGCATACAGCGCCTGGGTCTGGGGCTCCGGCTTCAAGTTGCCCGATTCCAGTAAAATTACGTCAAGGCCCGAGTCAACGAGCTGCAATGCTATTACAATACCGGCCGCGCCGGCCCCGACGATACAAATATCGGCCGTCAGCAGGGAGTCCTCAGGTAGTTCATTTGCGATGTGCATCATGGCCGGCCGGTATCCGTCGAATTACTATTCGCGTTGAGCTCGAAGCTGGGCTGAAAAAGACTAAACAAGCGATCAACCATTATGCCATTGCCTTTCAGAATCGATGGTTACTGCCTCGACGAATTCGCCCGATTGGCCGCCGATTTTGGTCACGATAAATACGGCTTTGTCGTCACGCCCAACGTGGACCATTTGATTCGCTTCCACGACGATCCGGCGTTTCGCGCGCTGTATGGCGATGCGGCCTACATTCTGCTCGATAGCCGATTCTTGTCGCACCTGTTATCCCTCACCAAGCGAGTGCATTCCAAGGTCTGCACGGGCAGTGATTTGACGGCGCATTTGTTTACCAAGGTGATTCGAGCAGAGGATCCGATCTTGTTGATCGGCGGCGAAGCGTGCCAAGCGCAATCGCTGGCCGATCGCTATGGGCTCAAGGGGTTGCGTCATTTCAATCCGCCCATGGGATTCATCCGTGATCCGGTCGCAGTAGAAGAGTGTCTCACGTTCATCGAGTCGCAGACCCCGTTCCGCTTCTGTTTCCTGGCGGTGGGAGCTCCGCAGCAGGAAATGCTCGCGCAACAATTGAAGGCACGCGGCAAGGCGCGAGGCTTGGCGCTGTGCATCGGCGCGTCGATTAATTTTCTCACCGGAGTCGAAAAGCGTGCGCCGGTGTGGATCCAGCGCACCGGCGCCGAGTGGCTGTTTCGCCTGGCGCGCGATCCGCGTCGCCTGGCGAAGCGCTATTTCGTGCGGGGCCCGCGCGTATTCAGCCTTCTGAGGCGCACGCAAATCGTTCTCAGGCCGGCGTGGACCGGCGCGCCGAGTCCTCAAGTGACAACCGGCGAGATACAAACTCAAGGATTGACCTGATCACCCACAGGATCGGGCGCCAAAAACCGGGCGTGTACCCATACGCCGTGCCGGCGCAGGCGCTGCCGTAATCCGCCGGTAAATGCCTTAGGCGGCTTTTACCGATCCCCACTCTCGCTCGGTCAGCGGCTGTAACATACTAAACGCATGATATTCCTCGGACACCTTATTTTACTGTGTTTGGCTATGCCCGCGGGGTTGGCATGCCTGTACTTGTTCATTTCGACGCTGTTGTCGGCAGCATTGCGGGTACCGGCGCGCTCCTCGCGCCGGCTGCAATTCGACGTGATCGTGCCCGCGCACAACGAAGCCGCGGTCATCGAGCGCACGGTGGCCAGCCTCAAAAAGATCGAGTGGCCGGACGATCGATTCCGCGTGTGGGTCGTGGCCGACAACTGCAGTGATTCGACTGCATCTCTGGCGCGCACCGCCGGCGCGCATGTGTGGGAGCGGCACGACACTAGCTTGCGCGGCAAGGGCTATGCGCTGCAATACGCCTTTGGGGCAAGTCTCGGCGAAGGGTGGGCGAACGCGGTCGTCGTGGTCGATGCCGACGCGGAGGTGTCGGTGAATCTCCTGGAGGCCTTTGCTGCACGTATCGAGATGGGTGCGCACGCAGTACAGGCCCACTACGGCGTTCTCAATCCCATGGCCTCATGGCGCACGCGCCTCATCACGATCGCCAAGGCGTCGTTTCATATCGTACGGTCCCGCGCTCGCGAGCGTGTCAAGGTATCCTGCGGGATTCGCGGCAATGGCTGGTGCGTAACGCACGATCTACTGAAGACAGTGCCCTATGCAGCCTTCTCGCTGACCGAGGATTTGGAGTACGGCATCGACATCGGAATTGCCGGATATCGGGTTGCCTACGCGGATGAAGCGCACTCGGATGCCGACATGGCCTCCGGAGAGCAGGTGGCCCGCCAACAGCGCCAGCGTTGGGAGGGGGGCCGCTTCCAGTTGATTCGTGAGAAAACACTGCCGTTGCTCGCCGCCACCCTCAGGCAGCGCAGCGCCATCTGTTTCGATCTGGCGCTGGATCTGTTGGTGCTACCCTTGTCCTATGTTGCGCTCAATGTTGTCGCGCTGATCGCGGCGGCCGGCGTGATGTCGATCTGGCAGCCCGCCTTTCATGGATGGTTGAAGCTCGGCGCCGCCTTCGCGATCTGTCTGGTGCTGTACGTATTGCGGGGCTGGCAACTGAGCGGAGTCGGTGCGCAGGGGTTGCTTGACCTGGCAAGAGCGCCCGGATTTCTGGTTTGGAAAGTCCTGCTGATGCTAAATCCCAACAAGTCCAGGGAATGGGTACGGACCGATCGCGAGGGCGATTAGGCGTCTGAGACGTGCGTCGCAATTCGCGTACTCCTTTGGCAGCGCTCTTGTCCAAGGCGCTCGAACCTGAGAACATTGTAAATTTTACCGAAAGGCGAAAACATTGTGAATTCGACGGATGGCGTTTACGCCTAGGGCAAGCCCTTACGCGGATCTGGGACTGCCTGTGCCCGTCGAGGTTGCATTGACCCTGGATGACGGACAAGCACCCCTCGAACGACAGCGGATCGAGACATTGTCCAGCGCGCGCACGTGACGAGCGGTTTCACGCCGTCGGTTGCGGTGTTTGATAACTACTGGGCAACCACACTGGCATTCGCGCGATCATTGGGCCGGCGCGGTGTGCCGCTGCATTTCTATGGAAGCGGCGCGGGACGCTGGTCGCGCTACTGCACCCGCCATTATTCATGTCCGCCGGTCGAGGATTTCGGCCGTTTTCTACCGTGGCTGAGCGAAAAGATTCGCAGCGGCGACATTACGCGCATCGCGCCAACCACCGACTTGATCGCATACTATACATCGAGGCTGCGCGACGAATTTTCGCCGGAGGTCAAACGCACCATCGCTCCGCTCGCGGAAATCGAGTCATGCCTGATCAAGACACGCTTCGCGGGTCTGTGTTCCATCGCCGGTCAGCCCCCGCTGGCGACGGCGGCCCCCGACGACTTGGACGGCGCGCTCGCGACGGGCTCCGAGTGGGGATACCCGGTCATTCTGAAGCCAAAATCGCATTTGGTGGTGGGATCCGCCGAGCGAGGACGGCTGGTTAGAAACGCCGCCGAGCTCAGACGATACTACCATCCGTACAACGTGCATCCGGGGCAAGAGGGGTTGGCTGCGATCTATCCCGAATTGTGTTGGCCCCTCATTCAGCAGTATGTGCCCTCGGCGCGCCGGCGGGTCTACAGCGTCAGTGGCGTCAAAGATGCGGACAGCGGTGTGCTGGCCGCCAGCGTTTCCTATAAGCGAGAGCAGTGGCCGCCCGATGTCGGCGTCAGCACGGTGCAAATTGCGTGCGACGATGAGCGCATTCTCGAAGCCGGTCTGCAAGTGGTCGATCGGCTGCTGTCATGTGGAATTTTCGAACTCGAGTTGGTGACTGACCGCGATCGATTGTATGCAATTGATCTGAACCCGCGAGCCTTCGGTTTCATTGCACTCGATATCGCACGCGGCGCGGATCTGCCTTGGCTGTGGTTCCGTTCGACTGTGGGAGAAACACAGCCCTGGCTCAGGCAAACGCCGCGCGTGGCGCTCGCCGCGCGTGACGGGCTGATACATTTCATGAAACACTTTGCGGGACGCCGGGCGCGCAACGATGCGGGCTTGCGCAAAGAACGCCGAAAGTCCTCGCTGCCGCGCGCCACGATTTCGATGCTGGGCGCCTGGAGCGATCCGTTGCCAATGTTGATCAGCCATTTGTATCTGCTGCGCCACCCGCGCAATCTCTCTCGCGCGCGCGCTGCGGGAGAGCGCGAGGCGGGCGAGGCGGGCGAGGCGAGCGACGCGCCGGCGCGCTAGGGTTTGCGTCTATATGGCCGAGCGCCGCCGCGATCGACCGTCCGCGCGCCGCGGTGCCGTTGCCGGCGGTGCGGCAGGCACCCTGGGCGTACTGCCGGCAATCCGATTCAAATGATTTTGCAGCAGGCCGCGTGCCAGCGCAGCGGTTGCCAGGGTCATGATGATAAAGTCCACGCTCAAGGCCGAGAACCAGTGGGATTCGGACATATCGGCCATGAAGCCGCGAAACAACAGCGTCAGATACAGCCCGCCCTGGTACCGATCGAATCGCATCATCGTCAGTGATTGCCGCACATAATTCACGAAGTATCCCAGCAGGCACACAGCGCCGACCCATCCAAGATCGTTGATCACGTCGAGATAACCGTTGTGGCCTTCGGTGGGATAGAAATACAATCGAGTCAGCATCTCGAACGAGGGCGACGTGGGAGTCGCGCCGGCCCAGTAGGCGCCGTAACCGCTGCCCAGAAAAGGCCGAAGACGGATATGTTCGTTGAGTATGTCCCAGATGGCGGTGCGGCCCGTAAAGGTCAAGTCCTTGCCGGTCAGAGTGACGATCGGCTTGAGGAAAATTTCCATGCCCGGAACCAGCCGCAGCACCGCAAGCGCGTAAATAAGCGTCAATGTCGCGAAGAGCCCGACCAGGTAGGGCATGTAACGCCTCAGTGAGCCCGGCGAGCGCAGCAGTATCAACATGAACATCACGGCGAATAGGGTGCACATGACCGACGTGGCGCTGCGCGTCATGATCAACGTGAATACCCCAATCGTGATGCCGGCAAGTGCAGCCAATGCTTTGGCTTCCTTCGACAGCCACGCGTGCAGCCACAGCACGACACTGATGCTTGCGAAGGAGCCGAGAATGTTCTTGCCCATGGTGACGCCGTGCCAGGCGTCCTTCAGCTCCGCTTGCTCATTGTGGTGGATGGCATCGGCCGGGTCGAGCAACACAAAAATGATGGATGACAGCAACACGGTGGTCATGATCGGCCGCAGCACATGTTGAAATCGCTTTGCGTGCCAGCCGACAAGGGCGAAGCCCACGCAGATCATCACGATGGTGCTCGCACGCAGCACCCGGCGGATGGTGATGCCAGGGTCGATTGACCAGACTATGCTGACCACGGCAAGCGCCATGAATCCGAGAAGAAATGGATTCAGCCAACGCGCGAGAACCATGGTGCGCTTGAGGCGCATTGCCAAGCCAAAAATGCCGGCGCCGAGGAGAAATAACCAGGTAAATCGGTTCAGGGCATCGCTCGAGGTCGGCATGCCGTTGTCGCCGTTATAGTCCAGGCCCTGGGGCACGATCATGATGATGATGCAAAGCCAAAGAAGGAAGGCGGCAAACGCCGTACCGGCTTTATCAGGCTGCCAAATGCGTAGCGAGCGGGCGGCCTTGGCGGAGTGGCCGGGTGCCGGAGAGTCGGGCATGGCGCTGATCATACCGACATACCGAATTCTGTGTCCGGCTAGAATGCGAGACCGGCGACCCTCGAGGCACCCTTGATGAATATAGTCCTGTTGAGTGGTTTTCGAATCTTTCCGACGAGTACCGGGGGGCACATTCGTACCGCGAGCATTGCTCGGGCGCTGGCACGCATGGGATACCGGGTGCTGATCTACAGTCTGGCGGGCCGGCAAGATGACTATTCAATCGGCAGCGTCTTCGGCCGGGGTTTCCGGATCGATGCCCTCGAGACGAATCTGTCCGAGGAATCCAATCTCGGGCTGGGTTACGGGGTGCTGCAAGCCTGCGCTCGGCGCCTTGGTTTCCCGCGCGCCTGGCAGCACACATTGATGAGACGCGGCATCGTGCCGCGGCGCTTGAAAGCCGCGTTGGCCGCAGCCGATGTCATTCTCGCCGACATGCCCTGGTGCCCGCCGGTGCCCGGACCGTGGGCCGGTAAGCCGTGGTTCATGATCAGCCACAATCTGGAATTTCGGCTTTTGGAACAAGGCTCGCCGCGGCACCGGCGCTTTGCCGCTTGGATGCGCGGTGTGGAGACCGCGGCGCCGCAGCGTTACCACGATATATTTGCTTGCGCGGAGGAAGACCGCGATTTCTTTCGCGCCCGCGACGATAGCGGCCGTCTGCAAGTACCGCTCATTCGCGGCGGCGTGGACCCGATTGCCTATGTGGTTCCACCGGGCACGCGTGAACGGACCCGCGCCGCGCTCGGTATTCGCGATTCGGATACGTTGCTGGTATTTGCCGGCAGCGGCTTTGGTCCGAATCTCGAGGCGCTCGAAACGCTGCGCGCGTTCAGCCGCGACCACGCGGAATTTCTGGCTCGAGAGCATGTGTACTTTCTGTTGCTGGGTTCGATGATACCGGCCCCGTTTCGCGACGGTGCATTGATCGCCACGGGCCGGGTTCCCGAAGTCGCGTCGTATTTTGCGGCCGGAGATGCCGGACTCAATCCGGTGGCGCGCGGCTCCGGCGCCAATGTCAAATTGTTCGAATATCTGGCCGCCAGGCTGCCGGTGATCTCGACGGCGTTCGGCGTTCGCGGCACGGCGCTGCAGCCGGATGTCGATTTCTTGAGTTACTCGCCGGACTCCCTACTGAAAACCATTGAGCAATTCCTGCATAGCCGTACTCGCGAGGACTGGCGCAGGCACGCGGAGGAGGTTTGGCAGCGTCACAAGGGAACCTGCGACATACAAGAACTCGTGCACGATGCGGTGGCACTGTTGCCGGAGTTTCACGCAGCGCCGGTAGCGGCGATAGCCCAAGCGTGAAGCTTCGGATCGGCTACTTGAAGCGGCGGCGCAAGTAGGTCTGCGCCGGCATCTCAAAGTACTTGAAGCAGTAAAACGACAGCAGCAGCGTTCCGGCGAGAAAGCTCAGAAAGAGCGCTCGGCTGTAAACGGGAATCCGCCAATTCAAGTACGTGGCCAGCGTGGCCGCGGTGAGCTGAATAGGAACATGCAGCAGATAGCTGGAGTAGGTCATGCTGCCGGCCACCACCAGCGCGCCGGAGGTCAACCTTGTCGAGGGCATGTGTCTCACACACAGAAAAATCAATGCCGGGGAGAGAATCAACAGAAAGTAGATGGGCTTGACCGCAAACAAGAACTGCAGGCCGATCACAGCCGCTATCGCCGCCAGCGCGGCAGCGCTCGCAGCCGCCCGGTAGGGCGGCGCATCCTTTACCCGGGAGTAGGCGATTGCCGTCAGGCAACCCAGATAAAAAAACATCAGGCAGCTGAATACCGGATGCACGGATATTTTCGAGAATAGTATCAGTGCCGATAGAGCGGCCATGGTCCCCACGCTCACGGCAGAGCCTGAAATGTAGCGAAGGCTGAGAAAAAACACGCAATACACCAGCACTTCGATTGAAATACTCCATATCGGACCGTTGAACGACTCAAGGGATTGCGGCGCCCAATTGCTCGCCATGAATAGCTGCAGTATGAAATGCACGGTATCGTTCGTGGGATAGACGAAGTAGGCCTGATTTCTCGCGAAGTACACCCCCTGCATCGCAGCGACGAACAAAAGGGTGGCGAAATGCAGCGGATATAGCCGCGAGAAGCGCAGTATGAAAAACTTGTAGCCTCCGAGCCGACGCTGCGAAACAATGTGGCCGTATTTCCAGAAGAAAATGAAGCCGCTGATGCACCAGAAGACTTGCACGCCATAAAATCCATACGTGTAGAACAGCCGCAGAGCGGGGTAGAACGGCTGATCCGACGCGATGAAGGGAGGCTGGGTGCTGCCGACAAAGGCAAAGTGCTGGAAATGATACACCAGGACCGCGACCGCGCTGGCGAAGCGCAACAGCTCGATGCCGATCAACTTGCCGTCGTCGGAGGCGGCCGCGGCGGGTGGCGAGGGGGCGGACGGCATGGTCAGCTTGGCTGCGTGCTCGGCGCGGCGCCATCACGGTGTATTTCGATGAATCCAAAAACGACGAGGCCGACGACGCTCAAGATCTCGCCCGCCAGGACGCCCACCAGCGCGCCCACCACC
>DASQPK010000010.1:0-15191 GCA_035643995.1 Steroidobacteraceae bacterium | reverse complement strand
CTAGTTCCGATCCCACGCCCGAGTCAGAATCGCATTGGTATCGACCTGCGCGTCGCTGGCACCAAACACGGCGCCCCAACCGCTGTCTGCGAGGCGCGTCGCGCAGAATGCTTCCGCAGCGGCACGCGAGGAAGCTCCGGTGGTGCCGGTTATCAATAGTTGTGCCTGCATCAACGTGACGAAGGATTGCGTGAAGCGGCGGGCATGTGCCTCATTCAATCCGCCGGCGTCAATGCCGGCGGCGAAGCGTTCGAGGGCGGCATCGTAGTGCCGATGGTTGCCTCGCGCACCGGATAGTTCATGCAGAACCACGTCGCGAGTGGCATTCGACCTGCCGAATGCTCGCAGCACATCGAGGCACATGATATTGCCGGAGCCTTCCCAGATGGAATTGACCGGCATCTCGCGCGCCATTCGCGCCAGCGGCAACTCCTCCGTATAGCCGTTTCCCCCCAGCACCTCCATGGCTTCCGCGGCCAATTCGCAGCCGCGCTTACACACCCAGAACTTGGCAGCCGATGTGAGCGCGCGGCGCAGCGCGATCTCCTCGGGCTCTTCGCTGTCGAATGCGCGCGCCAGGCGCAAGCTCAACGCGGTGGCGGCCTCCGATTCCAGTGCCAGATCGGCAAGCACGCTGCGCATCAACGGCTGCTCGATCAACAATGACCCAAAAGCCTTGCGATGGTGCGCGTGGTGGAAGGCCTGGACCACGGCCTGGCGCATCATGCCAGCGCTGCCGGTGCAGCAATCCAAGCGGGTGAACGTTCCCATTTCGAGGATGGTCGGAATGCCGCGTCCTTCCTCTCCCAGCAGGGTCGCCCAGGCGTCGACGAATTCGACTTCTGAAGAGGCATTCGAGCGATTGCCGAGCTTGTCCTTCAGGCGCTGGATATAGATGCCGTTGAGTGTTCCGTCGGGCAACCTGCGCGGCATGAAGAAACACGACAAACCCGTGCCGGATTGCGCCAGTACCAGGTGCGCATCGCATTGCGGCGCCGAAAAAAACCACTTGTGCCCGGTCAGGCGGTAAGAACCGTCCGTCGAGAGATGGGCTCGAGTGGTGTTGGCGCGGACGTCCGAGCCGCCTTGCTTCTCCGTCATGCCCATGCCGATCAGGCCGCCGCGTTTGTCTTGAAAGCGAATGTCGCGCGCGTCGTATTCGCGCGTGAGCAGTCGCGGTACCCATTCGCGCGCCAGCGTCGGGTCGCGGCGCAGGGCGGCGATGGCGCCATAAGTCATGGTCGTGGGGCACAGCGTGCCGCTCTCGATCTGGGCCTGCATGAGATAGCCTGCAGCACGGGCAGCGTGCGCACCGGACCGTGCCGTGTCCCCCGGTGTCCAGGGGCTGCTGTGGTAGCCACGGGCGGTGATGCCCTGCATGAGTGCATGCCACGAGGGATGAAACTCGATCGAGTCGATACGCTCGCCTTGAGCATTGAAGTTATGCAGCACGGGCGTAAAGCGATTGGCCAGGCGGGCATGCTCATAAAGAGTGCACGTGCCCAATTCAGCGCCGGCTTCGTGCAGCTCCGATGCTGCCCAGCCGGCGCCTTCGCGCCGCACCGCCTCCTGTAGCGCCGTATCGCTGGCGAAGAGGTTATAGTCCGTCAACGGCGGGGTTTGATTGAAAATCGCATGCGTGCCGGATCCGTGTTCCATGGACGCAATCTTGCGCCTGGTGCGCGAGCAGTGCTAGATTCCGTCGTAATGCCTCTCTCCAGCCGCATGATCTTCAGTTCCCCGGGTGCCGCGCTGTGCTTGGGCTCCCTTGCGCTGCTGCTGCGCCGCTAGGCGCCACTTAACTCACGCGCCATCGGTCGGCGCTTACAAGACCGGAAAAATCTCAAACCGCACCCGCGAAAGGGCGGCGCATTCGCTATGGTCTTTTCACTGAGAAAAATTCATGTTGCGCAATCCATCGTCCAAGTATCGTGCCTTTCCTCCGATCGATCTATCCGACCGCTCGTGGCCAAACCGGGTCATATCGGCGCCGCCGATGTGGTGCAGTGTGGATTTGCGGGATGGCAATCAAGCATTGATCGAGCCCATGGATGCGGCGCGCAAACGCCGCATGTTCGACATGCTGGTGAAAATCGGCTTCAAGGAGATTGAGGTTGGTTTTCCCGCCGCATCGCAGACCGATTTCGACTTCGTGCGCGAGCTGATCGAGCAGCAATTGATTCCGGATGATGTTGTGATTCAAGTGCTCACCCAGGCTCGGCCCGAACTCATCGCCCGCACTTATGAATCCCTGCAGGGCGCGCGACGCGCCATTATGCATGTCTACAACTCAACTTCGGTGGCGCAGCGGCGCGTGGTATTTCGCACCGACCGCGCCGGGATCGTTGATATCGCGGTGCGCGGCGCGACGGTGGTGCGAGAGCTCGCCATGCGGCAGGCCGACACGGACTGGACCTTCGAATACAGCCCGGAAAGCTTTACCGGGACTGAACTGGATTTCGCCGTTGAAATCTGCGATGCGGTCAATGCGGTCTGGGAACCGAGCCCTCACGCAAAGTCGATCCTCAACCTTCCGGCGACCGTGGAGATGGCCACCCCGAATGTCTACGCCGATCAGATTGAATGGTTCTCGCGGCACATCAAACACCGCGACTCCATTGTCTTGAGCGTACACCCGCATAACGACCGCGGCACCGCGGTGGCGGCCGCGGAACTGGCCGTGATGGCCGGCGCCGAGCGCATCGAGGGGACCTTATTCGGCAACGGTGAGCGGACCGGGAATGTAGATATCGTAACGTTGGCCCTTAACCTTTACTCCCAAGGCATTGATCCTAAACTGGTGTTTTCCAACATTAATGAGGCGGCACGGTGCGCCGAGGCCTGTAATCAGCTGCCCATTCACCCGCGCCACCCCTATGTTGGAGACTTGGTATTCACGGCGTTCTCAGGATCGCACCAAGACGCCATCAAGAAGGGCCTCGCGGCGCGAAGCGACGCGGATGTCTGGGATGTTCCCTACCTACCCATCGATCCTTCCGACCTGGGCCGATCGTACGACTCCATCATTCGAGTCAACAGCCAGTCGGGGAAGGGTGGCGTTGCCTATTTGTTGGAGCGCGACTACCAACTGGTCATGCCGCGCAGGCTGCAAATAGAATTCAGCCAAGTCGTGCAGGCCGCGGCAGATATCACCGGTAAAGAACTGACTTCCCAAGAAATATGGGATCTGTTCAGCCGCGAGTACTTGGCGCCGCGGGTCCCTTATCTATACCGCTCGCATCAGCTGGCGGCGTCCACCGACGGCGCCGACACGGAACGCCTGACTGTTCAAATCGACAATGGAGGGCATCTCGAGACCTGGCTTGGCGCTGGGTCGGGACCCATCGACGCCATGGTCAAAGCCATCGCGCTGCCCTTCGATGTCTTGTCCTATGAGGAACACTCTCGCGGTCAAGGCAGCACGGCCAAAGCGGTGTCCTACATCGAGATCACAACTCGGTCGCGGCGGACCTTGTTTGGGGCAGGTATGCACCCCAATATCATTACGGCATCGCTGCTTGCTCTTTTATCGGCGGTTAATCGCGCGATTGTGCAGGGAGCGCTGCCTGCGCGGGCCGACACGGAACGCACTGGTACTTGAGATGTTGCGTCTAACCTGTTGATAGAAAAAGGTAAACTTTTTCGCGTGGAGGCTGTCTAACCTGTGCTGATGCACTTGGGTCCAATCCGAGGTGATTCTGATCGCGCTAGTTGAATGCCGGGCAGAATCGGATATAGTGCGCAGCTTCACAATCCGAGCTGATCGATCCCATTGATTTCAAGGGCTTTTCTCGAAAAATGAGCGAACGCGAAGACGAACATTTCGATATTGACGATGAGTTTCTCGGGGAGGCCGAAGAAGCACACGACTTCGATCCCCTCATTGAGCGCGTCGAGCGCCGACCCAAAGCGGTGGCCGCCAGCAAACGCGGCAAGGCGGCGTGGAGTCGGGTCGAAGACGTACTCGCCGAGCGCCAGCTAGAAAAGGAACTGCGCGAAATATTCGAAGACGATTAGACACTCGCTTCCTGAGCGCTATGCGCCTAGGCTCGCAGGACTTCAATTCAAATGTCTTCCTCTCAAGCGAACCAAGCCCAAGCTTGGGTTGTGCTCAAATTCGGCGGCACCAGCGTGTCCAACGCTGCCAATTGGCACAACATTGCGCAGGTGCTGCGGACGCGCATTGCAGAAGGCTTTCGGCCCGTAGTGGTTCACTCCGCGCTGTCGGGAATCACCGATCGGCTAGAGTCGCTTCTGGCGACGGCCATGACCGGAACACATGCGCCGGTTCTGGAGCACATCGACGCGGCGCACCGCGAGCTGGCGGAGCGCTTGAGCATAGTGCCGAATGCGCAATTCGAAGCTTTCATGCGCGAGCTTCGCGACATGGCCGCATCACTGGCCGAACGGCGCAAAATCGATGATGCAATGCGCGCGCGGGTGATGGCCATGGGCGAATTGCTCTCGACCACCTTGGGCGCAGAATTCGTGAACGCACAGGGAATCAGCACCGCGTGGGTGGACGCGCGCCGGGTGCTGCGTGCCGATGACCGCGATCATGCGACCCACCAGGCCAGCCTGCTGTCGGCGACCTGTGACTTTTCCCCCGACTTGAAATTGCAAGCAGATTGGCATGCGCTCAATCGAGTGGTGCTCACCCAAGGTTTCATCGCGGCAAATGCGGCGGGGGATACGGTGCTGCTGGGCCGGGGAGGGTCCGACACATCGAGCGCCTATGTCGCGGCGAAACTGCAGGCTGCGCGCCTCGAGATTTGGACTGATGTGCCCGGTCTGTTCAGCGCCAATCCTCGGGCGGTGCCCACCGCGCGGCTGCTGCGCCAGCTGCACTACGATGAGGCGCAGGAAATCGCCAGCAATGGCGCGAAGGTCCTGCATCCGCGCTGTGTGCTGCCGGTACGCCAGTACAAGATTCCCTTGCATGTATATGCGACTCAGGCACCCGGCCTGGAAGGTACGGTCATTTCGGAAAACGTCGCCGATAGCGCCGCACAGGTCAAGGCGATTGCGATCAAGAAGGGAATTACCTTGGTTTCGATGGAAAGCCCCGGGATGTGGCATCAGGTGGGCTTCCTAGCCGACGCCTTCCAAGTATTCAAGCAGCACGGATTATCGGTCGATCTGGTGTCGACATCGGAAACCAACGTCACCGTGTCCTTGGATCCCACCGCCAATACCTTGGACGGCGCGGCGCTCGAGCGGCTGACGGCGGCCTTGAGCGAGCTATGCCGGGTGGAAATTCTGGGGCCGTGCGCCTCGTTGAGTCTCTTGGGTCAAAACATTCGCGGCATCTTGCATGAAATGGGTGCGGCCTTTGAATTGTTTCAGGACCACAAGATTTATCTGGTGACCCAGGCCGCCAACGATTTGAATTTCACTTTTGTGATCGACGAGTCTCAGGGCGACCGCTTGGTGCAGCAGCTGCACGAGCGGCTGATTCAGAGCATAGGTTCCGACAGGGTGCTCGGCCCCACGTGGGCGCAATTGTTTTCCGACAAGGATACGAGCGGTGTGCCGGCCGCGAATTGGTGGGAACAGCCGCAGAAGCGCCGCGCGCTGCTCGATATTGCGGCGCGCGAATCGGCGGCCTTTGTCTACGATGCCGAGACTTTGGACGCGAGCATTGCGGCGGTGTTGCGGGTGAAGTCGGTCAAGCGCTGGGCGTACGCCATGAAGGCCAATTGGCATGCGGAGATTCTGCGCAAGGTGTACGGCGCAGGCCTGACCTTGGAGTGCGTTTCGCGCGGAGAGCTCGAGCACGCATTTGCTTGCGTGCCGGCGCTTGACCCTGAGAGGGTGCTGTTCACGCCCAATTTTGCGCCCAGAGCCGAGTATGAGTTTGGCTTCGCCAAGGGCGTTCGGGTCACGCTGGACAATCTTTATCCGTTGAAGATGTGGCCCGAGGTTTTTCGCGGCAGAGAGATATTCCTGCGCATCGATCCTGGCTTTGGCCGGGGACACCACAGTCATGTGCGCACTGCGGGCGTGCACACGAAATTCGGCATCCCTATCCTCGAGGCGGATGAACTCGTCCTGCTGACCCAGGCGGCGGGCGTGCGGGTGACCGGGTTGCATGCGCACACCGGCAGCGGCATCTTCGATGTGGCGAATTGGACGGAAACGGGCGCGCTGCTGGCGGCCCTCGCCAAGCGATTCCCGGACGTCGTGGTCGTTGACTTGGGCGGCGGCATCGGGGTTCCTGAGCAATTGGGACACAGCGAAATCGATCTTGGCGCGCTTGACCGCGGCGTCGCGCGCCTTGCCGAGGATTTTCCACACATCGAGTTTTGGATGGAGCCGGGTCGATTTCTGGTCTCGAAGGCGGGCGTACTGCTGGCGGTGGTGACCCAGCTCAAAGGCAAGGGCGATGTGCGCTATGTCGGTGTCGCAACCGGCATGAATTCCTTGATTCGTCCCGCGCTTTACGGGGCGCATCACGACATCAGGAACCTCACCCGGCTCGAGGAACCCACGAGTCATCGCGTCAATATCGTGGGTCCGATCTGTGAGAGCGCCGATCAGTTGGGGTCGGACCGTTGGCTTCCGGACACCCACGAGGGTGACGTCATTGTCATCGCCAACTGCGGGGCCTACGGTTATGCCATGTCGTCGAACTATAACCGGCGTCCTCCGGCGCGTGAGTTTATGATCTGACGATGAAAAAAGTCGGCATCATCGGTTGGCGCGGCATGGTGGGTTCGGTTCTCCTCGATCGGATGCGAGAGGAAAAGGACTTCGACCTCATCTCGCCGACTTTTTTCAGCACGACGCAGGCCGGTGCGGCAGGACCTCAAGTGGGTTCTTCCCCCTCCAAGGTGCACGACGCCAACGACATCGCGGCGCTGGCCAGGCTGCCCATGCTCATCAGCACCCAGGGCGGCGACTATACGCAGGCCACTCATTCCAAGTTGCGAGCCGCCGGCTGGCAGGGTTTTTGGATCGACGCTGCCTCTGCACTGCGGATGGACAAGAACGCCGTGATCGTTCTGGACCCGGTCAATCTGCCGGTCATGCAGGCCGCACGCGAGCGCGGCATCAAGGATTTTGTCGGCGGCAACTGCACGGTTTCGCTCATGCTCATGGCGGTCGCGGGATTGCTGCGCGCCGGCCTGGTCGAGTGGATCACGGCGATGACGTACCAGTCGGCGTCGGGGGCAGGCGCGCAAAACATGCGTGAGATGCTCGAACAGATGGGCGTGCTGCACGGGTCGGCATCGACTCTCTTGAAAAATCCAGCCTCCAGCATCCTCGAGATCGACCGGGCTGTCAGCGCTGCGTTCTCGAGCGAGGGATTTCCCAAGGCCCACTTTGACGTGCCGCTGGCGGGAAGCCTCATCCCGTGGATCGACAAGGATCTAGGCAATGGCCAGAGCCGCGAGGAATGGAAGGCCGCCGCGGAGGCCAATAAAATCCTCGGTCTCGAGGCGCATCCTGTTCCCATTGAGGGCATCTGCGTCAGGGTGAGCGCGATGCGCTGTCATTCTCAGGCCCTCACCATCAAGCTGTCGCGGGATGTGCCGTTGACGGAAATCGAAGAATTGCTCGCCGCCGGCAATCCGTGGGTGCGCATCGTGCCCAACAACAAGGACGCCACGATTCGTGCGTTGTCGCCGGCCGCGGTGAGCGGCAAATTGGACATACCCATCGGCCGGCTGCGAAAGCTCTCGATGGGCGGCGAATACCTGTCCGCCTTCACCGTGGGAGATCAACTGTTGTGGGGTGCGGCCGAGCCGCTGCGGCGTACTATGCGGTTCCTGCTTCCGCATGTGTAAGCAAGTGAATCGGCACCGGCTTCACGCGCCAAATATCCGAGCAATACTCCCGGATGGTGCGGTCCGATGAGAATTTGCCGCTGCGCGCGGTGTTGAGAATCGACATCCGGGTCCAGCGCTCGGTATCGCGGTAGGCCTCGGAGACCTTGTTCTGGCAGTCGATATAGGATTGAAAGTCCGCCAGCAACAGGTAAGGGTCCTGGTACAGCAGGCCGTCTATCAGCGGCCTGAACAATTCCGTGTCACCCCGCGAAAAGAAGCCGCTGCGAATGAGATCGATCACATCCCGCAGGCCCTGATTGGCGTTGTAGTAGTCCATCGGGCGATAGCCCTGCGCCTTCAGAGCATAGACTTCCGGCGTGCTCAAGCCGAACAAGAAGAAGTTCTCGGCGCCGACTTCGTCGCGAATCTCGATGTTGGCCCCATCCAGCGTACCGATGGTCAGCGCGCCGTTCATTGAAAATTTCATGTTTCCCGTACCCGACGCTTCCTTGCCTGCCGTCGAAATTTGCTCCGACAGGTCTGCGGCGGGGTAGACACGCTGGCCATTTTTGACGCCGAAATTCGGAAGAAACACCACTTTGAGCCGGTCGCGCACATCGGGATCCCGGTTGATCACATCGCCGACCGAAGTGATGAGCTTGATCATCAGTTTGGCCAGATGATAGCCGGGCGCGGCCTTGCCGCCGAAAATAAAGGTACGCGGCTGAATCTCGAGCCCCGGATTGGATTTGATGCCGTGATACAGCCACACAATGTGCAGCACCTTCAAGTGCTGGCGTTTGTACTCATGGATACGCTTCACCAGGACATCGAACATCGAGTTCGGATCGACGGCCACTCCTGCCCGCAGCAGTGCGCGTGCGGCCAAACCTTGTTTGTTGAAGTGCTTGATCTCGCGCCAGCGGGAGCGAAAATCGGGGTCGTCCGCCAGGGGTTCAAGCGCCTTGAGCCGGCTCAAATCCTTGACCCAACCGTCGCCGATGTGTTCCGTGATGAGCTGCGAGAGTTGCGGATTACTCAAGACCATCCAGCGGCGAGGGGTCACCCCGTTGGTCTTGTTGCTGAATTTCTGCGGCCACATTTCGTAGAAATCCTTGAGAACATCGCTCTTCAGCAGCTCCGAATGCAACGTCGCGACGCCGTTGATCGCATGACTGCCGGCGCAGGCCAGATGCGCCATGCGCACGTAGCGCTCACCGGTTTCGTCAATGAGAGACATGCGGACGATGCGTTCTTCATCGCCCAGAAAGCGGATCCGTACCTCCTCCAGGAAGTGCGCATTGATTTCATAGATGATTTGCAGAATTCTCGGCAGCACGCGGCCGAATACTTCGATGGGCCAGCGTTCCAGCGCCTCCGGCAAGAGCGTGTGATTGGTATACGCGAAAGTTTTGCGCGTCACGTTCCAGGCATCGGTCCAGGGCAGCAGCGCCTCATCCACCAGCAGCCGCATCAATTCTGCGATGGCGACCGCAGGATGCGTGTCGTTGAGCTGCACCGAGAATTTCGCGTGGAACTGATCCACCGGTATCTTTTGCGTGCGCAGGATTCGCATCATGTCCTGCAGGGAACAGGAGACGAAGAAATACTGCTGCTCCAGACGCAGTTCTTTGCCGCGCGCCTGCTCGTCGTTCGGGTAGAGCACCTTGCTCAGGTTTTCCGACGCCACTTTTTGATTGACCGCGCCGTAGTAGTCGCCGCTGTTGAAAATCGCGAAGTCGAAGGATTCCGGAGCCTCGGAGCGCCACAGCCGCAGCGTGTTCGCCGTATTCGTCTTGTAGCCCAGAATGGGTGTGTCGTAGGGCACGCCGATGACGGTCTTGTGCGGCACCCAGCGAACTTTGAGGCGATTTTGTTCATCGACGTAAGGTTCCGCGCTGCCGCCGAATTTCACTTCGACCGCCCATTCGGGCCGCTTCAGTTCCCAGGGATTGCCGAAGCGCAGCCATTTATCGGTTTTCTCGACCTGCCAGCCGTCGACGATCTCTTGATGGAAAATGCCGAACTCGTAGCGAATTCCATAGCCGACGGCCGGAATTTCCAGGGTGGCCAGCGAATCGATGAAGCAGGCGGCCAGGCGGCCCAGGCCGCCGTTGCCCAAGCCCGGTTCTTCCTCCTGCTGCAGCAACTCATCGAGATTCAAGCCCAGCTCGGTCATGCACTCCCGAACGCGATCCAGAATACCGAGATTGATGAGGTTATTGCCCAAGTGCGGTCCCATCAAAAACTCGGCCGAGAGGTACGCGACCGTTCGGGAGGCCTGCTTGGTGTAGGCGGCTGCGGTGCTGATCCAGTGCTGCAACATGCGGTCACGAACCGCATAGGCCAGTGCCATGTAGTAGTCATTCTTGGTAGCCAGGGCCGGGAACTTACCCTGCATATAGAACAAGTCATCCAGGAAGGCGCCCTTCAGGGCTTCCTTGCTGAGCGCGGTGCGCTCGTCTTCGAGCTGCAAGTCGGCTTTCATGGCGACCACATCACCTCGACCGGCGTGCGCGTCTGGCGCAGCACCGCCCGCACCGGCATGTCCTGCACGGGGCCCTCCGCACCGGCGGCAAGATAGGTGCGCCATTTCGGGTCGCCGGTGATGAGTATGACGATGCGCCGGGCGTCGAGCAGCGCGCTCAAATTCAAACTCAGGCGCGGCTGCGGCGCAACGGGTGCCCGCATCCCGACACATCCGGCTACCGCTGCCGGATTAAGAGCGCTCGGAAGATTGGGCGAGCCGGGGAAGAGCGAGGCCGTGTGGCCATCGTCGCCCATGCCCAGCACGACGGTATCGAACGGGCGCGGAATGCGTGCAAAGGTCTCCCACGCCGATACCGCGCCGGTGTCGGGTGTGGGCGCGCCATTCTTGAGGCCGAGAAACCGTGCCGCCGCCGCCGGTCCCTGGAGCAGCACGTCGCGCACCAGCTTCTCGTTGCTGGCGGGATCTGAAGGGTCGACCCAGCGCTCATCGGCGAGCGCGATGCAGACGCGGCTCCAATCGAGCTCCTGGATGCGCAGCGCTTCGAATAGCTTCATCGGCGATTTCCCGCCGGATACGACCAGGCTGGCGAGTCCGCGCGCCGCAATCGCCGCTTTCAGGCTCGCGGCGATTTGGTTGGCGAGGGCGCGCGACAAGGCCTCGATGTCGGCGAATTTTGTGACCGGGGGCAAGGAGTTCATTCGACGCAGCGTAGCATTTGCGCACGCGAACGGGGAATCCCAATCAGGCGCCCGAGTCCGAGTCTTGACGCTATGGCACAATGGCGGATGCCGACGGACCGAGGAAGTCTCCGATGAAGGATTTGACCGACAGTTCGATCGCCAAAAACATTTTGCAGATGGCGCTGCCCATCGCGGCAGGCATGTTCTTTCAGACCCTGTACTTTCTCATCGATTTGTACTTTGTCGCCGGGTTGGGTGATGCCGCGATCGCGGGCGTGGGCGCCGCCGGCAATGTCATGTTCATCGTCTTTGCGGCAACACAAGTTTTGGGCGTGGGCACCGTCACGCTGATATCGCACGCTGCGGGGCGCAAGGATCAGACAGAAGCCAATTTGGTTTTCAATCAGAGCCTGGCGATCTCTGCGAGTTGCACCGTTGTTACGATGGTACTGGGGCTTTGGCTTGGACCCCTCTATGTAGGGACATTGGGTGCGAGCCCCGCCACCGTGGCGGCTGGAATCCAGTACTTGCATTGGTTTCTGCCGAGCCTCGCGCTGCAGTTCGGACTGGTCGTCATGGGTTCTGCATTGCGCGGAACAGGGATCGTTCAGCCGACCATGATCGTGCAGGTCTTGACCGTCATCTTGAATGCCGTTTTGGCGCCGATCCTCATTGCAGGCTGGGGAACGGGGCACCCCATGGGTGTCGCCGGCGCAGGTCTCGCGAGCTCCATCTCGCTGGGCGTAGGTGTTGTCATGCTTACCTTGTATTTTCACCGCCTGGAAAAATATGTCGGTTTCAATCCTGCGCTGTGGCGTCCGCAGTTTGCGGTATGGCGCCGACTGTTGGCGGTGGGCCTGCCGGCGGGCGGGGAATTTCTGCTCATGTTTTTTTTGATGGCGGTTCTCTATTGGGTGCTGCGCCGCTTTGGCCAGGACGCCCAGGCCGGATTTGGAATCGGCATGCGCATGATGCAAAGCATGTTCTTGCCGGCGATGGCGGTGGCATTTGCCGCGGCGCCCATCGTCGGGCAAAACTTCGCCGCCGGTAAATTTCTGCGGGTTCGCGAAACCTTTTTGCTGGCGACGTTGATCGGCAGCTGCATCATGGTATTCCTGACCTTGTTTTGCCAGTGGGGTTCGGCGTGGGTCATCGGTGCCTTTACCAAGGACCCAACTGCCTTGGCGGTGGGCACCCAGTATCTGCAGGTGATTTCGTGGAATTTTCTGGCGTCGGGCTTCGTGTTCACGTGCTCGGCCGTGTTTCAAGGACTGGGCAATACGGTGCCCGCGGTGGTGAGTTCCGCGAGCCGGCTCGTCACCTTCGCCTTGCCGGTGCTGTGGATGTCCACACAACCGCATTTTGAATTGATCCACGTGTGGTTCGTGTCGGTCGCAAGCGTCGCGCTGCAGGCAATCTTCAGCCTCTGGTTGGTGAGGCGAGAATTCAGGCTGCGCTTGCCGGTTGCCGCAGTGTCAGCACCCGCGCAATCCCCTTGACGCTCCGCACCTTTATTTCACTCGCCGGCTGGAGCGCAGCGGCGCTCATCCTGGCGGCGTATGGCCTGCTATCGTTCGGCAAGATCCAGGCACGCTCCTGGGTTTATCAAGTTATGAATATCGTGGGTGCGGCCGGATTCATCATCAATTGCGCCTATAACAACGCGTGGCCGTCGGTGGCGCTCAATGTCGTGTGGATGGGGATTGCATTTTATGCGCTGCGGCGCAATTACAAGTCGTAGCGCAACGGGCATCGAGGGGTGATTCCTGGCGCGCGACTGATGTCCAGCTTTGGAGTGAACAGGACGCCGGCGAAGTTCACGGGCGAGTAGCGGGAGTTTCACGCCCACGGTGACGCGACTCGAGTTCGCCCACCACTTGCGCCAGCGACAGCCCCTTTACCTTGAGCAGCAGCGCGGTGTGGAACAGCAGATCCGCGGCCTCGCCGATGATTTCTCCATCGGATTGCGCCACCGCCGCCAGGGCCAGTTCCAGACCTTCTTCGCCGACCTTCTGCGCGATGCGGGTGATCCCCGCGTCGATGAGTTTTGCGGTGTAGCTGCCTTCGGGCCGCGTAGCAATTCGCTGCGCCACGATTTGTTCGAGTGTTGCCAAAAAGGCGAGGTCTTGAGCGAGTGACCGCGGTGCGTCCTGGCCCCAGCAGGTTGCCGTGCCCAGATGGCAGGCGGGTCCTGAGGGCTGCGCCAAGATCAGCAAGGTGTCCTGGTCGCAATCAGCGGAAATACTGCGAACCTCGAGAAAGTAACCTGAACTCTCGCCCTTGGTCCACAAGCGGCCCTTGCTTCGGCTCCAAAAGGTGACGCGGCCGGTGGCCTCGGTCGCCGCCAGGGCCTCGCGGTTCATGTAGCCCAGCATCAACACGGCGCCGGATGCGGCATCTTGAACGATGGCCGGGACCAAGCCGTTCATCTTTTGCCAATCAAGGGTGGGCAGCATCAAGGCCGTACCTCAATTCCCAGCGCGCGCAACTCACGCCGCAGGCTTGGAATGGTCATCTCGCCGGAGTGAAACACGCCGGCAGCGAGCGCGGCATCGACGTGCGCCGATTGGAAAACGTCGGCAAAGTGTTGCGCGCTGCCGGCGCCGCCCGAGGCCACCAGGGGCACGTGACAAATCTCACGCACCGCCTTGAGTTGGGGGATATCGTACCCGCCGCGCACGCCGTCGCTCGCCATGCAATTGAGAACGATCTCGCCGGCGCCGCGCCGCTGCACCTCTTCGGCCCATTCGAGCGTGCTGCGCGCCGTGTCTCGCGAACGCCGCACGTCGCCGGTGAATTGTTGCACGCGGTATTCGCCCTCGATCGTTTGGCTGTCGATGCCGACCACCACGCATTGGGCGCCGAATCTCTCGCTGAGTGCGTTGATGAGATCAGGATTCTCGAGTGCGGGCGAATTGACGGATATCTTTTCCGCCCCTGCCGCCAGGACCTCCTCGGCCTCGGCCACCGAACGAATTCCACCGGCAACGCAAAACGGGATATCCAAGGTGCGCGCCACGCGCGAAACCCAGGCGCGGTCGACGGTACGCTCCTCCGGGCTCGCTGAGATATCATAAAACACGAGTTCATCCGCTCCTTCATCCCGATAACGCGCCGCGAGTTCCAAGATGTCGCCCACCACCCGGTGATCGCGAAATCTGACGCCTTTCACGACCCGCCCGTCACGCACATCGAGACAGGGAATTATGCGTTTGGCAAGAATGGTTGCAATTCCTCGACGGGAATCAAGTCTTCCAGCAATGCCTTGCCGCTGATGGCGGCGCTGGCGCCTACTTTGGCCAAGGCGTGCAGATCGTGAACGTTGCGAATGCCTCCCGAGGCCTGCCATTCGATGTGCGGATAGCGTCGCACGGCTTCCGCATACAGGCCGACGTTCGGCCCCGTCAATGCGCCGTCGCGGTCGACATCAGTACACAGCACATGTTTCAATTCCGAGGCAACGTAGAACTCGACCGCGTTCCACAGGGTGTGTTCGGATTGTCGTTGCCATCCATGGGTCATGACCCGGGGCACACCGCGATCATCGATGCACACGTCGAAAGCCAGGGTGAGACGGTCTGGGCCAAAATGTTTGAGCCACGCCTGCACTTGTTCTGTTTGAGTGAGCGCCGCACTGCCAACCACGACTCTCGCGACGCCGGCGTCCAGCACTTGCGCGAGGGCCGTGGTATTGCGTAAGCCGCCGCCCACTTGCAGCTTGACGGCCTTCTGCGCAGCCAACTGCAGGATGATCTCCCGATTGTCGAGCGTTCCGCCGCGAGCGCCGTCCAGGTCCACGATGTGCAGCCAGTCGGCGCCCAAGTTGCGGTATTTGATCAGCAGCGTCTCAGGATCGGTTGGATAGCGCGTTTCGGCCTCAAAGTCCCCGTGCAGCAGCCGTACGCAATGTCCGTCGCGCAAGTCGATGGCGGGAATGAGATGCATTGAACGCTACAGCTCTAGGAAATTTCGCAGCAGGCGCGCGCCGACGTGGCCTGAGCGTTCCGGGTGAAACTGGGCACCATAGAAGTTGCGCCACTGCACGCAGGCGCTGAAAAGATCGCCATACTGGGTACTTGCGATGGTCGCGGCGCTCGCGGGTAGCGCATAGCTGTGCACGAAGTAGGCGTAATCGCCTGGACACAGGCCGTTGAGCAAGGCGCTGGGGCGCTCGATGCTCAGCGTATTCCAACCCATGTGCGGGACCGGACGGCCGCTCGCCGCCGCGAAGCGGTTGGCGAGTCCGGG
>DASQPK010000009.1:0-73046 GCA_035643995.1 Steroidobacteraceae bacterium | reverse complement strand
ACACGGGCACCGGCACCCGCACCCGCACCTGCACCTGCACCTGCACCTGTGTCTGAGCCTGCGAGCGCTGTTCCCGCAGAGAGCCCTGCGAAAACGAAAGCGCCGCCGCCGAGTTCTGCGAACAAATCGGCGAGCGTGGCTGCAACGAAACCGCCGCCTGTCGCTGCGCCGCCGGTCGCGGCGCCGGCAGCGCCCACTCTTGATCTTGCGAGCCTGGAGCAGCGCCTTAGGGACACCAAGGCGATTGGGGTCTTCACAAAGCTGTCACTGAAGAACCAGGTCGACGATCTGCTCGGGGATTTTCGCGCGCTGTATAAAAGAGCCAGGCCACCGCCTGGACCGGAGTTCCGACAGCGTTACGATTTGCTGCTGCTGAAAGTCTTGAGCCTGCTGCAGGACGGCGATCCGCCGCTCGCCGCGGCGATCTCGTCCTCGAAAGAAGCGATTTGGAACATTCTCGCGGACCCCGATAAGTTGGCGAAGATCTAGGATTTTTGTTTAGGAGAATGGCATGGCACTGCGTATATTTGCTCTTACATTGATGATGGCCGCCACAGTCGGTACCGCTCCGGTTCTGGCTGCCGACGATTCAGGATTCAGCAAGGATCTCAAAGCGACCATTGCACTTCAGGGGATGACCTGCGATCAGGTGATCAACGCCAAACGCAATGCTGACAGCGACTACACCGCAACCTGTAAGGACGGCAACCGCTATCACGTGTATGTGAACGCGCAGGGCCGGGTTGTCGTGCAAAAGCTCTAGTCGCAATATCCGAGCCCGTGAACACCGAAGCAAAGCTCGAAGGTTCCATCGCGCAATCGCCGTACGCCGGCCGCAGGGAGCAGATGTTTCCGCACCTCACGCCGGTGCAAATCGCTCGCCTCAGTTCGCATGGCCGCAAGAGCGTCATTCAAAAGGGCGAGGTGCTGGCCGAGCCCGGCGACCGGCTGCCGATGTATGTCGTTCTTTCCGGAAGCATCGAGATCGTGCAGCCAACCCTAACCGGGGAGACACTCATCGTTGTCCACACCGCGGGAAGTTTTTCCGGCGACGTGGGCACCCTGCGCGGCATCAGCGCGGTGGTGCGCATGCGCGTGCGCGAAGGCGGCGAGGTGCTGTCGATCGACGAGACGCATCTGCGCACGATTTTTCAGACCGACGCGGAACTGAGCGAGCTCTTCATGCGCGCCTTTATTTTGCGGCGCGCGGCCCTCATTTCGACGCAAAGCAGTGACGTCGTGTTGCTGGGCTCAATGCATTCCGCGGGTACCCTTCGGCTGCAGCAGTTCCTGACCCGCAACACCTATCCGTTCGTGAATCTCGATGTCGACAGCGACGCATCGGTCCGCGAATTGCTGGACCGCTTCCGGGTCAAGGTCGAAGACATTCCGGTCGTGGTCTGCCGCGGTTCCGTGGTGCTCAAGAATCCGAGCAACGAAGAAGTCGCCGCCTGCTTGGGGATGAACCAGCAGATCGATGACGACCGGGTTCGGGACGTCATCGTTGTCGGCGCGGGGCCGGCGGGGCTGGCCGCGGGAGTCTATGGCGCATCCGAGGGGCTTGACGTATTGGTGCTTGAAACCGGTACGCCGGGTGGTCAAGCCGGATCGAGTTCGAAGATCGAGAACTATTTGGGATTCCCCACGGGGATCTCCGGCTTGGCCCTCGCTGCTCGTGCGCAGATTCAGGCTCAGAAATTTGGTGCGGAAATCAGAACTGCGTACTCCGCGCTGCACTTGAACTGCGAGCAGCGGCCTTACGCGATTGAATTTGCGAATGGCCATGCGGTGCGCACGCGTACGGTGATCATTGCCACCGGCGCCGAGTATCGACAGTTGGCGCTGGAAAACGCGTCGCGCTTTCTGGGTACGGGAATGTACTATGCAGCGACGGCTACCGAGGCCCGGCGTTGCGGAACCGCAGAAGTCGTTGTGGTGGGCGGCGGCAACTCCGCAGGTCAGGCCGCGGTCTATCTCGCAGCCACGTGCAAGCGCGTCAACTTGCTGGTGCGAGCCAACGGCCTCGCGGACACCATGTCGCAATATCTCATTCGCCGTATTGCAGACACGCCGAACATTATTTTGCGTACTCGAACCGAAATAACATCACTCGAAGGCGATGAGCAACTTGCCCGCGTGACCTGGAAAACTGCGCCGGGCAATTCGCCCGAGACCCATGATATTGGTCACGTGTTTCTCATGACGGGAGCGCTGCCTTGCACCGGTTGGTTGAATTCCTGCATTGCACTCAACGAAAAGGGATTTGTCCGCACCGGCTCCGATTTGCACAGCGAAGATCTGCCGCCGTCGAACTGGACGAATTCCCGTCAACCCGGGTTTTTCGAGACCAGTATTCCCGGCATTTTTGCAGTTGGTGATGTGCGTTGCGGCAGCGTCAAGCGGGTTGCTGCAGCTGTGGGTGAAGGCTCAGCGTGCATACAGCAAGTTCACCGCGTGCTTCATGAGTGAGGCAACTAGAGTTCAGTAACTTTTTCGGGACGGCAAATACCGGATAGCAGATGAATAAGGCCGACCAGGTTCCCATGCAGGCGCCCGCGTCGATCGATATGGTTTGCGGGTAGAAACGATTTTGCGCCGTTTACGATGAGGGGCTTCAAAATATGGACCGAAGCCTCACGCAGCGATAGCGCCCCCTTCTTGTGCAAATACCAAGCATTCACAATTTGCGAGTAGCCATACCTCTTGCCGGATACTCGCCCTGACTGTAGCCCCAGATGCACACCGAGGAGAGAATTACATTCGACCAAGCGTCCCTTTTTTGCCGCCTTCCGTGAGAATTCCTTGTCCTCGAGCCAACCATAGAGAGCCAACCGTTCGTCGAATTGCATGTCATCGATAGCGGACATTCTGAACGCCATGTTGCATCCGTACAGATCCGCGATATCAGACAAGGTGCGCGGATCGGCCGGGCGGGGCGCCGCGATGAGTTGCCGCGCTTCTTGCCACGAGAGGGGTTGCGTTCTTGCTCCATCACGAATCACGATGCCATTCGCGCCCGCAATGTTCGATTCAGACGAAAACAGTCCCGCACATTGTTCAATCCAACTCCCGGCAGGCGCGAAATCATCATCGAAAAAGATGGCGACATCGGCGCGACCGCGCACCCGCTCCAAGCCCGAGTTGCGCTGCGCAGCCAATCCGGCCGGGCCGAAGACGTATTCGACATTCAAGTCGGTCTGCAACGGGCCTTCGATATCCGAGGCCGCCGTTGCAGAAATTACAATCATCGATGGGGCCAGGGACTGGTTTTCCAATAGACCGATCACTTGGGGGAGTGCTTGCGGTCTGCCCTTGGTGGCAAGAATGACCGCGACCCGAATCGGTGCGGCGAGCTGTCCATTGCGGGAGCCGGAATTCATTCGATAAGTTACTCAGTCTCTTCGTAGTGCTGCCGATATTGATACGGAATTGTTGTAATTGAATGACAGCGCGTAGTTCGCATGGTTCACTGCGCGCCGCGACTTGCAAGGATAAATTAATAGAACATTTTCGATTCGAGGAGTGCAAGGCCGTTTCTTAGACAATGGTTTTAATTCGCGACTCAGCAGCAGTAGGATAAATCCGACTGCGATCATTCGCTGCGCTGGGCGCCCGGACTTCAGTGGACCCGAAGTGACAGTGCCGCATCCTTTGTGCTGTTACATCTCACGCCAACATGGCAACAAGCCTTGGGCTCATGAGCACTCCCAGCGCCCGAAGCACAATAATCTTTGGGCCGGATATAAGGGCGCCACTATTCTCAAAAGCCTTTGCGAACAGCAGCGGCAGCGGACAGGACGTCGCTCGCCGGTGTTTGGATGTGATTGCAAATTTTACACCTAGCGGTCGGCTACGCAGATCCTGCGCGGTTGCGTTTCTATTTTGAACACACCACAATAAGTCTTTGGTGGCGCTTTTGGGTGCTTTACCTGTCGGCGGAGATCCGCCGACCGACTCTGTCACGCGCCAGATCCAGAAGGCGAATCGACTATGAATAATTATAAGGGGACGCCTGGCATGCATGTTCATGGTATCCACTGTGCCGCGCAATGAAGCGGGTTCTAACGTATGGCACATTTGATCTATTCCATGTCGGCCATATACGTCTGCTCGAGCGCGCAAGATCGTTGGGCGATTATCTTGTGGTGGGACTCTCTACCGATGAGTTTAATTTGGGGAAGGGAAAGAATAGCGTCTTCAGCTACGCTGAGCGGTTCGCGATACTCAGCGCAGTAAGACATGTTGACAAGATAATTCCAGAGGATAACTGGGATCAGAAAGTGAACGACGTCCTCGCCAATGAGATCGATGTTTTCGTGATAGGGGACGATTGGCGGGGCAAGTTCGATTTCCTCAAAACGCATTGTGAAGTTACGTACTTGCCCAGGACCGCGGGCATTTCAACGACATACATCAAGTACCTGATTTCAGAGCAATGAAAAGGGTAGCCGTCGCTATAAAAGCTGCCGTTCGCATGATAGCCGCCAGTGTGTTTCGGCTCTGCGACTTTCTCGTCCCGATGGATGATCGGATCGTGCTGGTCACCCTCCCCGATGGGGATGATCAAGGTGTTTCTTTGTGTCTGGCGCTGAAGAAGCTGCGGTGGAAAGGGAAAATTCATTGGCTCGTGCACCAAGACCCGGCGCCGTTTGGTGAGTGGCAACAGCGGCGCGGTTTGGGCAATGTCGATATTGCTTTTTCGCATCTGTATTCGCTTCGCGGCATTTGGGCTTACTTCAAGGCGAGCTACGTCTTTTATACGCATGGCGCATTGTTCAACTATGCGCCGCCGAAGGGCAAGCTGGTGGTCAACCTATGGCATGGGATGCCGATCAAAAAGATTTGGCGAGGGGTACTTGGCTCTGAACTGCCGCTGTCTACCTATCTGATCAGCACATCCGCCTTTTTCAGCAATGTGCTCATCAAAGCGAGCGGATTCAGCTCAGATCAGCTACTTGTGACCGGGCTCCCGCGAAATGATTTTTTGACCATGGCACGCCCAAAGTCCGTGGAGTTTGTGGCGCGGTTGCGCGGCGATGCCAATCGTCTCATTTTTTTTATGCCCACCTACCGGAATTCGGCGCGTGGATTCAAGACTCACGATGGGACGGAGACCAATTCGGTATTGGGGTTGAGCGAGGCGGATGCGCAGCAGCTGCATTCCTGGCTGGAAATCAATCGCTGCAAATTGATCGTAAAGCCGCATCCCATGTCCATCAATTCGGGAAAGCCATTCGAGAATGACGCCCACTGGGCGATGATAGACGAGCACACGCTGTTCGAAAATGGTCTTGGTCTTTACGAATTGCTGGCTCAGGTAGACTTGCTGGTAACCGACGTTTCGTCCGTTTATGTCGATTTTTTGATTACCCAGCGCCCGCAGATCCTCTATTTCCCCGATATGGAACGCTACAAGGAAACACGAGGACTCCTGCTTCATCCGCTCGAGGACTATTCACCGGGCCCAATCGCGCAATCGTTTTCTGAGCTTCAGAATTGTCTGGATGTTTGGTTGTCGGGTGATGATTGTTGGCAAGCGCGTCGCGCGCAGCTGCGAGACCTCATGATACCCGCATCACCGCAATCCGCCGCGGAGGCATTGCTCGCTGCGCTCGCCATCCACGCTTCCCGGTCATGAGTCTACGGCGGCAGGCGTTTGCCGCAACAAGAGTTTACGCAACACGCCGAATACTTCCTTGATCACCGGTCGGTCTATCGAGTAGACCAGCGCGGTAAAAATGCCGATCGCCGCCAACGTGCGCAAGGCTGAGAAAAGCGCGGAATGGATATCGGACGTCAGCAATGGCTGCGTATGATTCACGACCATAAGCGCTGCGGCGGGTAGCCAGAACGGCATGAACGCACGGGCGGCAAAACCGGCAATTTCGGCCGCCCGGCCGCCTAGAATACGAACCGCGAAAGAGAAATCGACCATGCCGCTGAACAAGCGTTGCAGCGCGACGGCGATCGCTGCCCCCTGCAAATCGTCGACATAGGCTCCAACCAAGGCGGCCAGCATCATACCGCCCGCATCGAGCACCAAGAGTGCGGTGCGCAATCTCCATTTGCCGAAGGAATCAAGAGTCACGGAGCCAATGGGCGACAACATGCGCATGGGCAGCGTTAGCGCGATGACGACTGTGGTCAAGATCGCCATGTCCCATTTGCCGCGCCATACGAAATGCATCAGCCAGGGTGCGAAACCAACCACACCCAGGCAAAGGACGCTGCATGCGAAGTGGATTACCGAGCTCGCGCGCAAGAAGGCGCGGTTCAACGCCCGCGGATCCTGCTTCATGGCGGTAAAGATTGGGAACAGCGTGTTGCCGATACCTTGCGCCAGCAATTGCCCAATATTCGCTGTCAGCTGGAAGCCGAAATAGTAGTAGCCCAAAGATTCCGCACTGATAGCGCGGCCCAGCACGAAATAACCCCCTTGCTGCGAAAGACCGGTCAGGAAACCGGTGACGATCAGCCACTTGACCTGGCCCAGGATCGCAAGAAAACCCGCTTTGGATAACCCAAAGGACGCGATTGGTGTTGGCGTAATTCGGCGGTTTAGAAAGTATCTGGCGATGGTTGAGACGACGAGCCCCAGGCCGATGCTGTAGTACCTGGCACCCAAGAACGCCGAGATCAGAACGACGGCGACGTTGGTCGTGGCAACATAGAAATCGACCATGCACATCTCGCGAAAGCGCAAATCGATACTGAGGCGCGCGAACTGGATCGAAATCAGGGACGCAAAGGGGACGGAGAGCGCGGACAGACTGACGACATAGATGAGTTCTGGGTTGCGGTAGAAACTGCCGAAGATCGATCCAAGCGCCACCAGGGCGCACCCGCCAATGAGGCCCATGTAGAGGGCAAAATCGGTGTAGTCCCTCACCAAAACCTGGTACTGCTCCTGCTTCTGGATGAGCATTTTTGACGCGCCGGCGTTTTGCAGCGCGCCGACAAAAGCCACCGCGACAGAAACCACCGCAAAAATGCCGTAATCCCGTGCGTCGAGGATAAAACCCAAGACGATCTGCATGACGAATAGCAGCGCTCTGGAAAGCAGTACGGAGACCGACATCCACATCATTCCGGATGTCGCCGAGGCGCCGAAGGATTTTGCTTTTCTCATGCTACCCACAAAGGCGCACTGATGGCAGGATCAGGATTGCGACGCATGTTCAACAAGGCGTTCGACGCGGACGCCGTTATCGCCTCTGCCGCAGCTCAAGCACTTGCGGAAAAAAACGCGCCGATTCGTTTGCGCATATCCTTCGCAAGCGCATCAACGTACGGCTCGTGCATCATGCTGATATGGGTGCCGACAATTTCAACAATCTCCGCTTGACGGGCGAATTCCTGCCAAATTCGGCCGATTTGCGGCAGATACAATAACGGCTTCACCGTCGCCTCATATACAACGACGTTTCCCGAATAGGCCTTCGGCACGTGGGCAAACAGGGATTGGAACAAGCGATTGACAAACGATTTGTGGACCGGCTGATAGCGCGAGACGTCCATGATTCCGTTTATCGCATATCCGCCGCCGAACTTTTGTCCTCGTTTCAGTCCGATGACTCTCTTGCCGATCGCCGTGGCATTGTTCGTGATGCTCCAAAGCAAAGAGTGAAAAGTTCGGCTCCTCATCAGGTCCCCGTGACTGGCCCAGCCGCGTATGTTACGAGCGAGCTCAGACCAATAGCGCGGCTCCCAGCGGGACAATGCCACGCCGGTGTTTTCCGGCACACCATCGATGACGAGGAGTGGTCCGACTTCGCGCCCGAGGATGCGCAATTTGTCGGACATTGCGAGCGCGATGACTGCGCCGACACAGTATCCACCCAGCAATAGAGGTCCCTCCGGCTGGAATTTGTTCAGGGCTGCGGCGTAGAAATCCGCCAGTGCTTCCACCGAGCTGCCGAATTCGATATCAGGCATCCGATTCGGCGGCGCTTGGATTCCATAGAAGCGAATCGATGGCTCGAGACGCCGGGCCAAATCAAGGAAATCGGTTCCGGCCACTCCCGATGCGGAGTGGACGCAATAAAATGCGGGACGCGGCGCGTCGGGCGCTATGGCGCAATCGTTGATCGGCACGATCGTCCGCCCCGAGGTACGGGAGGCGTGAGCGAATAGGGCGCTGGTGTTGCGGGGCACGACGGTGCTCAATGGTGAACTCATCAACGAGCCCGCGCCCGCGGCTGAAGCTTGGCAAAGCCAAGCTTGAGGGTCGGGTCCCAATCAAGGCAGTTTATTTTTGACATATTAGGTCGCATGCGCGGCTCGGAACGTCGCTCATTGATGCTCTATCCGGTTATCCAGGCCCCCTGAATTTGATTGCCATTGTCGGCGTTTTATTTATACCGAACAAACTTTTTGAGAGCGACTTCAGATGGTGTAGGACGGTTTGAAGTGCACGGTGCGGTTTCCGCCGACAAGGCCTGCCCTATGCTCATGATAAATTGGAAAACTATGGCAGCTGAAACCTTGATCACAGTGGGGACGACCCCCCCAAATTTGGTGTCGAATCCCATTCAGGCCGGTTGGATCTTGGACGGCGAGCCCGTGGCGCGTCTGCAACTCCTGTCGAGCAGTGCGGATGGAACGGCCAGCACTTATTTCTGGGATTGCACGGCCGGGCGGTTCAACTGGTTTTATAGCTTCGACGAGACCTTCCATATCCTGGAGGGGGAGGTCAAGCTAAAATACCCCTCCGGGACATCCCACAGAGTGGTCGCGGGCGATACCGTCTTTTTCCCGGCCGGGTCAAGCGCCGAATGGACCGTGGATCGCTATGTCCGAAAACTGGCTTTCTGCCGGACACCGATCCCAAGTTATCTGACTTTCGCCCGGCAAGTGGCTCGCCGGCTCAAGCGCCTTGCCCGCGGCGGCTCGGGCAAGGACGCCGGCTCGGGCTTGCTCTAGAGGGAACAAACGCCGGTCTTTGACGCGCTCCCGTTCCAGTAGGTCAAGTCCTGGAGGCCCGACGGCAGGCCGCCCGAGCCGTAGATCGGGACACCCCCGTGGAAGGAGAATACGTCCGCGCCGCTTCGCGATAACGTGAACAGCGGGGTTCCGGCCTGAGAGGGCACTTTGAAGGAAACGACCCCAGCGGCCGCGTTCTGAGTGTAGGTCTTTCCGCCGACGGTGATCTTCAACACCCCAGGACTCTTCAAAAACGCCAGCAATTCAATGCTGTTTTGCGCGGCACCGGTGACGAGGGTGACCCTGTCGGTTTGCGCAGGGCTTGCCGCAGTCGTCGCTTCACGGCGGTAGAAATAGTACAGGACGTCATGGGTGATTTGAGGTTGCTGGCCGCTCAGGAACCAGGTGGCATAGTAGCCAGTGAGATTGTAAAGACCCGTACCGATGGTTCGCTGCAAAGTGGCATCGGTAGTGGGTGCAATCGCACTGGTTTCCGTAAAGTCATTCCAAGTGACCAACTGGATCCAATCTGCGTTCCCTTGGATCGAGCTGTTCCACGCATCCCGGAATGCCCCGCTGTTTCCGGCTTCCCAATAGACGGAATCCTTGGGGCGGTACTGCTGCCCATCGACCGGCATCATGAAAATCTTGCCGTACGTCTTATGCACGATTTCCGGATCGCCCAGCTGCGCGCTGGCGTTGCCGACCGTCGCCGATCCCCAATCGCCGAAGCCATAAGAGAAGGGCGCGAATGCGTCCGCGGTGGCGGACCATCCCAAAAATGTCGGTACGAAGGCGATATGAATTCCTTGGGCGGTCAGCCGGCTGATTACCGACAGCCACCAGCTGGCAGGGTTCAAGCCGGCATCAAATGCCGACACGACTAGGCGGCCGTCGCTCAACCGGTAGGCGGCCGGACTGGCCGCCGCCGCCGCGATGATTTCGACCACGGCATTGCTGTCCGAGCCGAGCGCGGTAATGTCCGGCATGACCACAATTTTGAAGCGAGAGTCGACGGCGTGCGCTGCTGCGAGCATGAGGTGCAGGGCGCTGTTGCTGTCGGTCGCATCGGTCGCCGACATCGAGTCGAACGTGAATCCGGTAATGCCGCGTGCAATCGCCGCGCTTACCTCTTGCTGCATGTTGAGCTGCCGCCAAGTCGTCTTGGCGTTTACCGCAACTCCCATGGGCCTTTGGCGAAGGAAGCCGCCTTGGGCCGCCCATTTGCCGGATTCGCCGGTTTTGCTGAGATAGTTCCGGTTGTAGTAGTCATTCGCCGAGGCAGCATTGTCGATCGAAATTGGGTAGGGGTTGAAATAGTGCGCAAAAACCCGCTTCGGTGAATTGAACAAAGTGGTTGCCGAAGGTATCGCCACGGGCAAGCAAGCGTCTCCAGTATTGGATGCCGTGACGAGAGTCGAGGCTGTCGGGGACGTGGCGGGCGGCGCGGGAGTCGGCGCGGGAGTCGGCGCGGGAGTCGCGGTCGATGTAGTTGGAGGAGTTGGTGCGGCGTCGCTGGAGTTACTGCTGGATCCGCAGCCGCTGATTGCGGAAACCAAGAACATCAATGTCAGCGCAGCTGATGCCGCGCGCGCGTTCGACCTGTAAACCATAGCCACCCGTTCCTATGAAATTGGTAATTCCCGGAACACGAGCAGCTATAGAGTGAGTTCACAAAGACGGCTCTCACTGCTATCTTCGGAAACCCCGCTATCTGTGACCCACAGACCGGAAGCTTTGCGTCACCGGCTTGCGCCGGGTATGCCCTTATCGAGACGGCAGTACATCAGAGGAAATGAGAACGGGCACTGTGTCTTGGTGCACAGACAGGCAAAGAAACCGGCAGAACAAAAGTGTCACGCAGTTCCGCCAACCGCGCGTGCGGCAGTGATGGCCAAGCGATGCGCAAATTGACGATTTGAGAGCCGAAAAGACGGCGTTTCTTCGCGTGCTGCTTTTTTGTTCCCGCTGCGGGGGATTGCGGTTCCGGCGGGCGGCAAAAAAATCGGGATGTCAAGTATCGATTCTCGAGGATGGATTCCTCCACGCGGCCGCAAAACTCTCCCGAGCCGGCGTGCGCATTGTTGCCTGCATGTCGGCAATCGCCGACGCCTCAGCGGCCTCCACCGGGCGTCCCTCCCGCGGATTGCTTGACTGCGGGCAAGGCAAGGCCATCGATGCGCCTTAGGGGGGTGCGGATGAACCCGCCGTGTCAGACCACAACTTACGTCGAGCAGCGCTGATGTCTGGCATCTTTAATTGCGCATGTCTGGCGAACTACGGCCTCAAGGATCTGCTTGGGCAGGTTTAGGGGCGATTAATGCGAATATTGATATACAGCGCCAATTTTGCGCCTGAGCCGACCGGCATCGGCAAGTATTCAGGTGAAATGGCCTGGTGGCTCGCCGAGCATGGTCACGAAGTTCGTGTGGTGTGCGCGCCGCCCTACTATCCGGCGTGGCAAGTAGACAAGAAATATCGGTGGCCGCTCTACCGTCGCGAAAAGTGGCACGGAGTCGATGTCTGGCGTACTCCTCTGTGGGTTCCAAAGTCCCCGGGCGGGCTCACTCGAATACTGCACCTTCTGTCGTTTGCGATCACCTCGTTTCCGGTGATGCTTTGGCAGATCGGATGGCGACCTGATGTCGTGTTGACCGTTGCTCCGGCGTTCATGTGCGCTCCGGCCGGCTTGTTGACGGCATGGCTGTGCCACGCCAAGCGATGGCTGCACCTGCAGGACTTCGAGGTCGACGTCGCATTCAGCATGGGGCTGTTGAAGGGAAGGCTTTTGCAGCGAATCGTATTGCGCGTGGAAAGATCACTGTTGCGGCGATTCGACACCGTATCAACGATTTCCGGCCGCATGATTGAGCGCCTGCTTAGTAAGGGTGTGACCGCCGGCAAAACCCGGTATCTGCCAAACTGGGTAGATCTTTCTCGAATCAAGCCTCCGAAGAATGGCAGCTACCGCGAGAAGCTCGGAATTTCCTCGGACGCGATTGTCGTATTGTTCTCGGGGACGCTGGGCGGCAAGCAGGGACTGATGGTGATACCCGAAGCCGCTCGACTCCTCAGATCGCGTCCCGACATCGCGTTCGTCGTCTGCGGCGACGGAGTCATGAAGCCGCAACTCGAATCCGCGGCGACCGGCCTGCCGAATATTTGCTTCATGCCGCTGCAGCCCGCTGGGCGTGTTTCGGACTTGCTCGGGATGGCAGACATTCATCTGTTGCCACAGAGCCCCGACGCCGCCGATCTGGTGCTTCCTTCGAAACTGAGCGGCATGCTCGCGAGCGGCCGGCCGGTGATTGCGACATGCCGTCCGGAAACCGAAATCAGCGAGATTGTCTCCAAGTGCGGCTTGGTCGTGGCGCCGGAAGACAGCAAAGAGCTTGCACTGGCGATTACTGAACTCGCAGACAACCCGGACGCCAGGTTCTTGCTGGGCGGGCGGGCGAGGAGTTTCGCCGAGGAACATTTCGAGCGCGACGCCGTTTTGAACCGCATGTTTGCACCGGACGCAATTGAAGATGAGTCAGCGGACCTGCCGGATGACGTGCCGGGTGGCCTGGCTGCGCCGGATGATGTGGCTGCGTGAAAGAAAAGACACTAAAATCATCTCGCTAAGACAGGATGTCGAGGTACTTTTGAAGTACTCTTTGGGTAGGGACTGGCATCTGCAAGAAGTATAAAATTATGAACTCAGCATACGCAGCCGTGAATCCTAAAACTCAACTCGCAGAGCGGCTTCGCCGCGGGTTTGGCCTATTGGCGTTGTGCTTCGTCTGCGCCCTCGGGTTCGGCGCGGCGCCGGCGAGCGCCCAGCCGGAATATCTGTTGGCTCCGGGCGATATCTTGAAGATCAGCGTGTTCAAGAATCCCGACTTGAGCCTCGATGTTCGAGTATCGGAGTCTGGAGCAATCGGTTATCCGCTCATCGGCTCTGTGCCGGTGAAAGGCCTGACTCTGCCTGCTGCGGAGAGCAAAATCGCGCAAATGCTGAGAGATGGCGGTTTTGTCGTCAATCCGCAGGTGAATATTCTGCTGACCGAAGGCTTTGGGAACTTGGTATCCGTGATCGGCGAAGTCAATAAATCCGGCCGATATTCGGTCGACGCGGCGGGCGGCCATGTTTCTGGAATGCTTGCCGCGGCCGGGGGAGTCTCGCCCACCGGTGGCGAGCTGGTCTCGGTTTCCGGCGTACGCAACGGCAAATCATTTCGACGAGACGTTGATATTGTGAAAATGTCATCGACCGGAAATACAGCCGATGACATTGAGCTATATGGCGGTGATACGGTCTATGTCAATCGCGCCCCCATGTTCTACATTTATGGACAAGTCCAAAAGCCCGGACAGTATCGGCTAGAGCGTGCCATGACGGTGATCCAGGCGCTCGCGACCGGCGGCGGCCTCACCGGCAAGGGGACACAGCGCGGCATTGTTCGACACCGCCGTGACGCCAATGGAAAAGTGAAGGAAGAGGGCGTTTCAATGGATGACGACGTCCAGGACAAGGACGTCATCTACGTCAAAGAGAGTTTGTTTTGATCAAATTGAATTTACCTAGTTGCCGCCACGGAGGCCGCGCTTAGCATGAGCTTCAATCAATTTCTGGTGATTCTGCGGGCCCGCTGGCGGATTGCCGCGGGCATTTTCCTGGCCGTGGTTCTCTTGGTCGCATTCGCAAGCTTCGTTTGGCCGAAGCAATACACGGCGATAGCTTCCATCGTCGTCGACACTAAAACCGACCCCGTTTCTGCGAATGGTGGTGGCGGCGCGGGCATGGCTGGGCAGCCACCGGCCACGTACGTCAATACGCAAGCCGACATCATCTCCAGCGAACGCGTGGCACAGAGAGTCGTCAAGACCTTGAAGCTGGACCAGCAGCCTGAGGCCCGGAAGCTATGGGCGAAGGGCACCAACGATGATATCAGCGTTACCATTGCGAACTTTCTTCTGGAGAAAAAACTTCTCGTCGCGCCCGCTCACGACAGCCCGACGCACGCGAGCAACGTTATCGATATATCGGTCCAATGGTCAGACCCGGCTACGGCCGCGGCATTGGCCAACGGTTTTGCGCAGGCCGCGATAGAAACCAATATCGAATTGAAAGTCGAGCCGGCCAAGCAGTACGCAAGCTGGTTCGATCAGCGCTCGCGTGAGCTGCGAGCGGATCTGCAGCAAAAGCAGAAGCTGCTGTCCGACTTTCAAAGCAAGAATGGGATCATTGCGACGGATGAAAAACTGGACGTCGAGAACGCACGCTTGGCCGAACTGTCCACCGAATTGGTCAATATCCAGGGACAGCGGCAAGAAAGCCAATCGCGCCAGCATCAGGTCGGTGCCGACATCAATTCGTTGCCGGAAGTACTGCAAAGCCCGGTCATTCAGACGCTGAAGGCCGCCTTGTCGCAGGCCGAGGCTAAGAGGCCGGATATTGCCTCCCGCCTGGGCAAGAACCATCCTGACTACCAGGCAGTGGAAGGGGAGATTTCCAACCTGCGAAGCCGCATCGCGCAAGAGAGTGCCAATATCGCGGCATCCCTCGGCAGTACGACCCAGGTCAATGTGCGCCGTGAAAACGAAGTGCGCCAAGCGCTGGAGACCCAGAAGAAGCGCGTCCTCGAGTTGAAATATCAACATGATCAGTCAGCGATGTTCCAAAGCGACGTGACATCGGCGCAGCGTGATCTGGACGAGGTGTCCCAGCGGTTGGCACAAAGCAACTTGGAGAGTCTGACGCAGCAGACCAACGTCGTGCAATTGAGTACTGCATCGGTGCCCAAGGATCCTTCCAGTCCCAAGCTCGTGATCAATTTGATACTGGCAGTATTTCTGGGCGGCGTGCTCGGAATCGGGGGTGCTGTGTCGGCCGAGATGCGCAACCGCTGCGTGCGCGAAGACGAAGATATGTTGGAAGTTCTAGGAGTGCCCTTGCTCGGTAAAATCCCTTTCATCCAAGTGCGTCCAATCGATGCCCGTGCGCCGCAGACGGCAACTGGCCGACTCGAACCATCGGTAATTTGAGTTTTTTCGCCGTTCAAATCAAGAGCCTCAAATGAACAAAGTTGCAGATAGGCCCATAATGATGAAGCGCCAGGATGCTCCACAGGATCGCGGCCGTGCGATAGGCGCAATACTCGTCGAACAGGGCCGGCTGAATACCCAGGACGTGGACGACATTCAACGCTTTGCCAATGCGCACGGGGTGCGATTTGGCGAGGCGGCAGTGCAGATGAAGCGCATCACGGAGCACGACATCGAGTCGGCCCTGGCGCAGCAATACAATTATCCGGTATTGGCACGGGGCGGGGTGGGCGGCGTGGCCGATGATGTCATCGCGGCCCATCAGCCGCAGAGCGAAGCGGTTGAACCGCTGCGCGCGTTGCGCAGCCAATTGATTCTGCGTTGGTTCAATAGCGCCAGCCGCAAAGCGTTCGCCGTCACCAGCGCTGAACGAGGTGAAGGCCGAAGCTGGCTCGCCGCCAATCTAGCGACGATGTTTGCGCAGCTCGGAGAGCGGACGTTGCTGATCGATGCCGACATGCGGCATCCGCGCCAACATCGACTATTCAATATCGACAATTCGGTGGGGTTGTCCGCTCTGCTGACGGGACGCGCGGGCCGGGAAATCGCCCGCCGGATTCATCCGCAACTGCGGTTGTTCGTGTTGCCGGCGGGTATCATCCCGCCCAACCCCCAGGAGTTGCTCGCTCGTCCGGTCTTCGAAGTGATTCTCGATCATTTTGCCGCTCAATTCAGCCTGGTAATCATTGATACGCCGGCGGTGTCGGAAACCGCGGATGCGCAGATTCTGGCGGCGAACGCCGGCAATGCGGTAATGGTTGCGCGCCGCAATCAGACACGGCAGTCGAAGTTGGCCGCGGCGATGGAGATATTGACCGACACCGGAGTAAACGTCATCGGCAGCGTTCTCAATGAGCATTGAGCGGTAAGGTTGCTGTTGTTTCGCGAACCTGCGTTGCTGTATTTCGGATTTGGCCCAAGATGAAGACAAAGTCAGCGATCGACGTTTTTAGCTTGCGGATGCTATTTGCACTGGTGATAGTGCTGATCGAAATAGTGTTCATCAATAGCTTGGCCTCGGCCGGAATCGAACTCATACTTTCCAGCGTCGTCGTGACGATTGCGCTGCTGATACAGCTGAGATTTGGCGTGCGGCAGATTGCCGCTGCGCCGGCGGACATCATCGTTTTCATTTTCAATTGGTTGTTTCTCGATTTGGCCCCAAAGGTCCAGTTGATGAGCATGCCGCAGCGTCTCATCAATACTTCTACCGTTAGGGTTGATGGAGTCGCGTTGACGAATCTGGTTTGCGCGCTCTTCATGATCGCATTCACGGTTTTTTACGCATTCGTGAGCAGGCGCGGCGGGAACTTCGAGCCAACCGCTGCCGTACCGGTCAAACCCCGCGCACCGGTCAAGCCCCGCCAGGAGTTCACTGCGGGAGCCGTCGGACTGGCGCTCGTTCTGTGCTTCGCCGTCGTGGCAGTGGCGGCGCCGCATGCGTACCGATCGGTTGAGACTGCGGAGGTGGCTTCGCCGGCTTCATTGGTGATGAACAGGTTTCTGCTGTTTCTTCCTTCTGCGACCCTCTTGATTCTTCTGCATGAAACGGTCCGATCAGGCCGTAAACTATTATTCAGCCGGGTCTGCGTGCTGCTGCTGCTGTTTCTTCTGGTGATCGTCACGGAGAACCCGTATACCGAGAAGCGCAATGCTCTGGGCCCCATGTATCTCGCTCTGCTGCTCGTTCTATTTCAGAACTGGTTTGCAACCGGAACCCGGCGTCTGCTGTTGCTGGTCGGCAGCATGGTTTTGGTATTTCCGGCGATCACCATATTCACCCACAATCACAAGCAAACCCTGGCGGACGTATCTTTGAGCCAATTTTCCGATCAAATCGCGGATCACTACTTTTCCGTCAACTATGATTCTTGGGCCAATATCTATACGGCCGTGGAAATTGTGAAGGTCCACGGCATGCAGTGGGGCCATCAATTGATGGGTTCCCTGTTGTTTTTTGTGCCGAGTTCGATTTGGAGCGCGAAACCGCTGGCAACGGGAATATTTCTGGCCGACTACCTCATCACAAACTACAGCATGTGGTTCACCAATCTATCCGCGCCGCTCGCCGCCGAGGGGTACCTGGACTTCGGGCCGGCGGGCGTGGTTCTTTATGCGTGCATTCTGGCTATATTCGTGGCGCTTTTGAACAGACTTGCCCTACGGCGCGACGGATGGGTCGCGTTTCCCATGGCAATTTACGCCTCTGTTTTTTTGATGATCGTATTGCGCGGATCGCTGATGATTGCGATGGGATTCGCCAGCGCGGCTTTTCTGGCATTCTGTTTTGCCGCTGTACTGCTGTCCATGAAATTGGGCGTACGTCACCGGGTTGCCGGACGAATGGGCGCCCGCCCCCTGGTGTCCTGACGGGCGCGCTGCGCCACCGACGACTATGCGAGTAGCGATATACCATAATAATCTTTGGGCCAGGCACAAGGGCGTGGTGTTTTCCCAGGTGGATTTGGGCGGAAGATCCCGCGGCATAACACCCTCGTTCATTCAGATTGCTGAGACGGAAGAATTGCGGGTGGAGCTTGGCGGGGTCGATCTTTCATATCATCAATACCCCTTCAGGCTGCTGTTCCGCGGCTCATACGACGGGGCTCCGCTTATCCGGCGGATTGGTGCGCTCGCCCGTGATCTGGTCAAGAATCCGGTTGATCTGGTCATCATGCCGGGATACAACCGCACAGAATATTGGGTCATGCTGCTGGTCTGCATTGTGTTGCGCCGAAAGCGCGCGGTCTTTTGCGATTCGACGACTGCTGATCGGCCAAAGACCGCCTGGAGAGAACTCGCCAAACGCTGGTTCTTCGGCTGGTGCAACGGTTTTTTTTGCTACGGGACTCGAAGCAAAGAATACTTGATGAGTTATGGCGTCAGCGAGTCGAAGATCGCGTTGCGATGCCAGGCTGCCGCACTGCCGCGCGGCTATAGTGCGGTCAAAGTGCTTTCCCACTACAGCTCGAACCGGCAAGGCCGCGCGGATGAACCGCACTTTCTTTACGTGGGCAGATTGTCGCCCGAAAAGGGTCTTGATGATTTGTTCCAGGCATTTTGCGCCATATACAAATCCTATCCGAAGGCGCGATTGGACCTGGTCGGCTCCGGTCCTCTGACAGAACAATTGAAGGATCGCGTGGCCGCGCTTGCAATGGGCGACGCAATCTCGTTCTTGGGAACCAAGAACCTGGATGAAATTGCAGTATTGTTTTTCAAATGCACCGCGTTGGTGTTGCCGAGTCATAGCGAGCCGTGGGGATTGGTGATCAATGAATCCCTCAGCTATGGATGTCCGGTGGTGGTAAGCAGCGCATGCGGCTGCGTGCCGAACCTGGCACTGGATGGAGTGACGGGCTACTCGTTTGAAGTGGGAAATGTCGATGCCTTGCATAAGGCGCTGGTTGCCGTCATGCAATTGTCGGTTGATCGCGAGACGGTCGCGCGAAACTGTCTGGAGGTCATTTCCAACTACACGCCCGAGCGGTCGGCGACCCAGATATTGGATGGATGTTTGCGCATGGCGGGAGCCAAGGGATGACGCGCTGCGTGTCGTTTGTCGGTCCGCTGCCGCCTCCCGTCAATGGCTTTTCAAACGTGTGCGGGATGATGTTGGATCGCCTGAGAATGAGAATGCCGGTAGAGGTGTTCAATCGGGCGCCCAAGCTGCGTGCTCGGGCATTTGGCGTCCTGGAGCAGCTTGCCAAGCCTGTAAAGTATTTTGGCAGGTGCCTTGGACGGCGCGACATGGTTTGTTATCTGGCGCTGTCCGGCGGCCGCGGTCAACTCCTCGATTTATTCTACGTGCTCATCAGCAAATTATTTCGGCGGCCAATCTTCGTTCATCACCATAGTTTTGTTTATATCAATTCGCCTTCATGGTTCAATCGATGTTTCTTTGCTCTCGTGCGCAACGAAGCGCATATCGTGTTGAGTCCGAATATGGGCGAAACGCTGGCGAGGGTATACGCTCTGAGTCCTGCCGCGGTCAGGGTGGTATCGAATGCCGCCTTTTACGATTCGGACGATGATCCGCGCGCGCCCGGCGACGACGCTGCGCCCCTGCACCTGGGGTTCCTGTCAAACATCACTTTCGAAAAAGGCATTGTTGAGTTCTTCGCTATTCTGGAGAGGCTGAGGCAGTGCGGCGTGGAATACCGGGCGCATGTCGCCGGCCCGGTGTCACCTGAGGCGCGGCAAACATTCGATAAATTGCTCGCGGCGGCAAAAGACGTGGAATACGTGGGTCCCCTGTACGGCGCGCAAAAGGAGCGGTTTTATCGTCAGTTGGATGTTTTTTTGTTCCCAACCAACTACGCGAATGAGGCCGAACCGCTGGTCATCTACGAGGCGATGCGGCAGGGGGTACATGTCATGGCGTGCGATCGGGGGTCAATAGCCGAGATGCTCGGCAATGGCGCCGGTCTCGCCTTTCCCAGGGAACACATGGTGGAATCAGCGGCCGCGCATATCGCGAAATTCAACGAGGACCGGCAAGCGTTGCTGGCCGCGAAACGCATGTCGGTGCAGCAAGCGCAGCGAGTCCGCTGCGCGAGCAAAGTGGCGTTGCAGAATTTGTTGGCTTGCATGCAAGGCACGTATGAACCCCTGAGATTATCACTGTGAAAAAATATCTATGTCGGATGGTGTTTGCCTTTGGCATGGCGGCATGGGCGTCGGCTTCCATGGGCGGGGCGGTTGAATACAAAGATCCGCTTGATGTCGCCGTTGCGCCGCTCGACGATGTGGCGGCGCTGCAGCGAACCAACCGGCTGATTCTGTATGCCGGCGATACCTTCAGCTACGACAACAATATTTATCGCCTGCCCGCTTCGGTCACCGACCTGGCCACGCTGCCGGGCATCGGACGCAACCCCAGCCGGGAGGACTCCATTGAGTCCGTGACGGGTGGGCTCGACGGCGAATGGCTGACGGGAGCCCGGCAGAGCGTCGATGTGAATCTGCGCGCCGACTACAATCGATACATTCGAAACACGGATCTCAACGATGTTTCAAGCAATGACCGTGTGGCGTGGAATTGGGGCTTGGGCACAGCGCTCTCGGGCAAGGTGGGCGCGGATTACACCCGGGTGCTCGGCGGATTTTACAACACGGCGGTATACACGCGCGACATTGTGAACAGATCCGATTATTTTGCTTCCCTGCGCTATCAGCTCGGTCCGCGGTGGGGGATATTCGGCGGCCTGATGGGTTCGGATTATAGGGTGACGCCCTCGCAGGCGACTTTCAACAATTCGAAGTCGAAGAGCGTCGACGTGGGCGCCGACTACACCATTGAGATGAACCGGCTGGGCTTCGATTATCGGTACAACGACTCGCGTGCTTCAAATACCTCCCTCGTGAACGGAGTGCTGTTCAATCCGGACTACCGCGAAGACCGGGCCCGTGTGCTGGCCAGGTATGCGCTGACCGAGAAGACGATTTTCGATGCGAGTGCCGGATATTTGAAGCGCGATTATCCCAGCAGCGCCATAGGCAGTTTTTCGGGTGAGATCTGGCGCGCCGCGTTGCAGTGGCAGCCGACCCCTAAGACCCAGCTGCTGGTAGGGGCGTGGCAACAGCTCGATGCGGACTTGACTTCGCAGACAGACTACTTCAAGGATAGGGGCGTCAGCCTCACGCCCGAATGGATTGCGTCGGAGAAGCTGACGTTCTCGGCCACCATCTCGCGGGACACCAATAGTTATCTTGGCTCGAACCCCGCGGGTTCCTTCCCCGTTGTTACAACGCAGGCGCGGCATGACACGCTGACCGGGGAGACCGGCAGCTTGGTTTACACGCCCATTCGGGCGATCGTGCTTACCTTCTCCGCGGCCCATGTAAAACGCGACTCGAATATTCCGCAATTTCAATTCAACGATTTTCAGGGCAGCGCCAACATCACCTATCGATTCTTCCGCTATGGCGATAATCAATGATGAGCAGCCGCGCTGCCCCTGGTCTCCATCAGAAACAAGACTCCTAGAAGCACAGCCTGCAATGCGCAGCCCAAAAGCCTGATCATCGTTCCTTCGTTCGGGTTCAGCTGGGTAAACAACGAGGTGGCGACAATCATGAACGCGGCGCCTGCCGTTGCGCTGACGATTTCGCGTGACGCCTTCAGCTCCGAAAGAAAATACAGCGAGAACGGCGATTTCAAGATCTGAAATGCGGCCGCGATCGAGGCAATGAGGCCGGTTTCAAGCGCGACCGCGTAACGAGGTGGCAGGAACGGAATTCCGAGCCGCAGCCCGACGAACACCGCGCCGCACGCGCATACGGAGATTGCGGCGAACAGGCGCAAGCTTTGGAGGCAGATCTTGCGGCGAAGCGCCATGTCACCGTGCGCGGCGGCAAGCTTGGTGATGATGATCGGCGTTATGATCAAGGGAATGAAGGTCATCATGTTGAATATTTGATTGCCGATGCTATAGATGGCGTTCTCGGACGCTCCGCCGTCGCCGAATATTATTTTCCGTTGAATCAACCACTGCGAAAATGTGACGGCCGAGACGACCAAGATCTGCTTCGCTCCATAGGCGAACAATGTCCTGGTCTCGATCCATGCGTCGGGCAACAGGTGCTGAAAAGAACCGGCCGATTGCGAGGGTTTGGATTTGAGATGCCGCTTGAAGAGTGCGATTGCCATGTATGAAACGCCGACAATCTGCGCGCTGATCAAAAAAAACATCAGATCGACACCGGATGTGGCGCTGCCGGCGAAGAAGGCGAAACCCACGAAAATGAGTGAGGTGGCCATATAGCAGATGCCGACATTGATGCTGGCATCCAGCGCAAATGACATCGCGGTCAATAGCGATGTTGAAATCATGAATGAGGAGTAGATGCAGACCGTCAGGATTGCCAATCCCGGGGAGCCCGACACCTTGAGCTGCGAGGCGAACACGGCGCAAATGACGATGCCGGCGAGAATCGTCCCCGCGAGCGCCAGGGCGCAGCCGGCGGCAATCGTCGGACCCAGGGGAGCTGCTTCCTTGAGTTTGCGCGTCAGCTGCGCATTGATCGACAGCTCGATGCCGAATGAGCAGAAAGCGACGGTCGACACGGCGGTCGCCGTCAAGTAGCTCATCTCTCCGAAGCTGCTGGGCGCAAATCGCTTGATGGCCACGAACATCCCCGCCGCATTGAGCACTCTCGCAATCAGCGACAGCGCCAGATAGATGCTGTTTTTTTGGCGGACCTTTGCTGCGATCTTACCGAGCGCGAGTGGATAGTTCTTAAAGCCTTGCATGGATTGGGCGTGCAGGAGATCCAACGCAGACCATCATTTCCGGAAGGTTACTGAACACGGAACTGCGCGAGCCGACCACCGCACCCTTGCCCACCGTAACGCCCGGCGCGACGAAGACATCGGCCGCCAGCCATGCTTCATCTTCGATCACGATGGGGAATGCCTGGATGTCGAAACTCGGGGAGTGAAAGTCGTGGGTGCCTGCGCATAGATAGCTCTTTTGCGAGACGACGACGTTCTTGCCGATTGTAATTTCTGCAAAACAATACAGGACTGCGTTGTCGCCTATCCACGAATGGTCGCCGATTTGCAGCTTCCACGGATACGGGATGGTCACGCTGGGGCGAATAATGACACCCTTGCCGATTCGAGCACCGAATTGGCGCAACAGCCAGCGCCGAAATCCATACATCAATTGCGGCGAGCCCCGAAAGAAAGTGGCTTGAACGAACCACCACAGCTGCACGACCAGTCCGGAACGGCCCCTGAAGTTGGGCGGCAGTCGAAAGGTCTTGAGGTCCTGGATTTCCGGGGTACTCAAAGCGAGCAAACTCCGCGCTGGGAGGCGCTTCCGCTCCAGTAGGTCATGTCGATCACGCCCGAAGGGATGCCGGCCTGGCCGTATATTTGAATGGGGCCTTGAAATGAGAACACCTCGGCCCCGGCGCGTGAAAGCGAAAAAATGGGCGTGCCCGGCGCGGTATGCACCTTGAAAGAGGTGATCCCCGCAGGCGCATTCTGTGCCGAAGTGTGCCCGCCGATCGTGATCTTCAGTTCTCCTGGGGCGGTCAAGAACGCCAGCAGCTCAATATCGTCCTGCGGGGAGCTGTTGACGATTTTGTTGGGTGCAGATTGCCCCGGACCGGCAGCGTCGGTGGGTTCACGCCGGTAGAAATAATAGAGCACGTCATGGGTGATCAGCGGCTGCTTACCGGTCAAAAACCAGGTCGCATAAAAGGCATTCAGGTCGTAAAACCCGGTACCGATATCCGGCCTCAGTGTCGCATCGGTATACGGCTCAATCTGACTGGATTCCGAGAAATCGCTCCAAGTAACCAGTTGCACCCAATCGGCATTTCCGCTGATGGAGCTCATCCATGCGTTGCGGAAAGCCGCACTGTTGCCGGCTTCCCAATAAGCCGACTCCTTGGGCCGGTATTGCTGGGGATCGACCGGCATCATGAAGATCTTTCCATAGTTGCGGTGCGCCATTTCAGGATCGCCTTTCATGTTATCCGAGGCACTGGCGGTTGCTGTCCCCCAATCGCCAAATCCGTAGCTGATGGGGGCAAAAGCGCCGGCCTGCGCTTTCCAGCCCAGAAACGTGGGAACGAACGCTATTGCGATGCCGCGCATTTTCAGCTGTGCGATGACTCCTGCCCACCAATCCGGCGAATTCGCGCCTGCATGGAAGGCAGAGACCGCGAGGCGCCCATCAGCGAGCCGGTACGCGGCGGGGCTGGATGCGACAGCGGCAATGCTGTTCACGACGCCCTCGGCATCCGCCTTCATAGCGGCGATGTCGGGCATGATGAGTATCTTAAAGCGCGGATCGACGGCTTGGGCCGCGCGCAGCAGCAGCTGCAAATGAGTATCGCCGCCGCCGGCCTCTTTTGCCGACAAGACATCGAAGGCAAAGCCGGTGATGCCACGGGCAATCGCCATGCGCACTTCACGCTGCATATTTGACAGTTGCCAATTACGCTCAGAGCTGACCTCCACTCCCAGGGGCCGTTGGCGCAGAAATCCGCCATTCGCCGACCACTTTCCGGACTCCCCGTTCTTGTTCAGGTAGTGGACGTTGTAGTATTCGTCTGACGCCGACTTATTCCCCACGGAAAGCGGAAATGGATAAAAATAGTGGGCGAACACCTTTTTTGGAGAGCCAAAGAGGGCGTCCGCGTTGGGCATCGTGAACGGCAAGCAGGCGTGCTGATCGACCATGTTGGCGTTTTGCGACAGCGAATTGGCGACGCTCTTTGATATTGAAAAGACGGCGACAAAAGAAATTAGGGAACTTACTATGGCGGTATTATTTCGGCGCAACATGCTTTCACTCCGTGCCGTTACCATTGTGCAATCGCGAGGTTTGGAATTCTAATCAATGTTAACTCCTACAGGCGCCACCAGCTTACAACATCAATGCCCCGGAACTATGATCGAAGAATCGTCGGGACGTAAATCCTTGGAACAGCCGCTAACACGCGAACAGGTCGATCAATTTTTTCAGGAGGGCTTTCTCGTCATCGAGAAACCTCAGATAGCCGCGGCTGAACTCGAGTGGTGCCGCGATATTCTGATGCGCATGATTCTCGGCGGCGAGCGGCGCAGCGAAGGCAGAAATCTGGATCTGGCCGCGAAAGACGGCGCGGGGGATATGAGCTCCCCCAGCGTGCTGCAGCCGTCGCTGTACGCGATGGAGCTGAAAAAACTGTCCTATCGAAAAACGGCGCTTGCGACCGCGCGGCAACTACTGGGAGCGAATGCCGAATTTGCCGGCGATCACGCGATATTCAAACCCAGTCACCGCGGCCATCCCACGCCATGGCATCAAGACGAAGCATTCCGGGAGCCGGGTTTCGACTACAACGAGTTGAGCATTTGGATCGCGATCACCGAGAGCACGGTCGATAACGGCGCCATGGCATACATACCCAGATCGCACCTATTGGGATTGCTCCCACACCGGCTGCATGGCAGCACGAAAGGCGCGAATACGATCGAGTGCTACGATGGATTTGATCCGCAGACCGCGGCCGTGCGTCCCATTCCGGCGGGCGCCATGATCATTCATCACGGCCTCACGGTGCACGGCGCCTTCGGCAACAAAACCGACTCATCGAGGCTTGCGTATATTTTGCAGTACACCACGCCGGTCAAAATGAGCAAGCACATCCGAAAGTCTCCGTGGCTCGATCACCTGCGCAGTGGCAACCAAGAGCAGCGTAAGAGCTACTTGATGCACGGTGGTATTTTCCCGGAGTTGTGGCGGATACTGCGATCCGATCGGCATTCGCATCGCCATTTCCTGTCATTTTTCTGGCGTCGCCGCGTCAATCAGATTCGCAGCTTGTTCATGAGTTAGCTTGATTTCATCTGAGCCGCAACCGCTCCCCGTACCCGGTCAATTCCAGATAGCCGCGACCCACGAGCTTGTTTTGCTCGAAGGCGCGCACCGCGCCTTCCCAGTAGATGGCGCCGGTCGATAAGCGCGTATCGTTCTCCTGATCGTCGAGCAGGGGCTGTAAATTGATGGTGCGCGTGCCGGCGCGAACCGCCCACTCGACGGGATAGCCAATACCGGTGCGCGGCGATAGCCAGCGCCGGCCAGCTCGAAAGTCCACATCGGCGGCCTCAAGAATTTGTGTTGCGCCGTCAGCGCTGCGCAGTGTGCCGCCGGCCCAGCGCGGCTCTCCACCGATCCCACGAATTCGAAATGCCATCAACGCCGCTCCATCGTTCAAATTGATGCCGATCCAGTCCCAGCCGGCCGCTTCGGCGTCGAGATACTCACTGGACCACTCGTGATCGAACCAGGCTTCTCCCGTCACCTGATTCTTGGCGCCGCTGCGCGAAATGACTCCCGCAACCCGCATGTGCGGTAGGCTGTAGTAATAACTCGATGCTTGCAGCTCCGGTCCCTTGCGGCTGACTCCGCCATCGCCGTTGATCAGCTTGGGCTGCATCTCCAGGAGCGCCAGATCGAACGAAAATTCGTCCGCGTCGATCTTCGCGGTGTAGGTCTGACCGGTGCGCTTCAGAGACCAACCCTCGATCCAGACATTCGTACTGCCTTCGGCGGCGTCGGCAAGTCCCAACCCGGCGCGACGAATTCGCTGATCCTGCCAGAGCCTGCCGCGCTTCGGATCGCTCAAGGCGCAATGGGCAATCAGCAGCTGGCGCGGCGCGAAGGCGCTCGGATTGTTTTCGTCGATATCCGGTTTGGTGCGAAAGAAGGTCACTTGAAATCCAAGAGACTCGCCCCGTTCAGTCGTCAGCCAACCTGTGACATACCACCACTCGGTCCGAAACTGCGGATGACTGCCCAAGTCTTCGGGGAACTTCGGTGGGTGTCCCGGCGTGACCGGCGCATACGCCGTGCCCGCCGCCGCGACCGCCCCAGCGGCCATCCCGAGCAGGGTGCACGCCAGCAGCGTAAATGTCTTCATCACCAGTCCTCACGCACGGCGCGCACGGCATCCTGACTGAGTGCGGCCCGGCCGCTCCAAATCGCCGTGACCGCGGCGGCACCGACCAGGACGGCGCTAAGCCACGCCAATTGCCACACCGGCACACTTAAATCGATGCTCCAGTTGAAAGACTGCCGATTGATCACGTAGACCAATACCAGGCTCAACGCCATGCCGAGACCGAGGCCGTAGACCACGCCGAAGACACTGGTGAGGATCCCTTCGTCGGCCAACATGGCGATGATCTGCCTGCGAAGCATGCCGATGTGTCTCAGCATGCCGAACTCCGCGCGGCGGGCGAGGGCAGTTGAACTGGCCGCAAAGCTGACCCCGGTAAGTCCGATGATGACGGCTATTATTTCGAGCGCGTAGGTAATGGCAAAGGCGCGATCGAAGATCTGCAGCGACCGCTCGTGCAGTGCGGTGCTGCTGGTAATTTCCAGCGCATCACCGTTGCCCACCGCGCGGCGCAGCATCCTCTCGGCAGCGCCCGCGTCGGCGCCCGTGTTCAGCCAAATTGAGCCTTCGTTGGCGTTCTCGTCGCCGGTCGCGGCCGCATAAACACGCCTGGAGACGACGACGGACCCGGACAGTCGCGCGTAGTCGCGCCAAATACCGGCGATGGTAAATGTCTGAATCCGGCCCGCCAACGGAATCTTCAGCACATCGCCCATTTTGTAGCCGTAGAGATCTTGCAGCGCTTCTGAAATCCAAGCCGGGGGTGCTTTCTCGTCAGGCACGATGGGTGCGCTGCGGATCAGCGGCAGCTGTGCGGCGGTGTCGCCGTCATGGGCACCACGTGCGATCAAGGTAACGGGCGCGCGCGCGGGATCGAGAAGGACTTGCCGAGTTCTTCGAAACTCAACGCGAGCCACGCCTGCCACCATGGCGAGTTTCGCTTGATCATCCGGGGACCAAAATGCCGTGTCATTGCCGAATGGTTCGCGCAGCTGCATGTCCGCCGGCAACAGTTTGCCCAGCCAGTGATCGAACGAGATGCGGAATGAGTAAATCATGATCGCCATGGCCACCATCAAGCTGAAGCTCACGATAATGGATGCCAGGCTCAGCGCCGAGGATGCGACGTTTTCCTTCAACTGCGACACAGCGGTGTCGAGGACGATGCGGTGGGTGCGCGGCGCCAACCCCAAGCCCTTCATCGTGACCGCGGGCACCAATAGCACCGCGCCCAACAGCAGCGCGGCGATTGCGGCATAGCCAAACACGGGTAGTCCGCCGACGGGCGGTAGCCAAGCCAGAGCCGACCCCAAGACCAGCAGCGCAACGCCCGCGCGCCAGCTGGTTCTCGCAACTACCGTGTAGTCCCCATCGCCGCCCTTTAAGGAGCGTGCCGGTGATCGGTGGGCGGCGTCGCGTGCCGGTACCCAGGCGCCGATTCCGGCCACGGCAATCCCGATCGCAAAGAATGCCAGCATTTGCAGCGGCGCTGCGCGCAGGGACACCTCTGCCGCGCGCAATTGACCGTTGCCGAGATCCGCGGAGAGGAATTTTAAAATCGCCGCAGCGATGAGCATGCCGAGAATCACGCCGAGCATCGAGCCTAGTACGCCCAAGCTAAGGCCCTCGCCGACCAGCGCGTTGCGCAACTGGTTTCGAGTGACGCCGAGCGCGCGCAGCAGCGCAAGCGATCGGCGTCTGCGCAGCACCGAGAGCGATTGGGTGGAAAACACCAGGAAGGCGCCGGTAAACAATGCGACCAGCGCCAGCATGTTCAGATTTACCCGATACGCCTTCGTCACCGTGACTGCCCGGTCGCGCTCAACCTGCGGCGCGATGGCAAGAACGCCCGCGGGAAGCATTTTGCCCAGATCCCGGCGAAAAGATGCCACATCGGTGCCGGGCGCGAGCCGCAGATCGATGCGGTTCAGGCGCCCGATGGCGTTGAAGGTCCATTGTGCCGAGGCGATGTCCATGAGCCCCAGCGGCTGCGAATAGGCGCCGTCCGCCAGTATGCCGAGCACACGCAGGGATTTGGTCGAACTTCCGACAGTGACTTGCAGCAACTCGCCGCGCCGAAGCTTTAGCTGTTGCGCTGCGGCGCCGCTCAAGTAAAGCGCGTCGGGACGAAACAGCTGAAACATGTTTTCGCCGATATCGCCGATGATCGCGGGTTGTAGAACGGCGGCCCGAAACGGGTCCAGCCCCAGCACTTTGAGTGTCTCATTGCGGCCGGAAAGTGCCACCTCGAGTTCCAGCACGGGGCTTGAGGAGCTCACCGACGCAGTGCGCGCCAAATCGACAAACAAATGCTCGGGAAAGCCTTCGCGCGGACCGCGGACCACGACGTCGGCCTCACCCACCAATCGCTTGGTGGCCAATCCGAATTCATTGAGGGCCGAGGTATTGACCAGGTACACCGAGGACCCCAGCGCCACCCCCAGCGCGAGCGCCAGCACCGTCACCAGAAAGCGTGTCGGTTGTTCGCGGATCTGCGCCAGCAACAATATGCGCCAAATCCTCATTGAGCCCGCATGGCTCATGCCGGCTCCCAAGGATGCAGCCCGCGTGCATCGAGCACCAGAATGCGATCGGCCGTTTCTGCCGCAGCTCGTGAGTGGGTAATGAGAATGCCGGCGCCCGCATTTGCCCTGACCTGCGTGCGCAGCAGTTCAAGCGTTTGCGCGGCGCTGCGCGAGTCGAGGTTGCCGGTCGGCTCGTCCGCCAGCACCAGGGGTGGCCGATGCACCAAAGCGCGCGCAATGGCAACGCGTTGTAGCTCGCCGCCCGAGAGCTCTTTGGTGTGACGTTGCGCCAATGCGTCGATTCCCACCGCCGTCAACATGTCGCGCGTGCGCCGGCTGCGCTCGGGTTCAGCGACCCGCAGCAGGTCCAACGGAAGCGCTACATTTTGCTCGACCGACAAGTAGGGCAGAACATGGAAGGCTTGGAAGACAAAGCCGACGGCACGGCGCCGCAGCAGCGTCGTGGCGTCGTCGTCCAACGTGGACAGATCGACGCCTTCGAGAATCACGCGTCCGCTGTCGGGTGCATCGAGGCCCGCGAGCAGATTGAGCAGCGTCGACTTGCCAACGCCGGACTCGCCCATAATGGCCAGGTACTCACCGCGGCGAAGTTCGAGATCGACGCCCTCAAAGATCGCGGGCCGATCCTTGGAGAAGCGTTTGCTTAAGTTCTCGAGCCGAACAACGAGGTCAGTCACCTCGAACAGGCTCCTAGCCCACGGGCCTCAAGCGGCGTCGACTCCGATCACCGCTTTGACCTCCAAGAAGTCGCGCAATCCGAACTCGCCCCACTCGCGGCCGTTGCCGGACATCTTGAAGCCGCCGAAGGGCGTATTCATGCTTCCTGAAGCGCCATTGAGGGTCACTTGACCCGCGCGAATGCGACCGCCAATGCGGCGCGCACGCAAATTGTCTTTGGACCACACATAGGCGGCCAATCCGTAGGGCGTGTCGTTGGCGATTTGCACCGCCTGCTCTTCGTTGTCATACGGCAGAATGCAGAGGACAGGTCCGAAGATCTCTTCGCGCGCGATCGTCATGTCATTGCGCACATTCGAAAATATGGTCGGCTTGACGAAGTAGCCCTTGGTCAGTCCATCGGGGCGTCCCGAGCCGCCGGTAACGACCTTGGCGCCCTCGGCGATGCCCTTCGCAATGTATCCTTCGACTCGCTCGAACTGCAGCTTCGAAACCAGGGGACCTAAGTTGGTTTTCTCGGAAGTGGGATCACCGGTGATCACCGACTCGGCCACGCGCTTGGCGATCGCTTCGACCTCGGCCAATTTTGCCGCCGGCACCAGCATGCGCGTCGGTGCATTGCAGGATTGGCCGGAATTCTGAAATACGTGCAGGACGCTTTTCGTGACGGCGCGTTCGAAGTCCGCGTCATGGAGCAGCACATTGGGCGACTTGCCTCCGAGCTCTTGGTGCACGCGCTTGACCGACGCTGCCGCGTTCCTCGCGACTTCGGAGCCGGCGCGCGTCGATCCGGTAAAGGACACCATGTCGACCTCGCGGTGCGAGGAGAGCGGCGCGCCGACGCTCACGCCATCGCCGTTGATGAGGTTGAACACACCGGCGGGCACTCCCGCCTCGTGCATGACCTTGGCCCAGATGATGGCGCTGAAGGGCGAATATTCAGAGGGTTTGAGCACCATGGTGCATCCCGCGGCGAGGGCAGGCACCACTTTTGCGGCCACTTGGTTCATCGGCCAGTTCCAGGGCGTGATCAGGGCGCATACGCCGACCGGCTCCTGAACCAGGCGCACGGTGCCGTGCATTTCTTCGAATTTGAAATTCTTCAGCACCTCGATCATGGCACTGATGTGGCCGACCCCAACACCCGTCTGGGAGCCCTTCGACAGCGTGATGGGCGCGCCCATCTCAATGGAAATGGCTTGTGCAATTTCATCGTAGTGCGCCTTATAGGCGGCGAGAATTCGCTCCATGAGAGCCAAACGCTCCGCCGGCGAGGTGCTCGAATAGCTGTCGAATGCGCGGCGCGCCGCCATGACGGCGCGGTCGACATCCTTGCTGCTTCCCATGGATATGACGCCGGCAACTTCCTCGGTGGCGGGATTGATGACTTTCAGTTCCTTGGGCTCGACCGGACCGACCCACGCGCCATCGATGTAGAACTGCCGATTGTCATATGTCATTGCAAAGCCCCTTCAAAATGCGTTAGTTCCCCTTGGGTATTCTACCCGCTGGCAGGGAACTGCGCAGATGGGATTCCAGGTGACCGTGGATCGGATATGCGGCTTAGGATCATGCGTGAACTATTGTCTCCGGAGGCCGACTATGGCGGGGGGCGGCCGCGACAGCCATGATTTCACTTAAGTTTGCGGTCGTGGTTCGCATTTTGGCCCTTCTTTAGTTGCTAGGCTTCCCTCCATGAGACAAATCAGAATTCTGTTCGTCAAGGCGGCCATGGCTTTGGTCTTGGGCCTTATCTTGGGTTCGGCCGTCACGGCGGCGCCGGAGTGGAATCCCGTGCGATCGCATCCCGTTGAAATCGGCCCGCAGGCGCACCGGCTGGTGGTAGGGTTTCGAGCGACGCCCGGCAATTCGGTAACCAGGACGATCCGCTCCCACGCCAAGGCCCAAGTCATGAGCATGACCCAGGCGCAGACTTCCGGGGCGGACGTGAGCAGCTTGAGCCTGCGAACCGGGGTCGCTGTGTCGCGATCCCGCCAGCTCACGCCGAGCATGCACGTGGTGTTTCTCCAGAGGACTGTTTACGGCGCGGACGTCGATGCGGTGCTGACGCAGTTGCGATCAGATCCCGCGGTGGCATTTGCGGACGTCGATGAACGTCGCTATCCGCATGCCATGCCGAATGACCCGTTGTTTTTTCCGACCGCCACGGCCAGCGGACAGTGGTACATGCAGACGCCGAGCACCGCGACGCCTGGCAGCGATGCCGCGGCCACCGACGCCGTTTCCGCTTGGGATATTACGCAGGGCAGTTCGGGAACCGTGATTGCGGATGTCGACAGCGGCATTCGCTTTGACCATCCTGACCTGCTGCGAGCCGGGTTCGATTCGTCGCGGGCCGGCTTCGGCGGGCGCTTGCTGCCTGGCTACGATTTTGTCGGTCAAGATTTAGATGCCGGCAACGGCAGCCCCTTGGAGACCTTTCTCATCGCCAATGACGGGAATGGCTGGGATCCTGACCCCTCAGATCCGGGCGATTGGATCGACAGTACCGATCTGAAGAATTCAGCCGTGTTCCCTGCCAAGAACTGCAGCACGCAGAACAGCTCATGGCATGGCACCCGCGTCATGGGCGTGCTCGGCGCGCTGACCAACAATAATACCGGCGTTGCCGGCATGACCTGGAATCCCTACCTGCTGCCGGTGCGCGCACTGGGTAAGTGCGGCGGCCTGGACTCGGACATCATCACAGGCATCGAGTGGGCTGTCGGCATGTCGATCAATGACGTGCCGGACAATCCCTATCCCGCCGACATCATCAACTTGAGTCTTGGCGGAATCGGCAGCGCCTGTCCAACGGACTATCAGAGCCTCATCACGCAGCTCACCAGCATGGGCGTGCTGGTGGTGGCATCCGCCGGCAATGAAAGCGGTCCGGTCGACATACCCGCCAATTGTCCGGGCGTGCTGGCGGTTGCAGGATTGAGAAATGTCGGCACAAAAGTCGGCTACAGCAGCTTAGGACCGGAGGTCGGCATCGGGGCACCCGCCGGCAACTGCGTGAATACGGCCGCCGGCAGCCCCTGCCTGCGATCCATCGATACCACGGAGAACGAAGGTGCCACCGCTCCCGGAGCCAACTCTTACAGCGATCAGACCAATTCCAATCTCGGCACCAGCTTCTCCGCGCCCATTGTTTCCGGTATTGCCGCCCTGATGCGCGCCGCGAATGCGAACCTCACGCCGCCGCAAATCATTGCGCGCATGAAGGCGAGCGCGACGCCGTACCCGCAGCCCGCCGGTGTGGCTCAGTGCGTTAACGGATCGACAGCAAATGTCGAATGCGCCTGCACCACCACCAGCCCGACCACCTGCGGCGCCGGCATGGTCAATGCCCTGAAGGCTGTCAAAGCGGCGCTCAATCCGATTGCCGCGGTGACGATACCTGCGGGCTTCACGGGCAGCGGCACATTCGATGCCTTCGGCAGCGTGGCGGCTTGCGGCGCCACGATCGCGTCCTACGCGTGGACCGGTACCCCGGCAATACACATTGTTTCCGGCGGCTCGAGCTCCGCCGTGAATGTCATGGCCACGGGTGCGGGAACCTTGACGCTGGTGGTAACGGATTCCGCCGGCAACAAAGATACGGCCGTCGTCACTATCACGACCTCCAGTGCGAGCACCGCGGCGCCCGCCATCGCCGGCACCGCATCGGCGTGCATCGCGGACATGACCGTGACCCCCGCCGCGCCAACGGTAAGCGCTGCTTACTCGCCGGCCAGTGTGGCCACGAACGCGGCCTCGACTTTCGTGGTGACATTCACGAATTCCAACCGCTATGTCCTGACTCAGTCGGGTATCACATTATCGATACCCGCCGGCCTCACGCTGGGGACGCAGGCGGCTGCGACTTCCTGCAGCGGCGCTGCGGTATCGTTGGCCAACACGAGCAGCAGCGTCACACTGGCCGGAGCCAACATTCCGGTCAACGGCAGCTGCAATATCTCTTTCAGCGTGACAAGCGCCACAGCAGGGACTTACACCATCACGGTCGCTGCGAATGACCTCATGACCGGCCCGGCAGCAGGCAATACGGCGCCGGCATCGGCGTCGCTGACGGTCACCGCGGCCGGCGCCAGCGGCGCAAGCACCCGCAGCGGCAGCGGCGGCGGGGGTTCGATGGATTGGCTGGATATCATGTTGATCACCGGCGTCCTGCTCATCGTTCGGGGTCACGCAGCGAAACGCAATCGACCGTAATCTTTCCGCAACGGCACCGCCCGGCCGGGCCCGCGCCCTCGCGGCGCCTGTATAATCGGCGGGATGACAAATCCAAAGCTACGCGCCGCGACGCAGTCGGTGAAGACCCACCGGGATGTGCGCGGCACCTTGTTCGAACCCCTGACGGATGGCGAGCTGCAGGCGCAAAAGAATGTGCATGTGGTGCTCACTCAACCCGGCGAAATACGCGGCAATCACGTGCATCGCACGGCCGTGGAAACCACCACCGTGGTGGGACCCTGCTTGATCCGGCTGAAAGAGGAGGGGACGGTTCGAGACATCGACGTGCCGGCCGGCGAAATATTGCGATTGACCATACCGCCGGGCGTGGTTCATGCGTTTCGCAACAGCGGCGACTCCGCCATGGTGTTGGTGTCGTTCAGTACGAACCTGCACGATCCGGCCGGCGCCGACACGCAGCGGGAGCAGATTCTCTAAACACTCACGGCGCCTCTCTCATGCAGGCCATCTCCTTTAAAAATACCCGGCTGTTCAAGCGTGGCATTTGGCTGAGCGCGGCCGCGTTGATTGCCTTCGTGGCCGCCCCGTCAGCGGTCGATGGCGAGTTGTGGCGAAATCCGGTGCCGAGTGCGATTGCCATCGGCCTCTTGTGTGCCGCCTTGGCGTATTTCTTTTGGCGCACGCAGATGCACCGTCTGGCCGACGAGGTGCTGGATTGCCAGGATAGCCTCAAGATTCGGAGGGGGCGCCTCGAGGAAACAATTCTGCTCTCAAACGTGTCCGGCGCCGAGGTCTTGAGCCGCGGCGGCTTTCATCGCATCACGGTCCGGCTTCGCGAGCGCTCGAAGCTGGGACGCCAAATCGATTTTCTGCCGCAGGCCAGCCTGTGGTCCAACCTTGCGGCCATAAAGACTGTCGCGCTCAGCCTGACCGAACGCGCGGCCTTGTACCGTCAAAGTTCATAGCCGCGCTTGAAATCCTGAATGTGCTTCTCCATCCAGGTTCTGGCCTGCTCGCTTTTTTGAAGCTTGATCGCATCGATGATTTTGCTTTGAGCGGCTTGAATTCGCGCCCGGGCCTGCGGCACGCGGTCAACGATCTCGGTCAGCGCGGGCACCAACAGAAGATTCAAGGGTGACTGCGATAGCGCCAATACCTGATTGCCGCTCGCCGCCGCCACTGCCGTGAAAAAATCCACCACCGCGGAAACGGCGGCGGCGGTGTCGGTGATTTCGCGCTTGAACAGCGCGCTCGCGCGGGTCAGTCCTTGCAACTGGGCGGCAGTGCGTCGCGATGCGGCATAGTGGGCGGCAGCCGGTTCAATCGCCATCATCGCTTCCCATAACTCCATGAAGGTCACGTCGTGAAGTGCGAGCGCTCGGCTCACGCCGGAGCTGACGCGGCGGGGTTCCGGCCGTGTGACCCGCAGACGCTTCTCGCCGCGCTCACGCCCGAGCAATCCGTGGATCTCCAGTTCGCGAATCGCTTCACGAATCGTCGAGCGGTTGACGCCGAACTGGCGCGCGAGGTCGGTCTCGGAGGGCAGTGCGTCGCCCGTGCGCAATGATCTCGCCACGATGCGCTGCTCGATGAGATTCGCGATTTGCCGGTAGGCGGGACGATCATCCAGCGGCACGAACAGGTCGGTCATGCCCCTTCCCCAAAGAGTTCGCGACCGATCAGCATGCGGCGAATTTCCGAGGTGCCGGCACCGATTTCGTAGAGCTTGGCGTCACGCAACAATCTTCCCGTGGGGTAGTCGTTGATGTAGCCATTGCCGCCCAGAAGTTGTATCGCATCGAGCGCGGCGCGGGTTGCCGCCTCGGCGCAGAACAGAATGCATGCGGCGGCATCTTTGCGTGTGGCATCGGCACGGTCGCAGGCCGCGGCCACCATGTAGACGTAGCTGCGGCAGGCATTCAAGGAGGCGTACATGTCCGCGAGCTTGCCCTGCACCAACTCAAAGGTGCCGATGGCCTGCCCGAATTGCTTGCGTTCGCGCACATACGGCACGGCCACATCCAGCGCGGCGGCCATGAGACCCAGCGGGCCGCCGGAGAGCACCACGCGCTCATAGTCCAAGCCGCTCATCAACACGTTGACGCCGGCATTTTCACGCCCCAAAAGGTTCGCGGCAGGCACTTCGCAGCGATCGAAGACCAATTCGCTGGTGCTCGAACCGCGCATCCCGAGCTTGTCGAGTTTTTGCGCGGGCGTGAAACCGCTGAAGTCCTTTTCGATGATGAAAGCGCTGATGCCGCGTGAGCCCGCCTCCGGCAGGGTCTTGGCGTACACCACCAGCACATCCGCCTCGGGACCGTTGGTGATCCACATCTTGCGGCCATCGAGAATGTAGCAGTCGCCATGACGCACGGCCTTGAGCTGCATCGATACGACGTCTGAGCCGGCGCCGGGCTCGGACATGGCGAGCGCCCCGACATGCTCGCCGCTGAGCAGTTTCGGCAGGTACCGCTGCTTTTGCGCATCGGTGGCGTTCAGCGCCAGCTGGTTCACGCAAAGATTGGAATGAGCGCCATAACTCAAACCCACGGCTCCCGAAGCGCGCGAGATCTCTTCCATGGCCACGACGTGCGCGAGATAGCCCAACCCTGAGCCGCCATCTTCCGCACTGACGGTCATGCCCAGCAACCCTAGATCGCCCGCCTCGCGCCACAGATCCCGTGGAAAAACGTTGCTACGGTCGATTTCGTTGGCACGCGGGGCGATGCGCTCCTCGGCAAAGCGCCGCACCTGATCTCGGACGGTATCGATCACTTCACCGAGGCCGAAGTTGAACTCACGATAAGCAGAACTGGCCATTTTTGCGGGCCCCCCATTGTCAATTGATCCATATCGTTGGATAATCCGATTGTCCGACAATTCTGGCTTTAGGGCAACACAGCGAATGGCCAAAATAGCCTCCAAACTCGATACCCGGTCGCAGGAATTTGCCGACAACCGCGCTGCGATGCAGTCGGTGGTGGATGATCTGCGTGCCACACTGCATCGCAACGCAGCGGGAGGCAGCGTCGCCGCCCGCGAAAAACATGCCAAGGCCGGAAAACTCTTGGCGCGCGAACGCATCGCCGCGCTGCTCGATCCCGGTTCACCCTTCCTCGAGTTGTCGGCGCTGGCCGCGCAGGGGGTGTATGGGGAAGCGCTGCCGGGTGCGGGTCTGATCACGGGCATCGGCCGGGTTTCTTCGCGCGAGTGCATGGTGGTCGCCAATGACCCCACCGTGAAGGGCGGCACCTACTATCCGCTGACGGTGAAGAAGCATCTGCGGGCTCAGGAGATTGCCGGCGATAACGCCTTGCCGTGCATCTACCTGGTCGAGAGCGGCGGCGCGTTTCTGCCGCGACAAGATGAAGTCTTTCCCGATCGCGATCACTTCGGCCGCATTTTCTTCAATCAGGCGCGGCTCTCGGCGCAGGGCGTCGCGCAGATCGCCGTGGTGCATGGGTCGTGCACCGCAGGCGGCGCGTATGTACCGGCGATGTCCGATCACGCCATCATCGTGCGCAACCAAGGACGCGTCTTTCTCGGCGGGCCGCCGCTGGTTCGCGCGGCCACGGGCGAGGAAATCGACGCGGAAACTTTGGGCGGCGCGGATGTTCACTGCCGCCGCTCCGGCGTGACCGATTACTATGCCGAAAACGACACGCATGCCTTGGGCCTGGCGCGGCGCGCCGTGGCGCGCTTGCGAGCGCCCACGCTGCGCGGATCGCCGCGCGGTTCGGCGGTGAGCGGCGAGCCAAGCCCCTTCGACCCGGCCGAGCTGTACGGCATCATCCCGCAGAATTCACGCAAGCCCTACGACGTGCACGAACTCATCGCGCGCTTGGTCGATGGCGCGTGGTTCGATGAGTTCAAGGCCCTCTATGGGACCACGCTGGTGTGCGGCTTCGCCGATATCCACGGCACCACCGTTGGGATTTTGGCGAACAACGGCATCCTGTTCTCCGAGAGCGCACTGAAAGGCACGCATTTCATCGAGCTGTGCTGCCGCGAGGGCATTCCTCTGGTATTCCTGCAGAACATCGCCGGCTTCATGGTGGGCCAGGCGGCCGAGGCGGGCGGCATTGCCAAGGATGGGGCCAAGCTCGTCACCGCGGTGGCCTGCGCATCGGTGCCGAAGTACACCATCGTCATCGGCGGCAGTTTCGGGGCGGGCAACTACGCCATGTGCGGCCGTGCCTACAGTCCGCGCTTTCTGTTTCAGTGGCCAAATGCGCGCACCTCGGTCATGGGAGGCGAGCAGGCAGCCAGCGTTCTGGCAACCATCAAGCGAGAGGCGCTGGAGCGCAATGGCGAAACTTTCAGCGATGTCGAGGAAGAGAAACTCAAGGCGCCCATCCGTGAGCAATTCGAACGCCAAGGGCATCCGTACTATGCGTCTGCGCGGCTGTGGGATGATGGCGTCATCGACCCGCTCGATACCCGGCGCGTTCTGGGACTGGCGCTCGCCCTGACCCGGGCGCAAGACACCGCTGCCACACGCTTCGGCGTGTTCCGAATGTGAGTGCAGCGATGATCCGCCGACTGCTCGTGGCCAACCGCGGCGAAATCGTCTGCCGCATCGCACGGACCGCGCGGCGTCTGGGAGTAACGACGATCGCCGTGTATTCGGATGCCGATCGGAACGCGCAACACGTACGCGCCGCGGATGAGGCCTACCACCTGGGTCCTTCGCCGGCCGCGATGAGCTATTTGGACATCGAAAAGCTCATCGCCCTTGCACAGCGCGTGGGTGCCGATGCGGTTCACCCCGGGTACGGATTTCTCTCGGAGAATGCGCAATTCGCGAAACGCTGCCAGGATGCGGGTCTGACTTTTATCGGGCCGCCCGCCTCAGCGATCCAATCCATGGGTTCGAAGAGCGCCTCGAAGACCGCCATGGCGGCCGTGGGCGTGCCGGTGGCGCCCGGCTATCACGGCGATGAGCAATCGGCATCGCGCCTCATCGAGGAAGCGGCTCGCGTGGGATTCCCGCTGATCATCAAAGCCAGCGCGGGCGGCGGCGGCAAAGGCATGCAAGTGGTGAACTCAGCCGCCGAGGTGCCGGCCGCCGTGGAATCGGCGCAGCGTCTGGCGCGCACGGCCTTCGGCGATGATCGCCTGCTCATGGAGCGCTACTTTCCCAAGGCACGCCACGTGGAAGTGCAAGTCTTTGCCGATTCGCATGGGCAGACTGTGAGTCTGTTCGATCGCGACTGTTCGGTGCAGCGCCGGCACCAGAAGATCATCGAAGAAGCGCCGGCGCCCGGCTTGCGCGATGAAGTCCGCACATCGATGGCGCAGGCCGCCGTGAAATCCGCGCAGGCCGTGGGTTACGTCGGCGCAGGCACGGTCGAGTTCCTGGTGGACGATGCTCAGAATTTCTACTTCATGGAAATGAACACCCGATTGCAGGTGGAACATCCGGTCACGGAGCTCATCACCGGCATCGACCTGGTCGAATGGCAGTTGCGCATCGCGCAGGGCGAGCACTTGCCGCGTACCCAGGCGCAGCTGTCGCAGCGCGGCTTCGCGGTCGAGGCACGTCTGTACGCCGAAGACCCAGCGCACGAATACTTGCCGAGCGTCGGACAAATCGCCCATCTGCGCTGGCCCGAGAGGCCGGGACTGCGCCTGGATACCGGCGTCGAGTCGGGCGATGAGGTATCGACTTACTACGACCCCATGCTCGGAAAAATCATCGCCTGGGGAGCATCACGGGCTGCCGCCATCGAGCTTCTGCACCGCGCCTTGAGCGAGGTGGAGATCGTGGGCGTGGCAACCAACCGGGCGCTGCTGATGAGCGTGCTCGCCGATAAAGAGTTTCGCCGCGGGGCGGTGGGCACCGATTTTCTGAACGTGCGGCGCGCGAAATTATTGTTCGGCGAACCCCCCGCCGCAGGCCCCGACATCGCATTGGGCGCGGTGTGGTGTGCTGCGAAGAACACCGACAGCAACGCGCTGTGGGAGGATAGCCGCGGCTGGCGGCTGGCGGCGCCCGCGAGCACCGCGTGGCGATTCGCGCAAGGCAGCGCTGTCGTTGAGCATTCAGCAAAGGACGAGTACGTCGTGCGAGTGAATCGCGACGAGTATGCCGTGCGCGTACTCTCGCGCAGCAACCGGTTGCTGCTCGCGGAATGCCAGGGTCGGATGCAAAGCATTTCCGTGTTTGATGCCGACCCGGTGCTGCATCTATTCCGCGACGGCCGGCATGTGATGCTGCACGTAGAACGCACCGACGATGCAATGCAGGTGGCCGGCGGCACCGAGCAGGGCTCCTTACTGACGCCTCTGCCGGGGACCATCGTGGCAGTCCATGTGGCGACCGGGCAGCAGGTCGCCCGCGGTACGCCGTTGGTGACCGTTGAAGCAATGAAAATGGAGCACACCCTCACCGCGCCTTTTGATGGCGTGGTGTCGCGAATAGCCTATGGGCTAACCGACCGGGTTCAGGCGGGCGCTACCCTGGTAGAGCTCTCGCCCCTGTAAGGAATCGCGAGAGATCAGGCAACTTGTGCGTCCGCTGCTGCTTCCAGCATCGGCAGCGTGACCCTGAAGCGGGTCTCCCTGCCCAGCATGCTGGCCAGCGCGATTTTGCCGCCCGCCTCGTGCACATAGCGGCGCACCAGCGACATGCCGCTGCCATGCTTGGCCTCGACGCCGTTGTTTGCCAAGGTCGTAAAGCCGGATTTGAAAATCAATTTAATTGCCTGGCGATCGCGTAAGCGGCTTGCCTCTTCCTGAGTCACGATTCCCTTGGCGACCGCAACGCCGCGGACCTTGTCCGGATCCAGTCCCCGCCCATCGTCTTGAAACGACAATTCAAAGCCGTTTCCCGGCACGGCATTGAACTCCAGCCGCAGCGTCGCATTGGCGGATTTGCCCGCAGCTTCACGCTCAGCGGCGGTTTCGACGCCGTGCACCACCGCGTTGCGAATCAGTTGAATCGCCACATTCTTCACCGTTGCCTGGTAGCGCGTGGGAACCAGATTCAAACCGCTGCATGCGAGGATCACCGTCTTGTGATTCTCCTGCGCCACCAGATCGGTCAGCGTGGTCAGCGTGCTCTCCAGGCTGCCCACGGCCGCCATTCGTTGCGCCGCGGGCTGGGCGTGCTGTGCCAGCTCCGCGAGAAACTTCGGCGCCTCGATGATTTGGGTGCCGTTTTCGGTCACGCGCTCGTCGGGCGGCACAGGCTCGGCCTCTCGCGCTGAGCTGGCCTGCGAGGTAAGCGAGCGCAACAGCGCAAATTGCCCGTACAGTGCATCAAGCTTCACCGCCAGCGGCAGGAAATCACTGCCGCTCAATGTCTCGCGGCTGCGCAATTCCTGCAATGCATCCTCGAAGTCGCGCGCGGCGCTCTGCAACCCCGTCAATTTGAGGGCGGCGGCGTCACGCCGTATACGGTCGACTTCCTCGAGGGTTTCCTCCAGCTTGTTGCGAAATGCCCCGGCCTCGCGGGCCGGCTTTTTCAAGACGCCGTTGATGGTTTTCATCGAGGCGTCGGTCCTTTGCAAAAAGCCACCGAAGCGGGTTCCGCCGGCCTTGAGGACGCTGCGCAGGATTTCGCCCTGAGTCAGCACCTGGACCCGCAGGTCCTCCAGTTCGCGATGCAGCTGGGTGCGCGCGGTAATATCGCTGACGCGCACCATCCAAGAACGCGGCTCCTGCGCGATTTGGACGGCGCTGAATTCAAACGAATAGTGGGCGTTGAGGAAGCTGCCGTCGGCGTTCGTCAATTTGACTTCCACGTCCAGAAGCGGATCCGAGTTCGCGGTCTCGCCGTGGCCGAGCTGCAGAAAGTGCGTCATGTGAGTGCGGACGGTGCTCAAGGTCTTGGCCGAGACCAGCGGACCGATCAATTTCTCGACCGTGAGATTCTCAAAATCCTGGCGGCGAAACAGCGTGCCGAGAGAAGCCGAGACCTGCGGTTGGATCTTGCCATTTGAATCCAGCAGGAACAGTCCGACGGAACTGGTTTGCAGAATGGCGTCGGTCAGCCGGTTGCCGGCACTGATCAGTTCCTGTTTTTCGCGTTCGTGGCGCTTGGCGGATATGAACATGACCTCGACAGGGTGCCAAAGGCCGCGGGCACGGGGCATGATGGCTGTCACAGCCTCAAGCCGGCAATTTACTTAATATTCGCCGTCGAAGCGGCCTGTGACACGGGTCACGCTTTAGGCGCGAGGATTTATGATTAGGCGACGGCGGCGATGGGTGCTAGATCGGCCAGCAACTCATCCGCGGATGCGTAGCGGGCGCTTGGCTGCTTCGCCATGAGGCGGTCGAGCAGCGGCTGCTGCATCGCCGTGGACTCGGGCAGTGACGGCACCGGCGCGCTGGTGTGCTGCGACATGATGGCAACGGCGCTTCGGCCGCCATAGGGTCGCTGGCCGGTGAGCATCTCGTAAAACATCACGCCCAAGCTGTAGAGGTCGGTCCGTACATCGACCCGCTGGCCCTGCGCCTGCTCGGGGCTGATGTAATAAGGGGAGCCGAGCACCTGGCCGATGCCCGTGCTGCCGATTTCATCCAGTGAACGGCGGGCCAGACCGAAATCGATGAGCACCGGGGAATTGTCCTCGCGTAACATGACATTCGCGGGTTTCAAATCACGATGCAAGATTCCGAAAACGTGAATGACGCGCAGCGCCTCCGCGATGGCGCGCAGGTAGTAGAGGCTCTCTTCCACACTCAACGGGTTTCGCAGGCGATCGCGCAGGTCGCCGCACGGAAAGTATTCCATGGCCAGGTACAGATGCTTGGGCAGGGAGCCGAAGTCGTGGATCTCCGCAATGGCGCGATGCGTGATGCTGGAGATGATTTCGTACTCTCGCTGGAAGCGTTCGGCATCGCCCAATTCCCGCTCCGATTCGCCGCGCGTCATCACCTTGAGGACGACGTTTCTGCGCAGGCGCTCGCTGCGCGCGAGAAACACGGATGAGAAATTGCTGGTGGCAATCTCTTTGACGATGGAGTAGCCGGGAACCTCGATGATGGCGGAATTATCGCTGTTGGCCATCATGGCGTCGGCTTGCGCGGCAACGCGCCGTTTGGCACAGGCCTCGCCAACCGCCCCCAGCAACTGGTCGCGCGTGATTTGCGACAACGGCAGGTAGTCCTTGGCACCGCTCTTCAGGGCTCGGACCGCCGACATTTCATTGCCATTGTCGGCCAGCAAGATGCAATGCAGGGCGGGCTGCACGCGCAATAGCTGAATCATGCTATTGAGCACGGCGGCGGCCAGGGGTTCGTTGCCGAAGTCGGCCTGCAGGACGACGGCATCGGGGGTGCGCTCGCTGATGAGCCGGCTCAAGGACGGCGTTTCTCCGGCGCCAAGGGTCGTCACATGGGCATTGGGCCAATGGCTCGTGACATGGTGCGTCAGCCATTGCAGGCGTTTGGTGTCGCCACCCACCACCACCAGAATTGGACCCACGTCTGCCATACGGGTAAGGGTAGTCGGTGAGACCCCCGGATTACCGGTCGGGATTTCACATTTCAGCCCCCTTGGGCGCCGAAACCTTGAAAATTACCCCATTTAGCCTGGAAAATTGCAACCTACACCCCAGCTTTGGGGTCTGTTATTTCAATCCAGAATCTTATCTGTCAGAGGGTGTATTTAATGGGAAGCATCAGAACTTGGTCGCTCGCCGTGATTGCGGGCATCTTTGTCATTGTTGTCGCTCATCAGCGCTCGAACGCCGATGCACGGCCGGGTCAATCGGGTGCACCAAGCGTTGCTACGGCGGTCGCCCCGGCAACTGCGTCGGCCGGCCGCGTGACGGGACTGCCGGACTTTTCAGGGTTGGTCGCCGAGGCCGGCGGGGCCGTGGTGAACGTCAGCGTCACGGAGAAGGCTCAAAAAATGCCCGGCCTCAGTGGGCAGGGGCAGCAGGGGCAGGGCGATGGGGATGACCCGCTGTCGCAATTTTTCCGCCGCTTCCAAGTCCCGGCGCCGGGTCCGGATCGCACGCCGCCGAGCAAGGGCGTGGGTTCGGGATTCATCGTCAGCGCGGATGGCTATGTCCTGACCAATGCGCACGTGGTTTCCGATGCATCTGAAGTCGTCGTCACACTGACTGACCGCCGCGAGTTCAGCGCCAAAGTGGTCGGTATCGATAAGGCCAGCGACGTGGCGTTGATCAAAATTGCCGCGACCGGCTTGCCGACCGTGCGCTTTGGCGACCCGTCCAAATTGCGTCCAGGTCAATGGGCCATCGCAATCGGCTCTCCCTTCGGTTTTGAGAATAGCGTGACGGCGGGCGTCATCAGCGCGATCGGGCGGCCGTTGAACGACGGCAGCAACACCAGCTACGTGACCTTCATTCAAACCGATGCCGCCGTGAATCCGGGAAATTCCGGGGGACCGTTGTTCAACATCGACGGTGAGGTTATTGGCATCAATTCGCAGATCTACAGCCGCACGGGCGGCTACATGGGCGTCTCCTTTGCCATACCCATCGACCTGGCTTTGAACGTCAAGGATCAGCTGCAGAAGAACGGCAAAGTGCTGCGCAGCCGCATCGGCGTCTCGGTGCAGGATATTCGCCAGCAACTGGCACTGTCATTTGGTTTGGCCACTCCGCATGGTGCATTGATCAGCGCGGTGGATCCCGCGGGACCCGGCGAGAAGGCCGGTCTGAAGGCCGGTGACGTCATTACCAGCGTGAATGGGCGCACCATCGACCATTCATGGGATCTGCCGGCCATCGTGTCGCAGCTGGCGCCCGGCAGCCAGGCAAAATTGGGGATCTGGCACGATCGCAAAGCCACCGAAGTGACCGTCAAGACCGTGTTGCTGGAGGATACGCCGGGTCAGGTGGCGAAAGCTTCCGGCGAGGACGGCGGCGGCAAGCTGGGACTGGTCTTAAGGTCGCTGCAGCCCAACGAACAGCAGGAATTGCACACCAAGGGCCGCTTGTTGATCGAAGATGTCACGGGCCCGGCCCTGGCCGCCGGATTACAGCCCGGGGACGTCGTGCTGGGCGTTAACGGGGTCGGCGTGGCTACCGTGGCTGACCTGAAGCGCGAGGTTGCCCGGGCGGGGCATAACGTGGCCCTGCTTGTACAGCGCGAAGATGCCCAGATTTATTACCCCGTCGATGTGGGGTGATCGATGCGGGGTGATGGGTTTCGTTGTACTTAAGCCTTGCAATCAGGCTTAATCGCGGCCGTGCAAAGCGCCGCGCCCCTGTTTTCCAGTAGTTCCCGTGTCGCCGGCCTCTCGCCGGCGGCCTTCCTACCGACCTCGCGCGCGGAAATGGCGGCTCTCGGCTGGCAGCAGTGCGACATCATCATCGTCACCGGTGATGCCTACGTCGATCATCCCAGCTTTGGGATGGCCATCATTGGGCGCGTACTGGAGGCGCAGGGATTCAAGGTCGGGATCATTGCGCAGCCGGACTGGCATAGCACCAAAGACTTCGAGGCGCTGGGCACGCCGCGCCTGTTCTTCGGGGTGACCGGCGGCAACATGGATTCGATGGTCAATCGCTACACCTCGGATCGGCGGGTGCGCAGTGATGATGCGTACACACCGGGGGGCCAGGGCGGCAGGCGCCCGGACCGCTGCGTCATCGTGTATTCGCAGCGCATCCGCGAATCTTACAAAGGCATCCCCATCGTCGTGGGCGGCATCGAAGCCAGCCTGCGGCGAATAGCGCACTTTGATTATTGGTCCGAACAGGTGCGCCGCTCGGTATTGGTCGACGCGAAGGCGGATCTTCTGGTCTACGGCAATGCGGAGCGTCAGATCGGCGAGATCGCTCGACGCCTGGATGAGGGCGCACTCATGGCCGAGATCACCGATTTGCGAGGCACCGCGTACTTACGCCGCGGCATGCCGGCGGGCTGGGTGGAAATCGACTCGAGCGAATTGGATACGCCCGGACCCTTGAGCCCGCCCGTAGATCCGTATGCCAGTGAGGAGGAGCGCAGGAGCACCTTGGCGCCAGGCGCGACTGCGCCGGCGGCGATGATCGCTGCGGCTCCCCCGAGTACTGCGGCTTCGTCGAACACTGCGCCCGCCGCGTCTGAAAAAATAGTGAAGTTTTATCGCAAGGTACCGAATGCGCAACGCGAGCGCAGCGTCATCCGAATGCCCTCGTTCGAGCAGGTAAGTCGTGACCCGGTGCTGTACGCACACGCGTCGCGCATCTTGCACTTGGAGTCGAATCCAGGAAATGCGCGGGCGCTGGTGCAACGGCACGGAACACAGGAGCTGTGGTTGAATCCACCGCCCATTCCGTTGGCGACGGCGGACATGGACGCCATTTACGAATTGCCTTACGCGCGCCGGCCGCACCCCTGCTACGCGCAGGCGAAGATTCCCGCCTACCACATGATTCGTTTCTCGGTGGCGATTCAGCGCGGATGTTTCGGGGGGTGTACGTTCTGTTCGATCACCGAACATGAAGGCCGGATCATTCAGAGCCGCTCGGAGGATTCCGTCATTCGCGAGATCGAGACGATACGCGATGATGTCAAGGGATTCACCGGCGTCATCTCGGATTTGGGCGGTCCGACGGCCAACATGTATCGCCTGCATTGCAAGAGCACCGCGATTGAGTCTGCTTGCCGCAGACCTTCCTGCGTGTTCCCGGGCATTTGTCCGAATCTCAATACCGATCATGCCCCCCTCATCAATCTGTATCGCCGCGCGCGCGCGCTGAAAGGGATCAAAAAAGTATTGATCGCATCGGGCGTTCGCTACGATCTCGCGATTGAATCGCCTGAGTACGTAAAGGAGCTGGCGACCCATCATACGGGCGGCTACTTGAAAATCGCACCGGAGGCGATTGGTGACGGGCCGCTGTCGAAGATGATGAAACCGGGCGTCGGCAGCTACTACCGGTTCAAGGAGCTGTTCGACAAGTATTCGAAGGAAGCAGGAAAAGAACAGTACCTGATTCCTTATTTCATCGCCGCCCACCCCGGCACGCGGGATGTCGACATGCTCGAACTTGCATTGTGGCTGAAGAAAAACGGATTTCGCGCCGATCAAGTTCAAGCATTCCTACCTTCACCGATGGCCACCGCCACTGCGATGTATCATTCATCCAAGAACCCCCTGAAGCGCGTCAGCCGCTCGAGCGAGGAGGTGGTGATACCGAAGGGCATCAAAGTGCGCCGCCTGCATAAGGCTTTCCTGCGCTATCACGATCCTGATAATTGGCCCGTCCTGCGCGATGCCTTGAAGCGCATGGGGCGGGCGGATTTGATCGGCAACGGCAAGCAGCATCTCATTCCCGCGTATCAGCCCGTGGGAGCGAACCGCGCAGCGCCGATGCGCCCGTTCCGTACACAGCACACGGGACTGCCGAAATCCGGCCGTGCCGGCAGCAGTTCGCGGCGAGGCAGAGTGTAAAGCTCGAACGGGCGCGCGTGCAGAATGGATAAGTGGGTAGTACACAAATTTGGTGGTTCCAGTGTTGCTGACGCCGCCTGTTTTCGGCAGGTTGCCGAAATCGTCGAAGCATCATCGAAGCCGCGCGAAGCCATCGTTCTATCCGCCTGCCGCGGGGTCACCGATTCGTTGCTCGAACTGGTTGCGCTGGCACAGGAGCCGAACAAGGAATTCGGGCCGTCGCTTCGCGCGCTGAAAGCCCGGCATTTGGAGTTGGCGGCGGAGTTGATATCGAAGTCCGCCTACGAGACTTACAAGGCGCAGTTCGAGCGCGATTGTCTGGATATCGCCGGCATGCTGCAGACCGTGCGGCTGATCCGATCCTCAACCTATTCGATGCGCGATGTGATCGCGGGTTTCGGTGAGATATGGTCTACGCGCTTGTTTGCGCCGTTCCTGCGGGAGCGGGCTCGCATCAAGGGCGATATTCTGTGGGTCGATGCGCGCGAAGTCATCATCGTCGAGTGGGGCTCGTTGGGAGCGGCGGTGCAGTGGCCGGCGAGCGAAGCCAAACTTCGGCAATTGGTGCCGCCCAATTTTGCCGGCCGCCTCATCGTCACGGGTTTCATCGCCACCACCACCAAGGGAAAGCAGACCACCCTGGGGCGCAATGGCAGTGATTTTTCGGGATCCATTTTCGGGGCCCTGCTTGATGCCGTGGAAATCATCATATGGACCGATGTCGACGGCGTGCTATCGGCCGATCCGCGACTGGTGCCGAACGCGCAGGTGATCGATCAGCTTTCCTACAACGAAGCGATGGAGCTGGCCTACTTCGGCGCCAAGGTCATTCATCCACAGACGATGGCCCCGGCCGTGGCGCGCGACATTCCCATATTGATCCGCAATACCTTCGCGCCCCAAAAACGCGGCACCTTGATTTGCGCGAATCCTGTTTCGGCGCTGAAAGTAAAGGGCATTACGACCATCGATCCGGTTGCGCTCGTGAATCTCGAGGGTGCCGGCATGATCGGGGTGCCGGGGACGGCCCATCGCTTGTTCGGTGCCTTGCGGGACTCCGGGATCTCAGTCATCTTGATTTCGCAAGGCAGTTCGGAGCACTCCATTTGCTTCGCGATCCCGGAAGCGCAGGCGGTGCACGCCGAGGAGGCGGTGCGCCGGGCGTTCGAAGCCGAGTTGCGCGACGGCCAGATCCAGCATGTGGAAGTGGCGCTCGGCATGAGTATTCTGGCGGTGGTCGGCGATGGCATGGCCGGCGCACATGGTGTCGCTGCGAAAGTGTTCAATTCTCTCGGCGCAGCCGCGATCAGCGTGCGGGCGATTGCCCAAGGGGCTTCCGAACGCAATATTTCGGTCGTCGTCGACGGCAAGGGAGCGGCCAGGGCGCTGCGCGCGGTGCATGCGGCATTTTACCTCTCGCCCAACACGCTATCGATCGGCTTGGTCGGGCCGGGCACGGTCGGGCGCGCGCTGCTGGCGCAAATCGCCACCCAAATCGAACGCTTGAGAGAGCTGAAGGTGGATTTACGGGTTCGCGGCATCACCACCTCGACGCGCATGCTGCTCGAAGAGCAATCGGTGGACTTGAGCCGCTGGAAGGAACGCATGGCGCAGGCAGGCGAGCCGCTCGACATGAAAAAGTTCATCGACCATGTTCAAGCGGACTATGTACCGCACACCGTGATCATCGACTGCACGGCGAGCGCCGAGGTCGCCGACCGGTATCGCGACTGGCTGTCGCGCGGCATTCACATCGTCACGCCAAACAAGAAAGCCAACAGCGGCCCGCTTCCCTACTACCGAGCGTTGCAAGAGGCGAGACGGGCGGCGGGTACGCACTATCTCTACGAGGCCACGGTGGGTGCAGGATTGCCGGTCATTCAGACCCTGCGCGACCTGCGCGGAACCGGCGATGACATTACGGAAATCGAGGGCATATTTTCCGGTACGCTGGCTTACTTGTTCAATGTATTCGACGGCACGGAGTCTTTTTCCTCGATCGTGCGCGCCGCCAAGGCGAAGGGTTATACCGAACCGGATCCACGCGATGACCTGTCCGGCGTGGATGTGGCCCGCAAACTGATTATTCTCGGCCGCGAAATGGGCCTCACGCTGGAAATGTCGGATGTGCAAGTGGAAGGCTTGGTGCCGGAGGTGCTCACCAAGTGCAGCGTCGAGGAATTCATGGCACGCTTGCCGGAGTCCGACGCCGCGATGTCAGCGGCGCTTGGCAGTGCGCGTGGAAAAAATCAGGTGCTGCGCTATGTCGGACGTATCGATGCCGGCGGCAAGGCAACGGTGGGGTTGATGCGACTGGACGCCAAGCATGCTTTTGCGAATATCGCGCTCACCGATAACGTGGTGCGCTTCGCGACGCGCCGTTATTGCGACAATCCGCTGATCGTCCAAGGACCCGGAGCGGGGCCGGAAGTGACCGCAGCGGGCGTGTTCTCGGATCTGTTGCGCTTGTCCGCCTATCTTGGCGCTCACCTTTAGGCTCCTTTGAGCCACTAAGAGGACACCGTGCTCACTGACGTTACCGCTTTTGCGCCGGCCACGGTTGCCAACGTCGGCATCGGGTTCGACATCTTGGGCCACGCCGTCGACAAGGTCGGCGACCGCGTACGCGTGCGCCGAATTGACGAAAACGAAGTGCGAATCCGTTCCGTCACGGGTGTCGGCGGTGACTTGCCGGTCGAGCCGACACACAACACGGCCGGACGGGCGGTGCAGGCCATGCATGCGGCGTTGTCGCCGGGCTTTGGGTTTGAGCTGGATATCGAAAAGGGCATTCCCTTGGGATCCGGTATGGGTGGGTCGGCGGCGTCCGCCGTCGCTGCCGTCGTTGCCGCCAACGCCTTGCTGTACGCGCCCGCGCCGCAGCTGCAGTTGCTCAAATTTGCCATGGAAGGGGAAATTGTCGCGAGCGGCTCCGCGCACATCGACAATATTGCTCCGTGCCTGTACGGCGGCCTGGTCCTCACCGTGGGCATCGACAACCCCCGCGTGAAGCAAATACCGGTACCGCGCGGACTGCGCTGCGTATTGGTGCATCCTCACATGTATTTGGGGACCCGCGAAGCGCGCGCCATTCTCAATATCAATGTCAGCCGCTCGGATTTTGTGTGGCAGAGTGCGAATCTGGCCGGCTTTATCAGCGGCTGCTATTCCAATGATTTGGAAATGATCCGCGAGTCCTTCAACGACGTGATCATCGAACCGCAGCGGCACTCGATGATTCCGGGCTTCAAGGATGTGCAGCGCGCTGCCATGTCCGCGGGCGCCCTGGGTTGCTCGATATCCGGGGCGGGTCCCGCCGTCTTTGCCTGGTCCGCGATTCAGCATGCGGAGGCGGTGCGAGGCGCCATGGTGTCTGCATTTGCCGCGCACAACCTGCAGTCGGACTCATGGGTGTCCCCCATGCAGAATTATGGTGCTCGGGTGGTAAAGGCTTGATGGCCGGCCTTGACTTTGCAAGCACGCGCGGCGGCGCACCGCTCGTGAGCTTGAGCAGTGCCATCGCGCAGGGTCTTGCTGCAGATGGTGGGCTGTACATCCCGGCGAAGCTGCCGACCGTCGATGCGGCTGCGTTCGCCGGCGCATCCGGCCTGCCGCAATTGGCACGCTCTGCGCTGGCGCCATTTTTCGAGGGCGACGGCCTGCAAGACTTCCTCGCAGAGATCGCCGACGCCGCCTTCAGGTCACCCGCCCCGACCACCGCCGTCACGGCGTGCCCCGACCCCCTGTTTGCCCTCGAGCTGTATCACGGGCCGACCGCCGCCTTCAAAGACTTCGGGGCGCGGTTTTTGGCAGAGAGCCAGCGGTGCCTGCAACCCCGCGCGCCCGCACAACCGGTGACCATCTTGGTGGCGACTTCCGGCGACACCGGAGGGGCCGTCGCCGCTGCGTTCAACGGCCGCGCCTGGGCCCGGGTCGTCATTCTCTACCCCAAGGGACTCGTGAGCCCACGCCAGGAGCGCCAATTAACCTGCTGGGGCGACAACGTGCTGGCGCTGCGGGTCGGTGGCACCTTCGATGATTGTCAAGGAATGGTCAAGGAAGCGTTCCAGGATCCGATATTGAGCCGCAAGCATCGCTTCAGCTCCGCCAACAGCATCAATATCGGGCGGCTGCTGCCGCAGATGGTCTATTACATTGCCTCCAGCCTTGAACTGCTCGAACGCACCGGAAAGAAACCCTCCTACATCATTCCCGCCGGCAATCTAGGCAATGCCTGCGCGGCGTTGTGGGCTCGCGCCATGGGTTTTCCCCTAGGCCGCATCATCCTGGCCCATAACATCAATCGCACCGTTCCGGATTTTCTGGCCACCGGCCGATGGCAGCCCCGCCCAAGCGTCGCGACGCTGGCCTCGGCAATGGATGTAGGAAACCCCAGCAACATTGAGCGCATCCGCGCGCTTTATCCGGCATGGGAGACCCTGCGCGAACATTTGAGCGCGGATACCGTCGATGACGCTACAATTCGCGCTCGTATCGGAGAGGACTTCATGCAGTACGGACGCGAATGGTGCCCGCACACCGCGACCGCGGCGGAAGTCTACAGCCGTTTGAGCGCGGCGCAGCGGCGCGATCAGCCGTGGGTGGTGGTCGCGACGGCGCACCCGGCCAAGTTCAATGAAATCGTCGAGCCCATTATCGGCACCTCCATTGCGGTTCCGGAGAGTCTCGCCCATCTTCTGCGCTTGCCGCAGCGCTGCGTGGACCTGCCCCCGACTCTTGAGGCATTGGCCGCAGCGCTCGAATGAGCAATATTGAAATCGAACCGCAGTGGATTGGCATTGGCACGGCCGTGTTGCTGCTGCTGGCACTTGGTTTCTTTGGGTTGCGCGCCTATCAGCGCCGCGCGCGGCGCAAATCCCTGCTGGCGCGATTGGACCGCGTCGCCTTGGCAGCCGCGCACCAGGTTCTCGTTCCCGATGGGATGGGCGGCTTCATCCATATCGATCATGTGCTGCTCACGCTGCGCGGAATCTTGGTTCTCGATACACGGCGGGTAACGGGCCTGATATTCGGCGGCGATCAAATGAGCGATTGGACCGTCATGGGCCGCGGGCATCGCTACACTTTCGACAATCCGCAGCCGGCGCTGTATGACCGGATCGCGGCGGTCAAGGCGGTTGTCGGCGACGTGCCGGTCGAAGGGCGCTTGTTGTTCTCGAATGTGGGAAAATTTACCAAGGGAATCCCAAAGTGGGTGGTGATGCTAGACGGCATCGAAGTGGAATTTCCCGTGGTCGACCGGGGCAGCCAGGCGTTGCAGGATTCCGATCAGTATGCGGATGCCTGGCGCAGGCTGCTCGCGCAGGTGCGGCCGAGCCCGCACATATTCACAAATCTGTAAGCGCGAAGAGCGTCATGGCATTGCGGGTGGTCACGGCGGCGACCGCCTCCAGGGTCTCGCCGCGCAAGTGCGCCACGGTCGCCGCTATATGCGGCAGATACGCGGGTTCATTGCGCCGCGACTTCGGCAGCGGGTTCATATCTCGCGGCAATAGATAAGGCGCGTCGGTCTCGATCAACAGCCTGTCGGCGGGGATGCGCGGCACGACTCCCCGAAGTTCAACACCGCGCCGTTCATCGCATGCCCAACCGGTGATTCCGATGTAAAGGCCGAGCCCAAGATACGCTTCCAATTCAAGTTCACCGCCGGTGAAGCAGTGTGCGACACCGCCGCGAAGCTTGCCATCGAAGTCCTTCAAGATCGCGGCAAAATCGCCATGCGCATCGCGTTGATGAAGGAAAACCGGTTTGCAGGTCTGCACGGCGATTTCCAACTGTGCGATGAACGCTGCGCGCTGCGCAGGCGGCGGCGAGAGATTGCGGAAATAGTCCAGGCCGCATTCGCCCACGGCCACAACGGATTTCAAGCCCAACAGATCCTCGAGTTCGCTGCGCTGCGAGGCCTCGAAGGATTGCGCATGATGTGGATGCACGCCGGCCGTACTCCAGAGGCGGGCCGGATGGCAGGCGGCCAGTGCCGCGGCTTGCCGAGAACTCACCAGGTCCGCGCCGGTGACAACTTGGCGGCGGACGCCGGCCTGTAAGGCGCGCGCCATGACAGCGTCACGATCCTCGTCAAAACTTTCGTGCGTGAGGTTCGACCCAATATCGATCAGATCCAGGCTCAAGATTGCAAACCTCGTTGTGTTATCTTCGTAAGATGCCTATCGCACGATATATTCTATTGACCATGATGCTCGCTGCGGCCGTCGGCGCCCGCGCACAAGAGGGTGGCGATACGCAGGCACGGATCGACTACGCTTACCAGACCGAGGATGGCAATAGCCTCGCAAATCTCGTTCAAAATTTGACGACGCGCGTCATGAGCGACCCCGGCGACATTGCACTACGTTATCACCTGGCGCATGCGCAATACCGCTTTGGCGAACTATCGCACGAGCGTCATGCCCGCGCGGCGGAGGCGGCATTTTCGGATTGCATCGATGAACTCAAGCCGGTGATCGAGGGTAATGTCAAATCCGCGGAAGGCATGGTGCTGCAGGCCGCGTGCTATTTGGGGCTCGCCGACCTGAAGAAGCTGGAGGCCGTGCTGTTGCGCACGCGTGCGGCGGATCGCTTGAAATCCGCCCTCAAGCTCGAACCACGCAATCCTCGCGCCGTGCTGCTGTCGGCCATGCAGCAGATGCAGCACACGAAGCCCGGGTCCGCCGAAAGTCAGCGAGCCTTTGCCCAGCTGCAGTCGGCCGCGCAGCTATTCGAACAATCTTCCGGCACGAGCAACGACGCGCCGGGTTGGGGACATGCGGAGGCCTACTTGGCGCTCGGCCGCGAACTTCAGAAACGCGGCGATCACTTGGGCGCGCGCAACTGGATCGAGAAGGCCTTGCTCGCGGCGCCGGATTATAAAATGGCGCAGCATGAGCTCGCATTATTGGTGAGGCCATAACTGCGGGCGCTCGGTTCGCGAACCCGTTAACCTGGTATCATTCGCGGCGATGAAGCCACAAGGCACGCAGCTATCGTTGTTCGAAACGCGCAGCTTGAGCGACCCGTTCGCGGTGCGCGTCAGTCCGCGCGCGCGGCGCCTCACGGCGCGGGTGCATGTGGGCGGGCGCGTTGAAATCGTCGTACCGGTCGGCGTCAACGCACACGCGGTGCGCGACTTCGTGCAGCGATTCACGCCGTGGATCAATCGCAAGGTTGCGGCGATGCGCTGCTTCGTCGCACCGCCCGAGGCGATGCCCCCATCGATTGAGTTCACCTTCACGGGCGAATACCTGGCCGTGGAATGGCGTCGCGGCCCGACAGCCAAGCTCGAGCAGCACAGCGGCCGAATCGTGGTACAGGCTCCGGACGATGCGGCCGCCCGAGTGTTGTTGCAGGGCTGGTTGAAGGGCGCGGCGCAGGAGCGGCTGGCGCCGCGGCTGCTGCAGCTGGCGGCCGACCTGAAGTATTCCGTGTCGCGGGTGAGCATTCGCTGCCAGCGGACGCGCTGGGGAAGCTGCTCGACGCGCGGTACCGTGAGCTTGAACTGTTCCTTGGTGTTTCTGCGGCCGGACGTGGTGCGTTATTTGTTCATCCACGAATTGGCTCACACCAAGCATATGAATCACTCCGCAAGCTTCTGGCGTTTGGTGGAAAAGCTCGAGCCCGACTATCGGCGGCTCGACCGCGAATTGTTGGCCGGCTGGCGCACCGTGCCGGCCTGGGTTTTCAAGTAGGGCTTGAGACAGGCTCTGAAGTCAATGAACGAAACGCCGCCGCGGGTCAAACCCTTCGTGGATTTAAGCGACGAGCGCGTCCACTGGGACTTGAGCGAGGCCTTGAGCTATTCGCAGTACCTCAATCTGGATAAATTGCTCGGCGCGCAGCAGCCGCTGTCCTACGAGCATGATGAGATGCTGTTCATCATCATTCATCAAGTCTCCGAATTGTGGATGAAGTTGTGCCTGCATGAACTCAACGCCACGGTCGATTGCGTGCGGCGCGATGATCTGGGACCGACGTTCAAAATGCTGGCGCGCGTCTCGACCATTCAACAGCAGCTGCTGCAGTCGTGGGATGTGCTGGCGACCATAACTCCCCACGACTATTCGGCGTTTCGCAATACCTTGGGGAAATCGTCGGGATTTCAGTCGCCCCAATACCGGATGCTGGAATTTCTGATCGGCAACAAGAGCGCCGACACCATCAAGGTGTTTCGCAGCGATCCGCAGGTGTATGAAACCCTCGAGCGCGCGCTGCGCGCGCCGAGTTTGTACGACGAGGTATTGCGCCTGCTGAGCCGGCGTGGATTGGATGTGCCCGCAGAACTGATTGATCGTGATTTCACCCAGCCGTATCAGGCCAGCAAGCAGGTTGCCGCGGCGTGGCTCAGCGTCTATCACAACTCGGTCAAGGAATGGGACCTGTACGAGCTGGCGGAGCGCCTGGTCGACCTGGATTACAAATTCCAGCTGTGGCGATTTGCGCACGTGAAGACGGTCGAGCGGATCATCGGCGACAAGCGCGGCACCGGCGGGACGGGCGGCGTCTCGTACTTGACCAAGGCATTGGAACTGAAGTTCTTTCCGGAACTTTGGTCCATTCGCACCTCGATGTAGGCGAAGGCAATGGCGACTATTCAAGAGCAATTGCAGAACGTCAATGTCGTATCCAGCGATCTCTTGGCGACTCCGGAAGAGGTCAAGCGGCGCCTGCCCCTGACCGCCCATGCGGCGCAGACGGTATTGAAATCCCGTGAGGCCGTGCGGGCTATTTTGGAACGCCGCGATCGGCGCCTGTTCGTCGTCGTCGGGCCGTGTTCCATTCACGATGTCGCGGCGGCACGCGAATACGCTCAGCGGCTCAAGAGTCTGTCGGCGCAGGTCGACTCCACGCTGTTGCTGATCATGCGCGTCTACTTCGAGAAGCCGCGCACCACGGTGGGTTGGAAGGGATTGATCAACGATCCTGACCTCGATGATTCCTTTCACATCGAAAAGGGCATTCTGCTGGCTCGGGAACTGCTGCTGTACGTGGCTGAACTTGGGCTTCCCGCGGGTACCGAAGCGCTCGACCCGATCATGCCGCAATACTTGTCGGAACTGATCACGTGGACGGCCATCGGTGCCCGCACCACCGAGTCGCAGACGCATCGGGAAATGGCGAGCGGCTTGTCGACGCCGGTGGGTTTCAAGAACGGCACGGATGGCGCGCTTGCCGCCTCGATCAATGCACTGCAGTCAGTGCGGCATCCGCATCATTTTCTCGGGATCACGCAGCAGGGTCAATCGGCTGTGTTTCGCACGCGAGGCAATCAACACGCGCATATCGTCCTGCGCGGCGGAGGCGGGCGGGTGAACTACGATGCCGTCAGCATTGCGGTCGCGGAACGGCAATTGACCTCGGCCGGACTGCCGGCCACCATCGTGGTTGACTGCAGTCACGGTAACTCGAACAAGGATGCGGATCTGCAGCCCCTGGTCGCGGAAAATTGCGTCACGCAGATCGTCGACGGCAACCGTTCGATCGTCGGCCTGATGCTCGAGAGTCATTTGCAAGGCGGGAGCCAATCGATACCCAAGGATTTGAGCAAGCTGGTGTACGGCATGTCGATCACCGATCCGTGCATCGACTGGGACACCACCGAGCGCTTGGTGCTCAAGATGCACCACGCTTTGGAGGGCCTGTCGAGCAAGGCTCGAGACCGCGGCTCCTAGCTCCAGTAGGACACTGCAATATCCCATTTTGCGGCGAGGCGACGCGCAGCATCATCGCCGTTGACCAGGAGCGCGCGGTCCGCGTGGCGCATATGATCCAGATCCGAGGCGGAATTGCCATAGGCGATGATGGGCAGCGCGGGGTATTGCTCTCGCAGCCAGGTCATGCAGCGCAGTTTCTCCTCACCGCGGCGATTGGCCGTCTTCAGATGCCCGTCGAGCCGGTCTCCGCGCCACTCAACCTCCGTGCAGACGGTTCGTTCGAATCCCAGCAACCGGCCGATGAGCGGGACATAGAGATCCGGGCTGGCGGACATCAAAACCAGGCGATCGCCCGCCGCGCGATGCGCCTCCACAACGGCCAGCGCCAGCGGCCGGAAGCGCCGCTTCGGTTTCAGATCGTCGACGAACGCTTCGGCCCAGGCATCGATCACGGCACGCCTCTCGCCGCCCATGACCATGCGGATCACCCGTGACTTGAGCGCTCCAGGATCGCGATCTTGCCAATAGCTCCCGAGCGCGAACGGCAGCCGCCAAAGCCCCAATGCCCGATAAGGACGCCTTCTTAAAAATCCCAATAGGAAAGGCAGCAACGTATCGCGCCAAGTCAGCGTTCCGTCCAGATCGAACAGCGCCATCCAGGGCTGGGAGACGGAGTTGTCGGCGCTCTCTTTAGTCAAATAAGTTCCTTATAATACAGTAAGATATATTCTTTATCTCAATTTAATATCACTACGTTGCGTTCGTGCTTCCACCCATATTCCTATACGGCGGCCGCAAATTGCTACGTCCTGATATTGTCCCTTTATGGTTTCCTCCGTAGCAATCGTTGGCGCAGGCGCCATTGGGGCCTGGATTGGCGACGCCTTCGACCGGGCGGGATGGAAGGTGTCCATGCTGGCGCGGGGCGCGACGCTTGCAGCGCTGCGCGCGTCCGGGTTGCGCGTCGCACAGGGCGATGAGACGCGGGCAAGCCGGCCACGGGCAGGCTCGGCCGCCGAACTGGGGGTGCACGACTATGTGTTTCTCAGCGTCAAAGCGCAGCGCCTGCCGGAACTCGCACCGCAATTGAGTCCTCTCATCGGCCCGTCTACGGTCGTGATCAGCGGCACCAACGGCATTCCCTGGTGGTTCTTCCATGATTTCGCCGGCCCTCTGGCAAATCGATGCCTCCGGTCGGTCGATCCTGATCAGTCGCAGGAGCGAGCGTTCCCGCGGGAACGCATATTGGGGTCCGTGGTGCATGCTTCAGTGCGCGTCGCATCGCCTGCAAATGTGCGAGTCGTGGCCGCCGATCGATTCATCCTCGGCGAACCAGGCGGCGCGGTCTCACCGCGGGTTGAAGCGGTGGTCAGTGCGCTTCGCGAGGGGGGTATCAACGCTCAAGGGTCGGATAGCATCCGGCGCGATGTCTGGACCAAGCTCTGGGGCAACATGAGCATGAATCCCTTGAGCGCGCTGACGCGTTGCGGTACTGCAAAGATGCTTGCCAATGCCGATGTACGCGATCTGTGTGTTCACATGATGGATGAGATGCAGCACTGCGCGCAGCGGCTCAACTTGGGAGTTGCCATGTCCCCGGCGGAGCGCATCGCCGTCACGCAGCGCCTCGGCGATTTCAAAACGTCGATGCTGGCGGATATGGAGGCGGGGCGTGCGCTCGAACTCGATCCACAACTCGGTGCGGTGGTTGAGATCGCTCGCCTGCTGGATATTCCCACACCCTTTCTGCGAGCGGTTCTTGGGTTGACCACGCTCGCCGCTCCGTAGGACCCGCCCTACACTTACTCCGGCGCGCTGCCGACTCGGAGGCTAGTTCCGCCGTGGCATAGTCCCGCGACTTTAAGAACGAGCGGTGAGCGGCATGCTGATACGACTTGGCTATGAACTGGCATATGAGTTTTTGCAAGCGACACCGATGCTCTTGAATCTCAATGTGCACTACAGCCGGACCTCGGATTTGGTCAGGCCCGATACCCTGATCACGGCCCCCGCGGTGCCGCTCTCCATGTATCGCGACAGCTTTGGCAATTGGTGCACGCGCACCGTCGCGCCTCCAGGAAGGTTTACGGTCACCACCGATGCCTTGATCCGGGACAGCGGCGTGCCTGAACCGTCCTTCCCATACGCATTTGAGCATGCGGTTGAATCATTGCCGGATGAGACGTTGGCGTTTTTGCTGCCAAGCCGCTACTGCGAGACCGAGCATCTGTCGGCCGCGGCCTGGAACATGTTTGGCGAAATGATGCCCGGCTGGTCCCGGGTCCAGGCGATATGCGACTTCGTGAACCAGCATGTCAGGTTTGACTATCAATGCGCCCGTCCCTCCAAGACCGCATGGGAGACCTTCAACGAACGAGCCGGCGTGTGCCGGGACTATGCGCACCTTGCGATCACGCTGTGCCGGTGCATGAATATCCCCGCTCGATACTGCACGGGTTATCTTGGCGATATTGGGGTCAGCGCAATGGAGGATGCGCCCATGGATTTCGCAGGCTGGTTCGAAGCGTACCTCGGGGGCGCGTGGCATGTGTTTGATCCGCGCAATAATCAACGGCGCATCGGGCGGGTACTGATCGCGCGCGGTCGCGATGCGGCTGACGTGGCCATCAGCATGACTTTTGGCCCCAACACCTTGCAGCTGTTCAAGGTGTGGACCGACGAAGTTCAGGCAATCGCCGCGTAAATTCCGCATACTTGCGGCTCATCAAAAGTCACGTTGGTACAGAGCATGTGCGAGATGAGCATTGGCAAATTGTGCACGTATTGGGCGGGCGTAGCCGGCCTCACCTTGGCCGCCGCCGTTCATGCCGCACCGCCCGCGGCTGCCCCGGCCGCGGCGAAACCCGCAGAGAGCATGCCGGCCGCCGGTTTTTCGCACGTCAAATCACTCGGTGGAATCGACGAATATCGACTCGACAGCAACGGTCTGACCGTATTGCTGGTGCCGGACCATTCTGCACCCGTGGTCACTTTCGAAGTTACCTATGAGGTCGGGTCGCGCAATGAAGTGACCGGCGTCACCGGGGCCACGCATATCCTCGAGCACATGATGTTCAAGGGTAGCGAGGCGTTCAATGACCCAAAGGGCAACAGCATCAAGCAGTTGCTCGAGCATGTGGGCGGGCAGTTCAATGCCAGCACTTCTTTCGACCGCACCAACTACTTTGCAACCATAGGCCGCGAGAGCCTCGAGAGCTATATCGCGATCGAAGCGGACCGCATGCGCCATCTCTGGCTGCACGAGTCCGATCGACAAGCCGAAATGACCGTGGTGCGAAACGAGTACGAACGCGGCAAGAACGATCCGGAAAACGTCCTATTGGAAGAGGTGAACGCGGCGGCGTACGTGGCTCTGCCCTATCACCATCCGACGATCGGCTGGAAGAGCGACATCGAGCACGTGCCCATTCTTAAGCTGCGTGAGTTCTATGACACCTTCTATTGGCCGAATAATGCGACGCTCACCGTGGTGGGCGATATCGACGCCGAGCCGGTATTGGGATTGATCAAGAAATATTACGGCGTGTATCCCCATTCACCGGCGCCCATTCCGGCCATTTACACCGAGGAGCCGGCGCAGAGCGGCGAGCGCCGGGTCGTGGTCAAGCGTCCGGGTGAGCTCGGCTCGATCATCGTGGCGCACAAGGTGCCGAATGGCAGAGATGCCGATCAGGCGCCGCTCGAGATGCTCGATGCCATTTTGAGCTCGGGCAAGAACGCGCGCCTGTACCGCGCTCTGGTCGACGAAGGACTGGCATTGAGCGCGGGCGCCGGCACGAATCTGCATCATGACCTGTCTTTGCACACGGTGTTTGCCGCGCTGACGCCGGGAACCACCCATGAACAGGTAGAAAGGGCGCTGCTCGCGGAAATCAACAGAATCAAGACCAGCGGCGTAACGGCGGCCGAAGTGGCCAGCGTGAAGCAGCAATACATTGCCGAAGATGCCTACAAGCGTGATGGAACTGCCGCGGTGGCCAGCGAAATCAGCGAATGGATCGGCGTCGGCGATTGGACGCTGTATGTCACGTTTCCGCAGAAAGTGCAGCAAGTGACGCCGGCCGATGTGCAGCGCGTCGCAAAGCAATATTTCGGTGCGGATCAGAGCACGACCGGCTGGTTCGTGCCGGTGGCGCCCAAAACGGAGAAGGGCTCGTGATTCGGCTTTTCATGATCCTGACGCTGCTGATGTCAGGCGCTGCCGCAGCTGCGAATATGGCGGATCAGACGCACCGCTCGAAAATCAATGGGATCGATCTGATCACCTATCGCACCAACGTGAAGGATGTGGTCGTCATCTTGGGCGTTCTGCCCGCGGGCGACGCCATGGCGGAATCCGGCAACATTGCGATTCCCACGCTGTCCGGAATGATGCTCGACCGCGGCACCAAGGCGCTCGACAAGTTTGCGATCGCCGACAAATTGGACAATGTCGGTGCGGAGATCAGCTTCTCCGTGGGCGTGCAGTCGCTGGAGATCCGTGCGAAGTGCCTGAGGAAGGATTTGCCGCTGATCATCGAGTTGATTGCGGCGGAGCTGCGCACCCCGGCGCTGCAGCTTGCGGAATTCAACAAAGCGAAGCAGCAGTTCATCGGGGAGCTGGAGGCTTCCGCACAGAACACCGGCGCTCGGGCGGCGGAGGCCTTTAATCGCGCGATATTCCCCGAGGGTCATCCGAATCGCCCGCATACCTTGAACGAATACATCGCGGCGGCGCGCGTCGCAACCCTCGATCAGGTCAGAAGCTTTCAAGGGAAATACTACGGTCCTGCGCATATGGCAGTGGTGGTGGTCGGCGACGTCTTCGATGCCGACACGCAAACCGAAGTCACCAAGGCATTTTCAGGGTGGAGCGGCGGCCAGGATTACATTCGACCCTTGAAGCCTGCTGCGGCCACTGCCGCGAGCGAGGTGACGGTACCTCTTGCAGACAAGCCCAGCGTCACGATGCTCTTAGGTCAAGCGACCGGGCTTCGCTACAGCGACCCCGATACCTTGGCGTTGCGTGTCGGCACGGCGATTCTCGGACACGGCTTCACCGGAAGATTGATGGGCACGGTGCGCGACAAGGAAGGGCTGACCTATAACATTGGTGCCAGCGTGGGCGATGACAGCATCGCCGATGGCATGTTTGAGATTTCCGCAAGCTTTGCGCCGGCTCTATTGGTCAAGGGTGTCGACTCGACTCGTCGCGAGCTCGCGAAGTGGTGGAAGGACGGCGTCACCGATCAAGAATTGGCGACGCGAAAGCAGGGGGTCATCGGCAGCTACTTTGTCGGTTTGTCGACGACCTTGGGGTTGGCGGAAACCATCCTGGTGAACACGCAACGGGGCTTCGACCCCGGTTGGCTCGATGCGTACCCTAAGGCGCTGAAGGCGCTTACCCGCGAACAAGTCAACGCGGCCATCAAAACCCATCTGAACCCGAGCACCATGGTGTTGGTGGAGGCCGGCAGCGTCCCGGCGAGCGCCAAAGCGCCGTGATGGTGGATCGGTTGGTGTAGCACCTGCGAGTACTCGGACCGATCAACATCACGGCACCGTGATGTTAAGCGGTCCGGCGTTGACAGCGCCAACGGAGAACCGGTCAAATTCACGGTGCCGGCGTACTAGTGGTCTGTCGGCGTATTCCCCAAGTAGTCCTGTTTGCCGACCTGTAGGCCCGCTTGTCTGAGAATGTCGTAGGCCGTGGTGACATGGAAGTACACATTGGGTAGGACGTGATTCAGCAAATAGGGCATACCCTGCATGCTTTTGCTGGAGCTGCGCGTCTGCCAGTTGATCGTTCTATCTTCGGCGCCGTCGAACTGCTGCGGTTTCAATGAGCCCAGGTATGCAACCGTGCGGCGCGTATTGGCAATCAATTCCGGCAAGGTCTTGTCTTTCCCATCGAACGTCGGTACTTCGACGCCTGCGAGACGTGCGGCTCCGCCGCCGGCGATGTCATTGGCGATGAAAATCTGCGCGCTCAACGGCAGCATGTCGGGAATGAGCCGGGTATTCAGCAGCACCGCCGGGTCGATCTTGCGTGCTTCTGCGTAAGCGGCTGCTTTTTCGAGAATCGCTGCCAGGCTGTTCAATGCGCGGCTGCAAGTCGATACGGTTGCTTGATGCATCGTCAGAGTCATGATTCAGGCCGCCTTGGATGTTGCCGCGAGTTGCCGCAATACGTATTGCAGAATTCCGCCGTGTTGGTAATAGTCGAGTTCTTTCGGCGTGTCGATCCGCAATCGCACCTCGAACTCCGTCGTCAGCGTCCGCGTGCCGTCGTCGGATTTGGCAATGACTTTGACGAACTTCGCCGCGCCGCGGTTCAGTCCCGCGATTTCGAACGTTTCCTTGCCCGTCAGCCCAAGGCTCTGCGTGCTCTGTCCTTCCTTGTATTGCAGCGGCAGCACGCCCATGCCGATCAGATTCGAGCGGTGAATGCGCTCAAAGCTCTCGGCGATCACCGCTTTCACGCCCAATAGCATCGTGCCCTTGGCCGCCCAATCGCGGGAGCTGCCCGTGCCGTATTCCTTGCCCGCAAGAATCACCAGCGCCGTGTTCGCCGCCTTGTATTTGACCGATGCGTCGAAGATTGACATTTGCTCGCCGCTGGGGATGTGCAGCGTCACGCCGCCTTCGGTGCCCGGCAGCAGCAGATTGCGCAATCGAATATTGGCGAATGTTCCGCGCATCATGACTTCATGGTTGCCGCGGCGCGCGCCGTAGGAGTTGAAATCCACGGCCTGTACTCCCTGCGCCACGAGGTACTTGGCTGCCGGACTGGACTTGGAAATGTTGCCGGCTGGGGAGATGTGATCGGTGGTGACCGAATCGCCCAGCACGGCCAGCGCGCGCGCGCCCTTGATGTCGCCCAACGGCGCCGGCGTCATGGTCATGCCGTCGAAGTAGGGCGGATTCTTCACATAGGTGGACGAACCGTCCCAGGAATAGATCTTTCCCGCCGGCGTCTTGATCGCTCCCCAGTTGGCATCTCCCAAAAATACATTGGCGTAGCCCTTCTTGAACATGGCCGAGTCGACCGAGGAGGCGACTGCGGCCGCTACTTCCTGTGCACTGGGCCAGACGTCCTTCAAGTACACCGGCTTGCCATCCTTGCCCAGGCCCAGCGGTTCGGTGGTGATGTCTATACTCAAGCTGCCCGCCAGGGCATAGGCGACGACGAGCGGCGGCGAGGCCAGAAAATTCATTTTGATTTCGGGGTGCACGCGCCCCTCGAAATTGCGATTTCCCGAGAGCACCGCGCAGGCGACCACGTCGCCGCTTCTCACGGCCTCGGAAATCTCCGGCTTCAAGGGACCCGAGTTGCCGATACACGTGGTACAGCCGTATCCCACGGTATAGAACCCGAGTTGTTCCAAGTCGTGCAACAGGCCCGCCTTGGTCAAGTAATCCGTCACCACGCGCGAACCCGGCGCCAGAGAAGTCTTCACCCAGGGTTTTGAAGCGAGCCCTAATTTGATTGCCTTGCGAGCGAGCAGTCCCGCGGCCACGAGTACCGCGGGATTCGAGGTGTTGGTGCAGCTGGTAATGGCGGCGATCAGTACCGCGCCGTCCTTCACCTCGAAGGTATCTGTTCCAACCTTGGCGATCGCGCTGCCGCCGGCCTTCGGATTTTTCTGGGCGCGCTCCTCCGCCATCTTCTTAACGCTGCTCTGATAAACAGCCTTGGCACTGCGCAGCGGCACCCGGTCCTGGGGGCGCTTCGGCCCGGCGAGAGAGGGCTCAACCGTCGACAGATCCAGTTCAACGACATCGGTGTAGTCGGCTGCGGGTGCGCCGTTGATTCGCCACAAGCCCTGCGCTTTGGCGTACGCCTCCACCAACGCAATTTGTTCGGCCGGCCGGCCGGTCAGCTCGAGGTAGCGAATGGTTTCCTCGTCGATGGGGAAAATCGCACAGGTCGAACCGAACTCCGGCGACATGTTGGCGATGGTGGCGCGATCGGCGAGGGGCAGTCCTTTGAGACCATCCCCGAAGAATTCGACGAACTTGTCGACAACACCCTTCTTGCGCAGCATCTCCGTGACGGTGAGCACGAGATCAGTCGCAGTCGTGCCCGGCGGTAGCGCGCCCACCAGCTTGAAACCGATCACCTGCGGAATCAACATCGTCACCGGCTGGCCCAGCATGGCCGCTTCGGCTTCGATTCCCCCGACTCCCCAGCCCAAGACCCCCAAACCATTGACCATGGTGGTGTGCGAATCGGTGCCCACCAGGGTGTCCGGATAGGCCGCCCTCTTGCCGGACGCGTCGTCCGAGAAAATCACCCGGGCCAAACGCTCGATGTTGACTTGATGCACGATGCCGGTGTTCGGCGGGACGACTTTAAAGTTGCTGAATGCGGTTTGCCCCCAGCGCAGGAACATATAGCGTTCGCCGTTGCGCTTGAACTCGATTTCGTTATTGTGCTGCAGCGAATTGGCGGCGCCATATTCATCGACTTGAACTGAGTGGTCGATGACGAGTTCGGCAGGCGCCAGTGGGTTGACCTTTTGGGGATCGCCGCCCAGCCTGACGATGGCTTCGCGCATCGCGGCCAGATCGACGATGCAAGGAACCCCGGTGAAGTCCTGCATGATGACGCGCGCGGGCGTGAACGCGATTTCGTGGCTGGGCAATGCCTTCGGATCCCACTTGAGCAGCGCCTCGATATCGCTCTTGGTGACATTGACGCCGTCTTCGAAGCGCAGGAGATTTTCGAGCAGAACCTTCAGGGAAAAGGGCAGGCGGTCTACATTGAGCGGCTTCAGCGCCGCGAGACTCAAGATGTCGTATTGCTGCGCGCCCACCTTGAGCGTCGTTCGCGATTTGAAGCTGTCCGTCATGACCCCTCCGCCGAGAAAAGAGAATTATAAGTGATTCCGGGCGTCTCAGGCGCGAGCATGGAATTGAATCGCTGCGCAATGATGCCGCCGCCCAGACAGCGCTCGCCGCGATAAAACACCGCATACTGGCCCGGCGTGACGGCACGTGCCGGACGATTCAATGTCACACGCCAGTGTTGATCGCCGCTCTTGACGATCGAGCATTTTAAATCGCTCTGTCGATATCGAGTCTTGACCATGCACTCGGCCGGGGAGTCATGGGCGTCGCGCGGATGGATCCAGTGCATCTGCTCCACATCGAAGGCATCCGATAACAGCAAGGGATGACTTTGGTCCTGGACGACGATGAGCGTGTTGCGCGCGTTGATTTTGTCCGCCACATACCAGGGGGCCGCGGCGGCGCCGGCGCGGCCGCCCACGCGCAGGCCCGAGCGCTGCCCCAAGGTGTACAGCGCCAGGCCACGATGTTCGCCGATGACGATGCCGTCGGCGGTCTCGATCGGTCCGGGTTCGGTGCGCAGGTGACGGCTCAAGAATTCTTGGAACGGCCGCTCGCCGATGAAACAGATGCCGGTGCTGTCCGGCTTGTCGAAGACCGGCAAGCCTGCCGCATGCGCCATCAGGCGAACTTGCGCCTTCTGCAGACCGCCGATGGGAAACAGTGTTTTCGAGAGTGTGGGAACCGCGACGCTGTGCAGAAAGTAGCTCTGGTCCTTCCCCGTATCCACGGCCTTGAGCAGTTCAGGGCAGGCCTCGGTGTGACGAATCTGCGCATAGTGGCCGGTGGCGATCCAAGCGGCGCCCAGCCGCCGCATGTAATCGAAGCAGACGCCGAATTTGATCTCGCGGTTGCACAGGACATCGGGATTCGGCGTGCGGCCCGCAGCATATTCCCGGAGGAAATGGCTGAATACGCGCTCGCGATACTCCTCGGCAAAACTCACCCGATGCAGCACAATGCCCAAAGTCTCGCAAACCCGCCGAGCATCCTGGAAATCGGATGCCGTCGTGCAGTAGCCGTCATCGTCCTCCCAATTGGACATGAACAGCCCCTGCACGGAATATCCGGCATCGCGCAGCAGCAGAGCCGCGACAGCCGAGTCGACGCCGCCCGACATGCCGACGATGACGGTGCCGTCTTTAGGATGGGGGAGGGGCTTCTGCATCCGCCCATTATACGGGCAATGCGTGAAACCGAAGGTTTACATGAGCATTTGCCGCATTTGCGATTCTTGCATGCTCGTCTGCCACACTTCATCGAAAAAATTCAAGTAGCGACGCACGACGGCCGGATCATTCATATCCGAAATGCCGTCCCATCGATCGGCCTGCAACCGATACACCAGTGCCTTGTCATCCGCGATGATAAATGCCCCCGCACTGGCCGGATATTCCGGACTCATGGCACGAAGATCGATGCAGCTCGTGAGGCGCCGAGCGAGCGCAAGAAAACGGTTGTTATCAAGCATGGCACGCGACGGGTCGGCCAGCAACACTCTGACTTTGGCATAGGAACGGGCCAACACGAGTCGCTTGATGGCCTCGAGGAAGGGCTCCTCGCCGTAGATCAAGGGCTCCAAATCCTGGGTAAAAATCGACAGCAAGCGCTGCGCAGATTTGGCGACCTTGAGGCTGGCGTCGCGAACTTCGGGCATGGTGCTCAAGATGCTGCGGGTTCCCGATCCCATAGAAGCGTCGCCGCCGGGCGCAGGAACCTTGTCCCCCGCCGGTTTCGAGCGTTCTTCTGTGTTACCCGCCATAAGCATTGACCCCGACCCGTGTACTTTGAGACTGATAGTACCGTTTGACCCGAGGATTGCCGTGCTAACTACGTCACGTTTCGAAGAACGTTGAGCCTTAATCTTGAGCCCATGCGCCATGCTTGGACAGGCTACTTGGAGCGGCCTCTGAGCGCCAAACTCGGCGCCAAGCCGACATAACCCCCTGGCGTCAGCTCCATGAGGCGCGCCTTGTCCTCGGGCGGTAGGGTGAGGGAAGCAATGAATTCGCGCATGGCGCCTTCGTCCACGGGACGGCCTCGCGAGAAGGATTTCAGTTGATCGTACGCATCAGGGATTCCATGAGCGCGCATTACAGTCTGCACAGCCTCAGCCAGTACCTCCCACGCGCGATCCAAATCTTCGGCGACTCGGCCTTGATCGAGTTCGATTTTATCCAGGCCCGCCATCAGAGACTTGAAGCTCAAGACCGCGTGTCCAATGGCGACGCCCACATTGCGCATGACGGTGGAATCGGTCAGATCGCGCTGTAAGCGGGATATGGGCAGTTTGTCGGCGAAATGGTGCAGCAGCGCATTGGCCAATCCCAAATTGCCTTCCGCGTTCTCGAAGTCGATTGGATTGACTTTGTGCGGCATGGTCGAGGAACCGACTTCGCCGGCGACGGGCCGCTGCTTGAAGTAGCCCATCGAAATGTAAGTCCACATGTCGCGCGAAAAATCCAACAACACCGTGTCCGCGCGCATGAGTGCATGACAGTACTCGGCAATCCAATCATGGGGCTCGATCTGAGTGGTGTAGGAATTCGACTTCAATCCCAAAGATTCGACGAATGCCGCACTGAATTGCGGCCAGTCGATGCGCGGCAAGGCGGCCACGTGCGCATTGAAATTGCCCACCGCCCCATTCATTTTCCCCAAGATCGCAACCCGCTCGAGACCGGCCCGCTGCGCCTCGAGTCTTGCCGCAACGTTCGCGAGCTCCTTTCCCACCGTCGTGGGCGTGGCGGTCTGGCCGTGGGTGCGCGCCAGCATGCTGACGCCGGCGTGACGAGCCGCGAGCGCATCGATCTTGCCGCCCAAGTTCTCGAGCATCGGCAGCAGCAGTGTCGCGCGGGCCTTTTTCAGCATCAACGCATAGGCGAGATTGTTGATGTCCTCGGAAGTGCATGCGAAATGCATCCATTCCAATTGAGCGGGGCTTGCGCCGCGCGACTGCAACTCGCCGCGCAGCCAATACTCGACCGCCTTGACATCATGATTGGTGCGCGACTCGATCTGCTTGATGGCGGGGACGTCGGTTGCTTCCGGATCTTTCGAGAGCGATGCGAGCAACTCCCGGGCGGAGAGCGGCAACTTCGATAGCGCTTTGTCGGCGGGCCCCGTGCTGAGCGCGAGGAACCAGGCGCATTCCACGCGGACGCGCTCACGCATGAGTCCTGCCTCGCTGAATATGTGGCGCACTTCGGCGAGTTTTCCGGCATACCGGCCATCGAGGGGGGACAGGGCGTCGGTGAAAGAGGTGTGCATCTAAGGAGCCGGCGGCTTGAGTGGTAGAATATCCAGATTCTACCGTATATGACCCTAAACCAGCGGAGTAAGGCGCAATGACAGCTACCACCCGCGTCGAGCGCGACAGCTTAGGGTCGCTCGATGTGCCCGCCGATGCGTTGTGGGGCGCCCAGACGCAACGCGCCATACAGAATTTTCCGCCGTCCGGGCTGCGCATGCCGCGCGCGTTCATTCGTGCGCTGGCCCTTATCAAGCATGCCGCCGCGGGCGCAAACGCAGAGCACGGTGATCTGCCGCAGCCCGTCGCAAAGGCGATTCAGCAGGCTTCACTCGAGGTGGCTACGGGCCGCTACGACGATCAGTTTCCCGTGGATGTGTTCCAAACCGGTTCCGGCACCAGCAGCAACATGAATGCCAATGAGGTCATTGCATCGCTCGCGACGCGAATCCTGGGAGCCGCCGTGCACCCGAACGATCAAGTCAATATGAGCCAGAGCAGCAACGATGTCGTGCCGACCGCCATCCACGTCTCGGCGGCCTTGGTGCTGGAAGAGCATTTGCTGCCGGCGCTGCACAAATTGCGGGAAGTTTTGGCGGCGCGGTGCGCCGAGTTTGCCGATGTGGTCAAGACCGGGCGCACGCATTTGATGGATGCCATGCCGATTACGCTGGCCCAGGAATTGAGTGCCTGGGTGTCGCAGATCGCTGCCGCCGAATCGCGCTTGTCTTCCGTAACGCCCCGCTTGTACGCTTTGGCGCAAGGGGGTACCGCGGTCGGCACCGGTATCAATGCGAGGCCGCAATTCGGCGCGGTGTTCGCGCGTCACCTGGCCAATAGCACCAAGATTGCGTTCCGTCCGAGCGGGAACTATTTCGAGGCGCTGTCGAGCCAGGATACGGCTGTTGAACTGTCGGGCCAGCTCAAAGTCCTGAGCGTAAGCCTCATGAAGATTGCCAATGATCTGCGCTGGATGAACAGCGGTCCGTTGGCCGGATTGGCGGAGATAGCGCTGCCGGCATTGCAGCCGGGCAGCAGCATCATGCCGGGTAAAGTGAATCCGGTCGTCGCTGAGTCAGTCACCATGATCGCTGCGCAAGTAATCGGCAATGATGCAACCATTACGCTAGCCGGTCAGTCGGGAAATTTTCAGCTCAACGTGATGCTGCCCGTGATTGCCTATGACCTGTTGCAGAGTTTGGAATTGCTCGGCATCGCATGCCGCAACCTCGCGGATAATGCGATCAAAGGCTTCACGGTAAATCGCGATCGCATGAATGACGCGCTTGCGCGCAATCCGATTCTGGTGACGGCATTGAATCCGCTCATCGGCTACGAAAAGGGCGCGGCAATTGCGAAAAAGGCCTATCGGGAGGGCCGGCCGATCCTGGATGTTGCCGCGGAAATGACTGACCTGAGCATCGATGAACTGCGCCGGCTGCTCGACCCCAAATCCCTGACCGAAGGGGGCATCAAGGGCGCAGGCACTTAAGTTTGACGATGGACTCGCTCTACACCAAAACGCATATTCGAAATGCGCTGGACCCGGCACCCTCGACGCCCGAGGAAGATATGCATTGGCTTGCCGGCGCGTCGCCTGAGGTGGTGGCCAGTGTTCGCGCCACCCTGACGACGCGCCGAACGCCCGCCGCGGTGCTGGTGCCGCTCGTGGAGCGTCCGGCGGGCATGACGGTGCTGTTGACGCAGCGCGCGACCACGCTCAAAGATCACGCGGGACAGATCAGTTTCCCCGGCGGACGCATTGAACCCGAGGATGCTGACGCATGGCACGCGGCATTGCGCGAGGCTTACGAAGAAATCGGTCTGCGGCCCGAGTTGGTTGAATTCGCCGGCTATCTGCCGGATCACGTCGTGGTGTCAGGCTTTCGGGTGACGCCCGTCGTCGGCTTCGTCAAGCCGGAGTATCAGCTGCAGATCGCGAGGGCCGAAGTGCACGACGTTTTCGAAGTACCTCTCGATTTCATCCTCGATGCCGCCAATCATAAATCCCGGCAGCGCAAAATCGGCGAGTTGACCATCGACATACACGATATTCCCTACGGCGAGCGCAACATCTGGGGCGCAACCGCGGGTATGTTGATGACCCTGAGGCGCCTGCTGCAAACACGCACGGCAAACACGTGAGCTCGCGAGTCTCCGAATTGCTTGCGATCATGGCGCGTCTGCGCGCGGCCGACGGCTGCCCGTGGGATCGGCAACAAACCTTCGCCAGCATCGCGCCCTATACCATCGAAGAGGCTTACGAGGTCGCCGATGCCGTTGAACGCGGCGACATGGAAGAGCTGAAAGGCGAATTGGGCGATCTGCTGTTCCAAGTGGTGTTCCATGCGCAGATCGCCCGCGAAGCGGGTCGGTTTGATTTTGAGGCCGTGGCCGCTGCGATTTGCGACAAGCTCACCCGCCGACATCCCCATGTTTTCGGCGATCACGGTCCCTTGAGCATTGCCGAGCAAGGTGCCGCCTGGGAGGACATCAAGGCCGGCGAGCGCGGCGGAGCAGATCCTTCGGCGCTCCAGGACGTGCCCAATGCGCTGCCGGCGTTGATGCGCGCCGACAAGCTCAGCAAGCGCGCCGCGCGCGTCGGTTTTGATTTCGAGCACGCGGGCCAGTGTGCGGACAAAGTCGATGAAGAACTTGCCGAAGTTCGTGCCGCGTCGCGCGAGTCGAGCGGTGCATCTCCGGAGATCTTCGAAGAAATCGGCGATCTGCTGTTCGCGGCCGCGAACCTGGCGCGCAAGCTCGATGTCGATGCGGAGGCCGCCTTGCGTGCCGCCAACGCAAAGTTCGAGCGTCGATTTCGCGCCATGGAAGCCCTCGCGGCGGAGCGTGGCTGGAAATTTGCGGAGCTGAACCTCGCCGCACAGGAGAGTCTTTGGCAAGCGGTCAAACGTGGCGAGTAGGCATTGCAAATAAGCGTTGCCGGTGAACGATATGATCGGTGACAGCGCTGCACGGCAAGCGGCGGCGCGCGCGGCGGCGCCGCTCGTATTCAAGCACGATCCCGACCTGCCCATTTCCGCACGACGCGAGGCCATCATGCAGGCGCTGCGCGAAAACCAAGTGCTCATCGTTGCCGGCGATACCGGTTCGGGCAAGAGCACGCAGTTGCCGCAATACTGCCTCGAGCTCGGCCGGGGCATGTCGGGAGTCATCGCGCATACACAGCCGCGAAGACTGGCCGCGCGTGCCTTGGCCGCGCGAATCGCCGAAGAGTTGGGCCAATCGATCGGCCGCAGCGTGGGATTTCGCGTTCGATTTGCGGACCACGTGTCCGATGCGTCGCGCCTGGTGCTCATGACGGACGGGCTGCTGCTGGCGGAATTGGCATCCGACCCGATGCTGCGCCGCTATGACACCATCATCGTGGACGAGGCGCACGAGCGCACGCTCAACGTTGACTTGCTGCTGGGCGTTCTCAAGCAATTGTTGCCGCGCCGCCCGGAGTTGAAACTCATCGTGACCTCCGCGACGCTCGATGTGGAGCGGGTATCGCAATTCATGGGCGGCGCACCGATCATCACGGTCAGCGGGCGCAGTTATCCCATCGAGGTCCGCTATCGGCAATCGAACGAGGACCGGGAAGATCGGGAAGATCCCGATCTGCCGCTGGCAGTCCTCGATGCATGCCAGGAAATTGCGACCGAGCCCGGCGACATCGGCAACGGCGACATCCTGGTATTTCTTCCCGGCGAGCGTGAGATTCGCGACGTGGGCGAATTGCTGGAGCGCGAATTGCAGTCCCGCGTCGAGGTGTTGAGTCTGTACTCGCGCCTGTCTTGGGAGCAGCAGAGCAAGATATTTCAACGCGGGTCACGCCGGCGGATCGTGCTGTCGACCAATTTGGCGGAAACCTCGATCACCGTGCCCGGCATTCGCGCCGTCATCGATTCAGGGCTGGCCCGCATCAGCCGCTACAGCGTGCGCAATCGCCTGCAGCGGCTGCCCATTGAGCCGGTTTCCCGCGCCAGCGCCGATCAGCGCAAGGGTCGCTGCGGCCGGCTCGCTCCCGGTCTGTGCATACGGCTGTACAGCCAAGAGGACTTCGAACAGCG
>DASQPK010000008.1:0-35616 GCA_035643995.1 Steroidobacteraceae bacterium | reverse complement strand
GATCACCGTTTGGGTTGGCGACGGCAGTAACTTTCCGGGACAACAAGACTTTACACGCGCCTTTGACCGCTATCTTGAATCGGCCGCGACAATCTACAGCGCGCTCCCCGGGGATTGGAAAATGCTGCTGGAGCACAAGCTTTTCGAACCGGCGTTCTACAGCAGCGTCTTGCAAGACTGGGGGTCATCGATTCTGGCGGCACAGCAGCTGGGTGAGCAGGCTTGCTGTCTCGTGGATCTAGGACACCACGCGCCTACCACGAACATCGAGCAAATCGTCGCCCGCCTGCATCGCTTCGGCAAGCTGGGCGGCTTTCACTTCAACGACAGCAAATACGGCGACGATGATCTCGACTCGGGCTCCATCAACCCGCATCAACTCTTTCTGGTGTTCAACGAACTGGTTGAAGCCGAGTCGAACGCAAGGGGATCATTCGCTCCCGCCTATCTCATCGATCAGTCGCACAATGTGACCGATCCCATCGAAAGCATGCTGGCTTCCGCAGAAGCAATCGTTTGCGCTTTTGCAAAAGCGTTGATCGTCGACCGGGAAGCATTGTTGTACGCGCAGGAATCGAACGACGTCATGATGGCGTTCCAGAGCCTTCGTCAGGCGTACCGAACGGACGTTTCGCCGCTCATCGCGCAAGCCCGCGTCGATGCCGGCGGTGCGATCGACGTGCTAGGCGCCTTTCGCGCCAGCGGATGGCGCAAGACGCAAGCGCGGCGCCGGCAAAAATTGGCGCCAGGCACTGGCATCGTGTGACGGGGAGAGCTTGATGAAAATGTACCTGGCGGCGGCATTGGCCGGAATGTTTGCCGCCTCAGCCTGGGCAGAGTCCGCCCCGCCTGCCTCACATCCTGTGTTGAATATCTGGCCCGGCGCCGCGCCCGGTTCGGAAGGATCGACTCAGAAAGAGATCGACGCACAATTGCCGGCACCGGGAAATCAAACCACCCGCTTGATTCGCAACGTCGTGACCCCGACGCTCACCGTTTTCGCGCCCACCAAACCTAACGGCACCGCACTTATCGTCTGTCCCGGCGGCGGCTATTTCGGACTGATGTTCAATTACGAGGGCACGGACTTTGCCGAGTGGCTCAACGCGCGCGGAGTGACCGCGTTTGTCCTTAAATATCGACTGTTGCCGACCCCCGTGAACCTGGCGGATCAATCAGCCGAGATGAAAGAGCTGACCGCCAGCATCCAGGCGGACTTCGACAATTCCTATCACAAGCTCGATGCCGGCAGGACTCTGGCCATCGCCGACGGAAGACAAGCCGTTCGCTACGTTCGCCGGCACGCGGCTGAATGGGGCGTGGCGAAAGATCGCATCGGCTTGATGGGATTTTCCGCCGGGGCCGGACTGACCATGGGAGTGCTGCTCGACCATGACGCGGACAGCCGTCCGGATTTCGCCGCGCCGGTTTATGGCTACATGGACGACGTCGCGCCGCCCAAGGACGCTCCCCCAATATTTGTCGTCGCGACGCAGGCCGACAATTTGGTTCCGTCACGCCGCAGCGTCATGATTTATCAACGCTGGAGCGCCGCGCATCTGCCCGCGGAGCTGCACATATTCGAACAGGGCCCCCACGGATTCGGCACGCGACAAACAGGACTGCCGGTCGACCAGTGGCAGGGTCTATTCGAGCAATGGCTGCGCTCGCGGGGTTTGATTACCGCGCAGCGCTGACGCGCATGATCGACTTTGATTGAATTGGCCGCCACTTAAGTCCAAAGTATGCACCCACGGGTAGGGGGTGCTACCGAATCAGGACTGCCATGCATTCAGCGGAGCGCGAAAAACTAATTCTTGAGACCGTGAATCAAAGGGGTTTCATCTCCTTTCAAGAATTGGAACAGCGCATCGCAGCGTCGCCCGCGACCATCAGGCGTGACCTCGAACGCATGATGATCGCGGGGCTGTTGACGCGAGTCCGCGGCGGCGCCAAGAAGAACGAGTCCAAGAACTCAAAAAGGCCGGCGCCGGCTGCCGGGCAGCACTTGACGGGTGTGCCATTCGAGGAAAACGTCAACCGTCATAAGGCGGAAAAAGAAACCATCGGTCGCGCGGCGGCGAAGCTGTGTAATGCCGGCGAAGCGCTAATGATTGACGGTGGGTCCACGACCTTGCAGATGTGCCAGCACGTTCGGGGCCTGAATCTACAGGTGCTGACCAATTCTTTGCGCATCGTCAGCGCGCTCTTGCTCCAGCCTGGGACACGCGTCTTGGTTCCTGCCGGTCAGGTGTTTCCGGAACAAAACATCATCCTCGCCGCATCCAGCGATGACGGCATGCAGCGCTTTCACGCCCCAAAGCTTTTCATGAGCGCCGCCGCAGTGGGCAGCGCAGGCCTGATGCAGGCCGACATCATGCTGGTCGGTGTCGAGCGGCGGCTGATTGATCGCGCCGACGAGATCATCGTGCTTTTGGACAGCTCGAAATTCGACGGACCCTCCGGGCATATCGTCTGCGGTTTGGATGAAATCGATGTGTTGATCACCGACCGGGGCGTCTCGCCGCGGCATGCGCAAATGGTGCAGGACGCCGGTGTCAAGCTGATCATTGCTCCTTGACTGTTTCTGATCTGATTAGATCGAAAAATACCGTCGGCCAGCCTTGCATTTCTCGTCGGACGCGCCGACATCGTGGGCCACGACATCGGCGTGATGTCGGCCATCTCGACGACAAGGACATCTCGCGGCTGAATATCGCATTGGCATTCGTCATGGGATTGGCGGACTAGCCACCACACCAACCTATTTGGAGAGCGACAGCAAAACTCCGCCTCGATTTGCGAAGGTGATCCCTTCAATGGTCGGGGTGACAGGATTCGAACCTGCGACATCTACGTCCCAAACGTAGCGCTCTACCAGTCTGAGCTACACCCCGGGGGGATCTTCAGATCTTGACGGGGCGGCAATCGTAGCAGGTCGGGCCCTAAGTTACCTCATCGTCCTTGTGAACATCGCGGCGGCTTTATACTATAGGCTCGATAACGCCGGCCCCTCCCCCACAATCACCGCAACCACTGATATTCAACGACTTGACCGCTGCGCGCTCGCACATCCCCATGAGTCATTGAATTGGACCCGCTGCTCCCGCTTCGAGGACCCGAGATCTCGGTCATCGTTCCCACGTTCAACGAACGCGAGAACGTGGTCGAGCTGACCGAGCGAATTGGGGCCTCCCTGCGCGATTTCGCGTGGGAAATCATTTATGTCGACGATGACTCTCCGGACGGAACTGCCGAATTGGTGCGGCAACTCGCCGCCAAAGATTCTCGAATTCGTTGCGTACAAAGGATGGGTCGCCGCGGATTGTCTTCCGCCTGTGTCGAGGGAATGCTGGCCAGCTCGGCGCCTTATCTCGCCGTGATCGATGGGGACCTGCAGCACGATGAGCGCCTGCTGCCGCAAATGCTGTCGGAACTCAAACACGGTGACGTCGATGTGGTCGTCGGTAGCCGCTACACGCAGGGTGGTGGAACCGGTGATTGGGGCGCTGCACGCATTCGGTTGAGCAAATTTGGAACGCGTCTCAGCCGCACGCTGGTGCCGGATACATTGACCGACCCGATGAGCGGCTTCTTTATGGTGCGCCGCCAGAGCTTCGAAGCAGCTGTGCGAAAGCTGTCGGCAATCGGCACCAAGATCCTGATGGATTTGTTTGCATCTTCTCCGCAACCGTTACGCTTCAAGGAACTGCCGTACAGCTTCCGTCTGCGTCAGGCCGGTGACAGCAAGCTCGACTCAGCCACGAAGTGGGAATACGGCATGCTGTTGCTGGATAAAATGTTCGGACACATAGTACCGGTGCGATTTGTCGCGTTTTGCATCGTCGGCGCGCTCGGCGTTGCGGTTCATTTCTCAATACTCACGCTGCTGTTTCAAATCGAACACGCGGGTTTTCTTCAAGGTCAGGCCACCGCTACCATCGTCACAATGACGTTCAATTTCGCGCTCAACAATGTGCTGACCTACCGCGACAAGCGATTGCGCGGCATGCGCTGGTTGCGCGGCTGGCTGTCGTTCAATATTGCCTGCAGCCTTGGTGCATGCATGAACGTCGGCCTTGCAACTTATCTCAACGAAGCAACCGGTACACGATACCTTGCGGCCTTGGCGGGAATCACGGTTGGCGCGGTATGGAATTATGCGGTAACGAAGCGGCTGACGTGGAGCCGAGCGTAGGGACTCACAGGCCGTAGGCGAGCAACACGTTTCCCGGGCGGCCGCCAAACGCACCGTAGCCGGAGGCCACAAAAACCATGCCGCCGGCAATCGTCGGCCCTGGACCCAGCATCGAGGCTCCCTTGGCGGGAATGCCATTCACGGTTTGAAATTCTCGATCGGTGTTGGACTGCCACAGAATTGCGCCGGTCTGGCTGGAGTAGGCGCGCATGGTTCCATCGTTAGCACCGGAAAATACGATTCCGGGAATCACGCTGATGGCCGCCGCCTGGGCCGCGTTGCAACGCGGCCCCGCAGCGCAGCTGGGCGGCAGCGGCGGCGAGTACCACACCCGCTGTCCGGTCTGCAGATTCACGGCGTGCAGCCCGCCGGGTGCGGGCGTGAGGATATCCGACACCGCAAAGTACGCCTGTTCGGCATCGACGGCCGAACCCCATTCGATGCCGCCGAGCGCGCCGCCGACGCCGGCGCGATACTGCCAAATGACCTCGCCCCGCCGGTCAGGATCGAGCGCCCACCCCATTCCGGATTTCTGACCGATCACGATGGCGCGCCGACCATGCGCCAACCGCGCCAGAATCGGGGAGTTGCCGAAATCATAGTCCGGGCCGCTCTGGTCCGCGCAGTTTGGGTTCGCGCCGGGTGCGCGGCAGCCGCTGATAAAGACGTCCTTCGGAAAAAGTTGTTTCACCCACTCGATCTTTCCCGACAGGGTGAGCGCGATCACAGCGTCACTGGAGGGCGCAGCTGTACCCGCATACGTATTCCCAGTTGCCACGTAAATCAACCCGTGCTGAACATCGATCGTCGGCGCAGACCAAATAGGCGCGCCGGCCGGACCGTACAGCGTGACTCCCATAGAGCTCTTGCCGCGCGGCTTCGGTTCGCCCGGGATCATGTAAGTGCGCCAGATGACTTTACCTGTCGTAACGTTGAGCGACGACAAGCTGCCGCGGAACGTGCAACAACCGTAATCGGGCCGCGCACCCTGCGACTCCTCATAGGAAGACATCGGTACATACAGGCGGTCGCGATAGAGCGCAGGGGATCCGGTGATCCGGGCCAGCGGATGCTCCTCGATCTGGGTCTTCCACAGCAATTGACCGGAGGCCGCATCCAGTGCGTAGGCCTTCGCGCCGGTATCGCCGAAATAAACCGCGGCACCGCCGGCGCGGGCCCCCACACTGATCGCAGTCCGCACTCCTCCGTCGGCGCTGAAGAACCAGCGAATGCACCCGCTGGCCGCATCCAGCGCATACACGGTACCGTTCTGGCTGCCCACGAATACCCAACCGCCGACCACCGTGGGTTGCGCCCACGCGGAGGTCGCATCGGGAAAACCGAAGGCCCATTTCAACTTCAGCTGCGGCAGTTGCTGCGCAGTAAGGCCCGCAGCCAGTGCAGATTGCGCGCGAGTATTCGCGAGCGTCCCGCCCCACCCATTCCATGCCGAGTCCGGAGCGAGCGTGAACTTGGAGGGCTTCTCGCAGCGCCCGGTAGCGGCACCGGTTGGATCTCCGCCCACCGTGGCGCCCGCGAGATATTCAGCGATGGCACGGCGTTCTGTGCCGCTCAAGGTCGCGCCCTGAACTCGCATCGCGCCATTCGCCAGTACCTCAAGAATTGCCGCCGGAGAGCGCTGCCGAAGCACATCGGGCGCAGGAGCGCGCGTCTCGGGCGAGCCATTGTGGCAGCCGGAGCAGCGACCTTGAAACAGCGCCTCGCCGTTGGTTGTTTGAGTCTGCGCGTGGACGGTGAGCTGCGGCGCGAACGCGCATAGCGCGACTGCGGACACAATCGATGTACGACTAGGCATTCGCTTTCGGTTTAGTAGCGATGCTTTCGATCGGGGAAATTGATCAGGCAGCCGGGCGAAACAACCGAGGATACCGCGACCGGCTTGTTGACCAATACCGCATCCAGTGCCTCGGTCAGATAGGCATGATGCACCGGCCGCTGCGTCTCGTAGTTCAAGCGGTCATCGATGGGCCCGTGATACACCAGCGTCCAGGTCTTGGGGTCGATGACAAACACCTCGGCCGTGCGATTCACCCCCCATGATTCGCCGACCGTCTGCTTACGATCCATCAAAATAGTCATGCCGAATCGAAATTCCGCCGCCTCCTTCATCACCGCATCGGGCGTATCCTGCAGCGTCGGGTTCAGTAATAGGAATTCGACGTTCTTCGATTGATATCGATCACGGATTTCGCGCATCACCGGGATCGCCAGACGCACAATGGGGCAGCCGTTGCTCATGGTCATGATGACAATGGCCTTTTTGCCCGACAGCGCGTAAAGCTCGTGCGTTGCACCGGTCTGGTCGGTCAGAGTGAAATCGGCAACATGCCCCCCGGGGACGAGCACGGCGGCCCAGGCAGCGCCGCAGGCCAGCAACCATCCGCTGAGCACCGTGCGCCTGACGAAGTTCATGTCGGCCGTAAAGTGCTCACGGCGTCGATTGCGCGGTTCTCGTCGGATTCGCATCCAAGGAAAGGTAGCGGAAACGGATCACGCCGAACAACATTTCATCCCATGTTTGCTGCCCCCACGGGACCTCGCGATTGGGGTCGGGATTGGCCTTGTTCTGCGTGGAATTGTCGTAGGTCATGCTGTACTTCACTGCGGTGCCTGCCGGCAGGACAATGGGCGTTTTTAATTCGTAAGTGGTTTGCCAGTTGAATTCATACCTGGGCACGTTGAGCAAGACGGCTTCGTGGCCATCGGGATATTGCGCCACGAATTCCGCTGCCGCTCCGCGGAAATGCGCGTGAGGATGCAGACTGTACACCAACACCTCACGGTCAAATTTATAGGTCGCATCGTTCGTGTACGCCTTCGTGTTGGCGGGGATCTTGATGCGCGGATTCGCCATGATCGCTGCGCGATAGCGATATTGCGGCGGCTTGTCCATGAAGTACAATCCCATCTGGGTCGCGTCCGTCACCTCTTTGCCATTCACCGTGTAGTGGGCCTGGAAGCCGAATTTAGCGCCTTTCTTCAGCAAGATTCCGCTCTCCGGCGGGATTTGCAGCGGCTCGGAACCGGGGACGAAATCGGCGAGGCTGCCGTCGGTATCCCGCTTTTCACCCGGCGCCATCTCCCCGCCGATCGTGGCGATGATGTGATGTAGATTCGAGCGAGCGCCCGGTAAGAAGTCCACTGCGCGTACCCACACGTCGTGATCGAGCGGATTGTCGACGGTCCACATTTGGTAAGGAATCACACCCGTCGCGGGCACATCGAACTTCGGCAAATTGACCACCAGATCCGGTTTGCCCAGCGCCCAGACCGGCCAGTCCTTCTTGACCAGCGTCAGTGGATCGATCCCGCCGCCTCGTGGAGAACCGGCTTCGATCCAGTGCACCAGGGTTTTCGTCTGCTCGGCACTCAGCGAGCGATCGTTGCTGAACACGCCGTAGTGCGGATCTGCGTGCCACGGCGGCATGCGCTTGGTTCTGACCACCTCCCGGATCATGGGCGAAAACCCGCGCACCATGTCATAGCTCGACATCTGCCAAGGAGCGATGCCGCCCTCCCGGTGACAGGCCACGCAATGCTCGCTCAGCATGGGAGCAATCGTTTTCTCGTACGAGATCTGTGCGTGAGCAGTGCGGCGCTCACGTTCCGGCATCACGATGTTGCAGCCGCCGGCATCCGATTGGGCGACCTTCAGGGGCGTGCCGCTCAACGTGGCATCCAGCGCATCGGCGACGTAATGGCTCGAGCCCTTGGCGTAGGCACCGCGATAAAGGACTTTCCAGTTTTGCGGGTTCACGATCAGCACTTCGCCATTGCGCGTGAAGCCCAACGACTCACCGATCAGTTGCAGTTCATCGGACAGAACCGGCATGTCGATGCCATCGGCCTTGATTTCTTGGGCGATCGACTCGGGCGTATCCTTCAGATTGGAGTCAATCGCCAGAAATTCGACCCCTTGAGCCTGATATTTCGTGCGCAGCTCCCCTAGCGACTTGGCGGTGGCACGGGAAGCAGCGCAACCAGTGCCCGCAGCCATCAGCACGACCGCTTTCATATCAGACAAATAGTAAAGTTCGTGCGACTGGCCTTTCTGGTCGTTGAGACGGAAGTCATCCACGACATCGCCGGGATTGAGCGCGAATACTGGTCCCGAGAGGCCGCAAAATGCCACGAAGCTGAAGCGCCAATGCCGCAGATTACGCATGTATGAGAGCTCCCTGTCGTACTTGGCGGCGATTGTACTACTGAGGCTCATCAGACGGCGACTGACGGCGGGATTCTGCTAGACGGAATCAATCCCTCTGTATGCTGTTGAGAATCGCGGCGGTGTCTGCGCCCAACAGCGGGGAGGCGCTGCCGATTCGCCCCGGTGTCTCGGACAGTTGGACCGGAACGCCGAGTACGCGTATCCGTCCGGCGACGGCATGTTGCACGGTAGGTGTCATATTGCGCGCGGTGGTTTGCTCGTCATCGATGACCTCCTTGAGATTTCGCACCACGGTGGCCGGGACGCCGTGGCGCGCAAACAGCTCGACCCAGTGCTCGGCCTGGCGGGAACGGAACAGGGCCTCCAGAATCGGCTCGAGGACGCCGCGATTCTTGACCCGCAGCGGGTTCGTCCTGTAATCGGCGTGATCGGCAAGATCGGTCCGCCCGATCGCTTCGCAGAAGCTCTTCCAAAGCTTGTCGCTTGCCACGGCAAGCGTGATTTCTCGATCCGCGCACACGAAGTTACGGTAAGGAACGATGCCCTCGAACAAGGTTCCCATGGGCCTCGGAACAATACCCGATGCGAGATAGCGGGCAAAGCTTGGAAGCATGCTCGACATCACGGTGTCCATCATGGAGACATCCACAAATTGGCCGCGGCCCGTGCGGTGACGAGCTTCGATCGCCATCATCGCGCCGATAAGGGAAAATAAGCCCGCCGTGATGTCTGCGATCGAGTGCCCCGTCTTGACCGTCTCACCCGCGGCCGTGCCCGTAATGCTCATGAGCCCGGATGCAGATTGGATGATCAGATCCATCGCAGGCTCGAGACGTCGCGGACCGGTCTGACCGTAGCCGGATATCGAAACATAGATCAGGCGCGGGTTTGCGGCGGACAATGAGAGGTAATCCAGCCCGAGACGGTTCATCGTGCCTGGCCTGAAATTCTCAATCAAGATGTCGGCCTTCGCGGCGAGCGCGCGACAGGCATCGAGGCCCTCCGCACTCTTCAAGTCGATCGCGAGGCTTTGTTTGCCGCTGTTGAGGCCCACAAAATAGGAGGCGTCGGCGCCGTGAAACGGCGGTCCCCAGGTGCGTCCGATGTCTCCCTCCGGGCTTTCAACCTTGATCACCTTGGCGCCGTACGCGGCCATCAGCATGGTGCAATAAGGCCCCGCCAGCGCGTGGGAGAAGTCGAGGACGGTCAGCCCGTCCAAAGGGGGCAGTTCAATTTTCATGTTGGAGAATCTTAATCGATCGACTTAGGGTTGTCCCGCCGGGCGCAAAGCTCGTGTATCTTTGAGCAAAACCGGAGATACTCGTGAAGCCGTCGCTGTTCGCACATCCATTCGCTTCCTATTGCCAGAAAGTCCTGATCGCGCTTTACGAGAACGACACGCCTTTCATCTACCGCAGGCTCGGGCCCGAAGACCCGTCGGCGATGCGCGAACTCGAAGAACACTGGCCGTTGAAAAAATTCCCGGTGCTCCTCGACAACGGCCGGGTCCTGCTCGAGTCAAGCGTCATCATCGAGTATTTACTGATCCGTCATCCTGGCCCCGTGCGGCTCATCCCCGCGGATCCGGAAGCGGCGCTCGAGGTGCGGGTCATGGATCGCTTCTTCGACAACTACATTATGACGCCGATGCAGAGGATCGTTGCGGACTTCATCCGTCCCAAAGGCGATCGCGACCCGCTCGGTGTCAAGGAAGCGAGGTTCATCCTCGATTCAGCTTATGGTTGGCTCGACGGCGTGATGAAAAAGCGGCTGTGGGCCGGCGGAGCAGAATTCAGCATGGCCGACTGCTCTGCCGCGGCGTCGCTGTTCTATTCCGACTGGGTGCACGAAATTGCCGAAAAGTTCGGCAACGTGCGCGCCTACCGCCGGCGGCTGCTGCAGCGTCCATCGGTCGCGCGGACGATCGACGAGGCGAGACCGTATCGCAAATTGTTTCCGCCTGGAGCGCCCGATCGCGACTAACCTCGCTTGAGGATCGCGCGAGTCCCCTAAAACCTCATGCCGGATGCGAACCGCCAGGCATCTTGTGCGGAGAAGTTTTGGTGAGGATCGTAGGCCATGCGCACAAACCATCGGGGCCAATCCCAATTGGCGCTGAAGCCCCAACCGGTGATGTGACCCGCCTCGGTCAGCCCGCTTTTGCGCAGCAAATCCAGCGTGGCGTGAGAATCGCCAAACGGGATTTGCACATTTGCATGCCAATCGCGCTGTCCGGTGTGAAAGCGGTCATCGGCAACGACGAACACCAGGTAGCTGAGGCCATTGCCGGCATGATGGCCCGCGCCAAACGTCAACGCATCGTTCGGATCAAAATTGAGATTGAAGTACGGCCGTGCGTCGGTGCGTCCGAAGCCCGCGAGTCCATACCAGGACGTGCCGGCTTGCAGATTGAGGCTCCCTCCCAGGAATCCCATCGAAGCCGCCTGTACGGAGGGTTGCAGCTGCACATACTTCCCGATATTGAACGAAGTGTCGGCGCCCGCCCGCGCCTGAGTACCAAAAACCTCGTCGGAGTACGCGCCGATCCATGCGCTCGTGTCATCGGCGCGCCAGCGAAGATTGACGTCCGTTCCAGAATAGTTGGCGTAGGCATATTCACCGACCGTGAGCTTCCACGGCAGGCTTGCGGCACCGTCCGCCGCAGCCGCGCAACCGGCACTGAAGAGCACGCTCACACCGCAGGCAATTCGTATCCACACAACGGCGATTGTAGCCGCTTTGGGTGCGCCGGCGCGTTTCCGGTGGGGCGTCCGCGGCGCCGGTTCTCCGTCAATGATGCATTGAACGCCGCGTGGCTTTCGTGGACAGAATGCCGATCGTGGAGGCAACCAACACGCCGGTCATCAATGCCACCCAAGGATAATTCCGAACATAGTCGTTAAGCGAAGCAGCGACATCGCGAACCTTCACGTGTTCTGAATGCCTGTCATCCTTGAGAGCTTCGCGCGTCTGCGCCATCGACCTGCCAAGCCTATCCCGCGCCTCCTGTATTTCCGGACCGCGCTCATCGGCCAGCTTGGCCAGTAGTTTTTCAGTTTGGTCGAACAGTTCGTTTAATTTGTGTGTTGAGTCCATCACTCGCTCCTCCGGCCGCGACCACTGGATATGCCCGTCTCGCAGCCGGTCGCAGAGGGCCGCAGCAACGCTTGCCGGCGCTCGTGGATTCTTGCGGAATAATGAAACGACTCGCGCGGCCACGGTATCCCTGACAACCACCGAATGCGTGTCAGGTCTTTCTTACGATGCCTTTGGGCAGTTTCAGGGAGATGCCGGCGCAGTCGTCTTGCCGTCCTGATTTTCTCGGTGGATCACGAAGTTGCGAATCCGTCAGTCGGCGCCGCGAGCTTTATACGTAAATTTCTGGCCGGCCAGGGCGGCCGCATAGATCAAGCCGCCTTTGGCGATAGTGAATACCGCCATTCCGCCATTGTAAACGCCGTCCGTGGACGCGTCGCGCTTGCCGCCGCTGACGCCCGAAGTGACGCCGTTGGTACCCGCACTCGCATTGGCGGCGGCGGTGACGGCGACCGCTTTTGCCCCGGCCGAGAACTCAAAGCTGCCGGATTCGAATTGATCGAGCGCGCGTTTGTCCTGGAAGAAAATGATTTGGCTGTAGTCCTGGCCGCCGGCCTGAAATCCGACGCTGACCTGTTTCATCGTCGTATCGCCCGCGAGCTGTCCCTGCACGTAGACATGGCCCTTGCCGAAGGCTCCGCCCACAATGAACCCGGCCTCGCCAATGTTGGGAAACACGGCATAGGCATAACTTTTCTGAAAAAACGCGGCGCTTTCCCCGGCATTTTTGAACAGTGCAATGGTGTCCGAATATTTGCCGGCATTCGCCACACCCGCGGCGGCAAGCATCGCCAATACAACACTTAAAACCTGTTTAGTTCGTTTCATGTTGGTTCCCCGTTGACACGAAAGCCCGAATTCTACACCGATTACCCAAGCCATTAAGCGCCGTTGATGGCGTCACGGCAGCACCACTTCCATCTCATCGACGAAGCACCAACTCCAATCCTCGCCCGGTTCGAAGGACGAAATAATCGGATGCCCGGTGCGAACTGAATGCTTGCGAGCGTGGCGATTTTTTGAATCGTCGCAGCATCCCACATGGCCGCATGTGCGGCATAGGCGCAAATGCACCCACGTATCACCGGTGGCCAGGCATTCCACGCAGCCGTCGCCGGATGGCGTGACCTGTCTGATGCTGTTCAAGTGTGTACAAGTACGAACCTTACGCATTCCTTATGGCTCCCTGTCGTTCCTGTGGCCGCGCATCGGCGTATTGACTAGTATGTATCGACTTATATCAGAGCAGCCAGGAAAAATGGACACCTCCAATCTTCCGGACTTTCGCGCCGGCATTGACATTCACAGAGTCTCGGACGGCTCGATCGTATCAGGGCGGGTCGATTCCGAAGAGGCGATTCTGGTCAGGCGTGGGGATGCGTATTTCGCGGTGGGCGCCCAATGCACGCACTACCACGGAGCACTCGCCTCGGGACTCATCGTAGGCGACACGGTTCGGTGCCCTTTGCATCACGCCTGCTTCAACCTGCGCACGGGTGCGGCGCTGCGAGCACCGGCGTTGGACCCGATCGCCTGCTGGCGAGTCGAACGCATCGACGAGAAGATCTTCGTGCGTGAGCGAATCCCTGAAGCGCCGGCTCGAGTGATGCCTTCCACGGCGGATGCAAAAGCGGCCCTCAATTCCGTGGCGATCATTGGGGGCGGTGCGGCTGGTTTGGCCGCCGCGGACATGTTGCGCCGTGAGGGGTATTCGGCCCGCATCACCATCATTAGTGCGGATGATTCGGCGCCCTATGACCGCCCCAATCTTTCCAAGGATTTCTTGACGGGCAACGCGCCCGCTGAATGGATGCCGCTGCGCAGTGCGGAGTATTACTCCGAGCGTAAAATCGAACTGCTGCTCGGCGCGAAAGCGCAGTCTATCGACATCCGACAGCACACAGTCATGCTGGCGAACGGGCGGCAACTTGATTTTGGCGCCTTGCTGCTGGCGACGGGCGCCGATCCGGTGCGTCTGGATATTCCAGCCACCGGCGGCGCGCGGCTATTCTACTTGCGCAGTTTCGACGATTCGCGCGCCATCCTGGCTGCGGCAGCGTCGGCGAGACGCGTCGTCGTGGTGGGCGCAAGCTTCATCGGACTTGAGGTGGCGGCCTCGCTGCGCCAGCGCGGACTCGACGTGCATGTGGTCGGGCCCGAGAGCATTCCATTTCAGCGCGTACTGGGAGTCCAGCTCGGCACCTTCATTCGCGACGTTCACGCATCGCACGGCGTCGTGTTTCATCTGGGCACCTCGGTCGCCCGCATTGACGGTTCGCGCGTGACGTTGAACGACGCCTCAACCATCGAGGCTGATTTCGTGGTTTTGGGGGTCGGCGTGCGCCCAGCCATCACGCTGGCCGAGCAAGCAGGGCTGGCCATCGATCGCGGCGTTCGTGTCAATGAGTATCTCGAAACCAGCGCGACCGGTATTTTCGCTGCCGGCGATATCGCTCGATGGCCCGACCCGCATTCCGGCGATCGCATCCGCGTCGAACATTGGGTGGTCGCCGAGCGGCAAGGGCAGGTCGCGGCGCTCAATATTCTGGGGCGCCGGCAGCGCTTCGACGCGGTGCCTTTTTTTTGGAGTCAACACTACGATCTCACCATCAACTATGTCGGGCACGCGGAGAGCTGGGACGCGATCGACATCGATGGCTCGTTGAACTCGCGCGATTGCGCAGTGACATACAAGCGCGGCGGCCGTATCCTGGCCGTGGCCAGCATTTCTCGCGACTTACAGAGCCTTCAGGCCGAGCGCGATCTAGAACTAAAATAGTGGGAATCATCAAATGGATAGGCGCGAATTTTTGGTGGCGGCAGTGGTTGCCGCAACCGCCGGAGCGGCAGAGACCTCGACAACGACTTCCGGTCCGCCGGCTCACTCACCCTCCGGCTCAATCGAAGAGTTGTCGCTCGCGGATATCGCCGCCGCCTTTGCCGACGGGGGCTTGACGTCGCAGCAGCTGACGAAAGACTATCTCGGACGGATCGAGCGGCTGGACCGGCACGGCCCCAACTTAAGGGCGGTGATTGAAACCAACCCCCGCGCGCTGGACATCGCCGCTGAACTCGATGCGGAGCGCAAGTCGCGCGGTCCCCGCGGACCACTGCACGGCGTTCCGATCCTGATCAAAGACAATGTCGAGACGTCCGATCATATGATGTCGACGGCCGGATCGCTGGCTCTGCAAGGCTGGTATGCGCCTAAGGATGCGCCGTTGGTGGAACGGCTGCGCGCTGCCGGCGCGGTTATTTTGGGCAAGACGAACTTGAGCGAATGGGCCAACTTCCGCTCGACCCACAGCTTGAGCGGCTGGAGCGGCCGCGGCGGCCAGTGTCGAAATCCCTATGCCACCGATCGCACACCGTCTGGTTCGAGTTCCGGGTCCGCGGTCGCCGTCTCGGCAAATCTGTGTGCAATCGCAGTCGGCACGGAAACCGACGGGTCAATCGTGAGCCCGGCGTCGATAAACGGCATTGTTGGCCTTAAACCCACTGTGGGCCTGGTCAGCCGTCGCGGCATCGCACCGATCTCGCACAGTCAAGACACAGCCGGGCCGCTGACTCGCAGCGTTCGCGACGCTGCGGTCATGCTCGGCGCCATGTCGGGCCTCGATCCGGCAGACACCGCCAGTGCCGCCGTGGGCGACCGCTTCGAGACTGACTATGCCCGGTACGTCGATCCGAAGGGCCTGAATGGAGCCCGCTTAGGCATCCCGCGCAAATTCTTCGCGGATAACGCACCCGTGAATGCCTTTCTCGATGCCTGCATCGCAATACTCAAGGGTGCCGGTGCGGTGATCGTCGACCCTGCGGATCTACCGATGCACGGCTTGGCCGGCGCCCCCGAGCAGGAGGTCCTGTTGTACGAATTCAAGGCGGATCTGGACGCCTACCTCAAGCGGCTGCCGCCGACATTCCCCGTGCGCTCGCTCGCCGCACTGATCCGATTCAACGAAGCCCATAAGGACACGGAGATGCCGCTTTTCGATCAGGAATTGTTGCGCCAAGCCGCGGCCAAGGGCGCCCTCACGGACAAAGCCTACCGGGACGCGCGCGCCGCATGCCTCAAGGCTACGCGCAGCCATGGCATCGACGCGGTGCTGGCCGTGCACAAACTAGATGCCATGGTGACGCTGACCTCGGGTCCCGCATGGCTGATTGACCCGGTGAACGGCGACTCTGATACCGGCGGGTGTTCCTCGCCCGCCGCCATCGCGGGGTATCCGCACATTACCGTTCCTGCCGGGTTATTCCGCGGGTTACCGATCGGGCTATCGTTTTTCGGTGCGGCATACAGCGAGCCGAAGCTCATCAAGCTGGCCTCAGGATTCGAGGCGGTCGCGCGCGCGCGCACTCCGCCGCGCTTTCTAAAGACCCTTGTTGGGGTTGATTAAATATTTTTGGCCGGTGGCACGTTTGGAATAGGCAGCAATCGTATCGGGCTGCAGCGCTTCCGCGAGGGAAATTACCTTCGTGTAGTGGCTGGCAAAGGTCGTTTTGAGTTCCCTGGCCACACGCTCCTTCAATTCCTGAAAAGCCAACGGTCCAATCTTCTCGATATACGGCGTCAAGAGCCAGCCGCCGATCCCCCAGGCCATTCCATAGTTGCGGTTGAGCACGGCCGGACTCATGTCGAGCGAGCCGTACAAGTACACCTGCTTGTGAGTCGTCGATCCGTAACGGCTGTAAACCGTGGTGCTTCGATTCACGGCCGCTTCCATGCAACCCAGGATCTGGCCGGCCAGCGGACCGCCACCGATCGCATCGAAACCGATCGTGGCGCCGGTCGCCGCCAACGCGTCAGTCAGGTCCTTGAGGAACGTCGCAGAATCCGTGCGGCACACGTGCAGCGCTCCGGCCGCCTTCAACACATCTTCCTGCGCTTGTTTGCGGACGATATTGACCAGGCCGATATGTTCAGCGAGGCAGAGCCGATTGAGCATCTGTCCGAGGTTGGAAGCGGCGGCCGTATGCACCAGGGCCTTATGACCTTCGAGCCGCATGGTGCCGATCATTCCCAGTGCGGTGAGGGGATTGACGAAGCTGGACGCACCGTCGGCGGCGCTCGCGCCCTGGGGCAAACCCAAGCACTGATTGACGTTAACGCATCGATATTGGGAATACATCGCGCCGCCCAACACCGCGACGGTCTTGCCTACCAGCGCTTGGGCGGACTGCGAAGATCCGCCCTCCACGACCACACCGGCACCCTCATTGCCGACCGGCATGGAGATATCCATGCGCGCTGACATGGCCTGCACCGCGTTAGCGCTGATGGCCGCGGTGACGATGGGATGTTGCGCGGTACCGGAAAGCGTCGCATGGCTCCAATCCGCATTCGCCAGCAGCAGGCCTAGGTCCGACGGATTGATCGGCGCGGCCTCAATTCGCACGATGACCTCATCCGCGCCTGGCTTCGGTATCGAGGTGGTGACCAGCGACAGCTCCATTTCGCCGCCTTTCTTGGCGAGGGAACGGAGCTGCAGGAATGAGAGATGATTTTGTGTATCCATGGGGCCATAGCATAATGCGGGAAGTGACCCCGCGGTAGGCTAGAGCCCCTGAATCTCGAGTCCTAAGCTGCTTTTTTCTTGGGGACCCTCTTGCCTTCGCGCCGCGCCTCGGAGAGGCCAATGGCGATCGCTTGCTTGCGGCTCGTCACCTTCTTTCCGGAGCTGCCGCTGCGGAGCGTGCCTGCCTTTCGCTCGCGCATGACCTTCTCGACCTTGCGCTGGCTCGCCTTGCTGTATTTTCGCGCCATAGATGAATCTCCATGAATGTTTGCCCGCATTGCAAACATCGGCCAGTGGGCTGAACATGAGCATCGGGATTCAGCTGAACGCGATGTCAGAAGATTCCCATCGCAACGCCGCTTGCCAAGGTTTTGCCGAGCTCCTCACAGCGCGTCAGGCACGCCGCGCCGATTTTTTTGGGCGCCAAGATCTGCTCCGGCGTTTGTGCGTTGGTGCACACGATGTAGGGATCCGCGATGCGCTTCAAGCGCCAGCCGCCGGCGATGCGCTCTATCTGCTGCGCGGCATTGTGTCCATCGCTGCCGGCGCAAATCAGGGTGAGAAACGCCCGGCCGTTGATTCGCTCAAACCCCGCGTAGTACGTGCGATCAAAGAAATCCTTCATCATTCCGGAGATTCCCGCAAGATTTTCCGGCGTCGCGAAGATGTAGGCATCGGCCGCGAGCACATGGTCCGCTTGCGCCTCCGCGGCCCTCAGCAGCAACACCCTCAGGCCCGGCTCGCTTCGAGCTCCCGCCGCTGCGGCCTGCGCCATTTGCAGCGTGCCGCCGGTTATCGAGTGGTACACGATCAATATGCTTTTCATGGGTCCCCGTGGGGTATGTCCTACGCCTAACGAAGTCGCTCACCGACTGCAATACCGACCCCACTTCCAGATACTTCCACCACCCGCAGACTTCTGCTACGAGAATCGAGGTGAGATCATGCTTCACTATGCCGCGGTGTTTTTCGTCATTGCGTTGATCGCTGCGTTCTTTGGTTTTGGTGGAATTGCAGTCGGTGCCGCCGGCATCGCGAAGATTCTGTTCATTGTGTTCTTGATCGGCGCAGTCGTCACCTTCTTGATGAGCCTGGGCCGTCGGACCTAGGGCGAAGGAGCTGCAGATGCAATCAGTATCGGACACGGCTCGAGGCGTTGGCGATCACGCCAATGGTCAAGTGCGCAATTTTCTCGATAATGTCGAGGACCTGACCAGAGCATTGAGGGATGTCGACACGCCCGACATCGCAAGAGTTCGGGCGAAGGTAAAGATCGCCTTGGCGGCCGCCAAGAGCGCGCTGACCGATACTGCAACGCAACTTCGTGGACAGGCGCAGCAAGCCGGCAAGCAGACCGATATTTTCGTTCGCGACAATCCCTGGCAAGTGATCGGGGTCGCTGCGTTGGTCGGGCTGGCGGTGGGTATCTTCGCATCGCGCCGCTACGACTAGCGGGCGCTTAAGGTTGCGGCGCCTAGGCGCGCCGCCATTCCGTGCTGCCGCCCGGTTTATCCTCGAGCAGAATACCCGCGGCCGTCAGTAGATTGCGGATTCGATCCGACTCGGCAAAATTCTTGGCGGCGCGCGCGGCGCGGCGCGAGGACAGCAGCGCCTCCACTTCTCCATCGGACAAGCTCTTGTTCCCGGCGCTGCGCTTCAAGTAGGTGTCGGGATCTTGTTGCAATATGCCGAGACTCGCTCCCAAAGCGCGCAGCGTCGCCGCAGCAACCGAGGCCCTGGATGCGTCCCCCGCTGCTTTTGCCAGATTCAAATTGCGCGCCACGCCTTGCATGACCGCAAACGCCTCCGGGGTATTGAAATCATCGTCCATGGCATCGTGAAATCGGGCAATTTCCACCGGATCGACGGATCCGGATGGCACCGAGTCCTTCAGCGCCCGGTACAATCCCAGCAATGTCTCGTCGGCCTGGGCCAGCTGGGCCGCTGAATAATTGATCGGTCCGCGGTAGTGGCTGCTGAGCAAGAAGAAGCGTAAAACCTCAGGATCGCGCAACGTCTTCAGCACTTCACGTACCGTGAAGAAATTCCCCAGCGATTTCGACATCTTCTCGTCATTGACGCGGACAAAACCATTGTGCATCCACAGGTGCACGAAGGGCGAATCGCACGCCGCGCACGACTGCGCGATCTCATTTTCATGGTGCGGAAACTTCAAGTCTTCGCCGCCTCCATGCAGGTCGAAATAGCTGCCCAACAAGCTCGTGGACATCGCCGAACATTCGATGTGCCAGCCGGGGCGCCCGTCGCCCCAGGGCGAGGCCCAAGACGGCTCTCCCGGTTTCGCATGCTTCCACAGGACGAAATCCAGAGGATCGTGCTTGGCCTCGTCGACTCGGACACGGGAGCCTGAGCGCAAATCGTCGATTTTCTTGCCCGACAGCCGGCCATAATCCGGAAACTTGCGTACCGAATACATCACATCGCCGTTGGCGGCGGCGTACGCGTAGCCCTTGTCGATCAATATCTCGATCATCGCAATGATCTGCGCGATGAATTCCGTGGCGCGCGGCTCCAAATCGGGCTCTTGAAGCCCCAAAGTCGCGCAGTCTTCGTGCATCGCCACGGTGAAGCGCCGCGCCAGGTCAGCCCAATTCTCGCCGTTCGCCGCCGCGCGCTCGATGATCTTGTCATCGATGTCCGTGACATTGCGCACGTAAGTAACTTTGAAGCCCAGCGAGCGTAAATAACGCTGCACCAAATCGAATGCCACCAGCATGCGCGCATGGCCCACGTGGATGTAGTCGTAGTTGGTCATGCCGCAGACGTACATGCGGACCTGATTGGGGAGAAGGGGCCTGAACTCCTCTTTCTCGCCGCTCAACGAGTTATGGATTTTGAGCATGCGATTGCAGCCGTCGTCGCGCAGTTTCCGGCGACATCATTTTGAGGAGCTGCGCGAGCTCCGGACCATGCAGTTGACCCGTCAATGCCGCTCTCAAGGGCATGAACAGATCTGCGCCCTTGCGGCCGGTGCTCTCCTTGAGAATAGTGGTGAGCAACTTCAAGTCAGCGTTGGATTGCTCATAGGCGAGAGCGGCCGCGGCAAAAAATTCAGGGCCCGCCGCCGCGATGACCTGCTGCTCTTCTGTGCCGAGCGGCGCCAGTTCACCCTGCACCACCGCGCGCCACGGTATCGCATCCGCGGGCAACACGACATTGTGGCGAACCAGCTCGATGAACTGCAGCGAGTCATCCGCGGCCAGCCAGGCACGGACATCCGCCGCAGTCATCCTTTCCAGGGATTCTTTCTGCCAATGCAGCAGTTGGGACTCCTCGAAGCGCGCCGGCGCCCGGCCCAGATGTTCCGGCCGGAAATGCGCCGGCATGTCGGCCGCCGGCAGCCAACCGTCGACATCGCTGGCATGACCGAGACGAAACAAGTGGTTGCGCACGGCGATGCTCAAGAAGCCGCGTTCGCGAAACTCATGAGCGCTGGCGCTGCCGTGGCGCTTCGACAAGGGCGCACCGTCCTCTCCCACCAGCAGGCCGAGATGACCATAGGCAGGACACCGCATGCCGAGCGCGTCCAAGAGCATGATCTGACGCGGTGTGTTGGTGAGATGATCATCGCCGCGCAATACTTGCGTAACCCCCATGGCGGAATCATCGACCGCGTTGCAAAAAAAGAACGCCGGCGTGCCGTCTTCACGGCGAATGATGAAATCACCGATGTCATTGGACGAAAATCGCTGCGGCCCGTGCACCGCGTCCGTAAATTCAATGATCAAAGCGCCGGGCACCGCAAAGCGCAGCGTCGGCTTCAGACCGCGCCCTTCCCGCTCGGTGCGCTGCGCCGCCGTCAATCCTCGGCACGTGCCGGCATACCGCGGCGGCTTGCCGGACATTCGCTGCACTTTTCGCGACAGCTCCAAATCTTCGGCCGTGCAGTAGCAGGGGTAGGCAAAATCGCGCGCCGTCAACCGTGCGTACATGCCCCGATAGAACTCGCCGCGCTCTGCCTGAGAATAGGGGGCCGAAGGGCCGCCGACGTCGGGCCCCTCGTCCCAGTCCAAGCCGAGCCAGCGCATGTCGGCCATCAATTGATCCCGGAAGCGCACTTGACTGCGCTCTGCGTCGGTGTCCTCGATACGCAAAATGAACTTTCCGCCGGTCTTGCGGGCCCAAAGGTGGCAAAAAAGTGCGGTCCGAGCGTTGCCCAGGTGCAGCGAACCGGTGGGACTGGGCGCAAAGCGCGTGATGACGGGCGTCTGGTTGTTCAAGGACATCTCAAGATTGTACCTATTCGAGTAGAATCCAAGGCATGAAACAGCTATTACTCACACTCGGATTGCTGGCAGCCGCCTGTGCGGCGCCCGCATTCGCGGCCGACAAGTCGCCTGAATCGAAAACTCCTGCCAAGCAGGCTGTCACGACGGCTTCACCGCAAGTGCTGGTGGTCACATCCATTGGCAATTTTACGATTGAATTGAATGCCGAACGTGCGCCGCTCACGGTTGCGAATTTCTTGGCGTATGTGGATCAGGGACACTATACGAACACGCTCATTCATCGCGCGGTCGCCAATTTTGTCATCCAAGGCGGCGGCTTCAATGCCGACTACACCGCCAAGGCCGCCCCGTTGAAAGTCGTCAATGAATCGGGTAATGGGCTGAGCAATATACGCGGCACGGTGGGGCTCGCACGCACTCAAGATCCGCACGGCGGCAATGCCCAGTTCTACGTGAACATCAACGACAATGCCGCATTGGACCCCAACCAGACCCGCTGGGGTTATGCCGTATTCGGGCGCGTGACCTCCGGCATGGACGTGGTCGATCGTATCGGCAATGTCGCTACCGGCGCGCATGGAGCCATCAAGGAAGAGACGCCGCTCAAGCCCATCATAATCCAGCGAATCGAGCGCGTTCCGTGAGCTCCTAAGGGCGCCTTACGGTGGCCACGCTCTTCATCTCCGATTTGCACATCGATGCCGGCCGGCCGCTCATCGTTGAGCAATTGTTGGGTTTTCTGCGATCCGAAGCCCGGAGCGCCGAGGCACTGTACATTCTTGGGGATCTATTTGAGTCCTGGATCGGCGATGACGCGCCGGATTCCGCGCAGTCGGCAGCCATCGCCGGATTGCGCACTCTCACCTCGGGCGGCGTGCCCTGCTTCGTCATGCACGGCAATCGGGATTTCTTGCTGTCGCGGCAGTTTTGCGAAATGAGCGGCGCACAGCTGCTGCCTGATCCCTTGATCGTTACGCTGCATGGCGAAGCGGTACTGGTGATGCACGGCGACGCGTTATGCACCGACGATCATGCCTACCAGCGGCTGCGCGCCACCGTCAGGGATGCCGATTGGCAGCGGCAATTCCTCGCCCTGCCAGTGGATGCGCGCCGCGCCCTTGCAGGTGCCGCCCGCGCCGGCAGCCAGGCGCATACGGCGGCGATGGAGCACGCAATCACCGATGTCAATGCGGACAGTGTTGCAACGGCACTGCGCGCCGCCGGAACCTACACACTCTTGCATGGCCATACTCACCGTCCCGCCATTCACGCCTTGGAAGTTGACGGCAGGCCGCGCACCCGCATCGTTCTGGGGGATTGGTACGATCAAGGCAGCGTGCTGCGCTGGGACCAAGACGGTCCCGAGCTGCAATCGCTGTCGCGCAGCTAGTTGTTGCTTCGGGCGCCGCGCGACGGCGTCCCATCCGGCGGCGGTCCGGAATGAAATCGAAACACCGCATCCGGGCTGGTGATCAGCCGCGCCTCGAGCGCCGCGAATGCCGCAATTCGCGGCTCCAGATTCACGCCCGCCCGCGCTGCGGCCCTTCCCGCCAGACTCAAGTAAATCTTGTAATGCCTGGCCTCAGCCTGGTGCAGGCCGCCAAACAAATCGCTCAAGGGAGCGCCGATGGCCTCTCCCAACGCCGCAAAACGCTCGCAGGATCGCGCTTCGATGAACGCGCCGCAAATCATCAGGTCGACCTCACGTTGCGGCTCGCTCGTCGACACCAACTGCCGCATGCGCATGGCGTACCGGCCCGGCGCCAAACGCTGCGGTACTATTTTCAGGGCGCCCATCATCTTGGCGACCTGCTCATAGTGCCTGAGCTCTTCGCGGGCCAGCCGCGACATCTTGGCGGCCAGATCCAGATCTTCCGCATAGGCGAACATCAAGCTCAGCGCGGTGGAAGCGGCCTTCTTTTCGCAATTGGCATGATCGATCAGCAACACTTCCGGAAGGCCGCAAGCCTGAACAACCCAGGCTACGGGAGTCGGCGCGCTCAGCAAATTCATGCCGTGACTTTCAAGACGGCAATCGCAGTCAGCAGCGCCCTCGCCGACTGAAATCGATTGTCGGGCGATTTCGCCAGCAAACCGCGCAGCAGTCCTTCATAGCTTGCAAATTCCGGCGCAATCTCCGGCAGGTCGGCGCGCTTGTGCTTGTAGATCACTTCCATGGCCGTCGCACCGTTGAAGGGTTTGCGGCCGATCAGCATTTCGTAAAATATGACGCCCAAGCTATAAAGATCGCTGCGCGCATCGATGATCTCCGCATGACCTTGTTCCGGGCTCATGTAATACGGGGTGCCGAAGATTTCGCGCGTGCCGGTAAGGGAAATATCATTCTCGTTCGCCTTGGCCAAGCCGAAATCGATCAAACTGACCGTCCCGTCGGGGCGCAGCATCACGTTGGCGGGCTTTAAATCCCGGTGCAGCACGCCCACCGAATGAATGGCCTCGAGCGCGCTGGCAATTTGCTCCAGAAAGCGCAACGCAGTTGCGGGCGTTAGCGGCCGCTTCATTCTCTCGCGCAAGTCACCCGCCGGGAAATGCTCCATGGCGATGTAAGCATGATCATCGGCAACGCCTAGATCGTAGATGCGTACGATGTTCTTGTGATTGAGGCCGGCCACGATTTCGTATTCCTGCAGGAACCGATCGAAGCTGATGAAGCGCTCGGAGACGTCCGGCACTTGACTGAAAACCTTCAGCACCACCAGAGTTCCGGCCCGCTCGCTCTCGGCGAGATAGATTTTGCACATGCCGCCGCTGCCGACCTGCCGAATGCAGCGATGACCGCGGATCATCACCGTACCGAAGCGATAGCGGCTTTCGTAATCCGGATTGGCGCGCAGCAGGGCAATCGATTTTCGATGCTCGTTGGATGCGGTGATGATCATTTTGATCAGCCGATCGCGATCGATTTTGCGGCCGTACAGCCGATGCAGGCCCGGTATGGCGGGCGGCGGTGGATCCGGTTCCTCCTCGAGCAGCAGCAATAGAATCGGCGCGAATTCGGGCTTGGCTGCTTGAGCGAGCGCAAAATCCGCCGTGGCGGCCGTCGGCGGCGCGCTGACGATGATCACCGCATCGAATCCGACGGCGGCAAAATTCTCGTCGAGTTTCGGCTCCACGCCCAGCAGGTGCTCGACGATGGCCGCGTCGGGCCATTGGATTTCAACGTGCTTTCGAACCAGCAGTCGGTGGTCGTCGCGGGCTGCAATGACCAATAGGCGCATTACTTAGGTGCCGAACCCGAAGCGCCGGCAATTGATCCGGCGCTGGCTTCTACAGAATTCGAATCGCTTTGAGTCCACGACCGGCGCCTTGTCGACGCTGCTCTTTAGCGTCGTCGGACCGCTCGCCCTGCAGGCGCTCGAGATACTCCGGCGTGATGTCCCCCGTGACGTATTCACCCGAGAAGCAGGAGGTGTCGAAGTCCTTGATACTCGCGTTGTCGTGACGAACTGCATGTTCCAGATCTTCCAAGTCCTGGTAAATCAGCCAGTCGGCCCCGATGATGTCACGCACTTCCTCTTCGGTGTGCCCCGCCGCCACCAACTCGGAAGCGTCGGGCATGTCGATGCCGTACACATTCGGATAGCGTACCGGGGGTGCCGCCGAAGCGAAAAAAACCTTCTTGGCGCCGGCTTCCCGCGCCATGTCGATGATTTGCGCCGAGGTGGTGCCGCGCACGATCGAGTCATCCACCAGCAATACATTCTTGCCGCGGAATTCCAGATCGATCGCATTCAATTTGCTGCGTACCGATTTGGCGCGCTGTTCCTGCCCCGGCATGATGAAAGTGCGGCCGATGTAGCGGTTCTTGATGAATCCCTCGCGATACTTGACCCCGAGCAGTTGCGCGACCTGCACGGCGCTGGTGCGGCTGGTGTCGGGAATGGGGATCACCACATCGATGCCGTGCTCAGGCCGTTCGCGCTTGATTTTCTCCGCAAGGCGCTCGCCCATGCGCAAGCGCGCCTTGTACACCGAGATGTTGTCGATGATCGAATCCGGCCGGGCAAAGTACACATACTCAAAAATGCACGGCGTGTGGCGTGCCATCGCCACGCATTGCTGCGCATAGAAGCGGCCCTGCTCGTCGATGAACACCGCCTCACCGGGCGCGACGTCCCGCACCATATCGAAACCCAGCATATCCAACGCAACGCTCTCGGAGGCCAGCATCCATTCGGTGCCTTTCTTGGTTTCACGTTTGCCGATGACCAGCGGACGGATGCCGTTGGGGTCGCGGAATCCCAGAATGCCGTGCCCGATCACCATGGCGGTGACCGCATATCCGCCGCGGCATCGTCGATACACCGCGTTGGCCGCTGCAAAGACGTCTGCCGGCGTGACGCGTGGAGTTCCGACGCGCTCGAGCTCGGACGCCAGGACGTTGAGCAGGACTTCGGAATCGGAGCCGGTGTTTAGGTGCCGACGGTCCTCGCGCACCAGCACCTCGGTGAGTTCGCGCGCGTTGGTCAGATTACCGTTGTGGCCGAGACAGATGCCGTATGGAGAATTCACGTAAAAAGGCTGTGCGTCGTGGGCGCTGTCGGCCCCTGCGGTGGGATAGCGCACATGGCCGATGCCGATGTTTCCCTTGAGCTTCAGCATGTGCTTCTGCTGGAAAACGTCGCGCACCAGGCCTGAATCCTTGCGCATGAACAGTTCACCGTCCTGCGCAGTCATGATGCCCGCGGCATCCTGACCCCGGTGCTGAAGCACCGTCAGCGCATCATAGATGCGTTGATTGACAGCACTCGTACCGACCATTCCGACGATTCCGCACATGAGGGACCTCCGCTACTTCGGTCTAACTTTGACGCCGGTCAATCTCTCGAGCTTTGCCCAAGGTTCGCCTTTCTCTCCGACCATCGCCCGCAACCAATCGCCGATGGTCTCACCGTAGGGAACCAGCTTCGAGCGGTTCCACCAATCCTCCTGATTCATGTGCAGCAGTTCGCCGCCGATGACCATCAATCCGACCAGCACCATGCCGCGCGCGATGCCGAAAAAAAGTCCGATCACCCGATCCAGCGGTCCCAATCCCAAGCTGCGCGTGAAGTAGCTGAGCAGCATGCCCGCGACCCAGCCCAACAAGAGCACCAGCACCAAGATCACCAGGCGCCCGACCCACGGCGCAACGCTCGGATCGGCGAGCAAGCCGCCGAGATGCGGTTCGACGGCGGGGCCGAACCGCCAAGCGCCCCAGATGGCGAGAATCCAGAAGGCAAGCGAGACCGCTTCCCGTATAAAGCCGCGCAGCACGCCGATCAGTGTTGACCCCAACAGAACCAACACGATAAGAACGTCTGCTCCGGTCAATCGCTCCCCCTCCTCACACCTGACGCATATTCTACCGGACCTAAGCCCGGTGACGTCGTGAATCCATCGCCAAAATACCAAATCAGCCGGCTGGGGCCACCAGGCTTGAGGCATGACCGATTGACTTGAGTTTTGCGGCCATCCGCTCGGCTGAGTCGCGATCCGCCAGGGGCCCCACACGCACCCGGTAACGGACAGTGGTACTTGACCCACCCGGCAATACATAAACCGAAAAACCCTGCCCTTTTAATTGGCGCGACAAGTTGTCGGCGTTCGCGCGGCTGGCAAAACTGCCCAGTTGCACCGCCCAATTGGCACGTGCAGATATGGGGGACTGCGCCGCCGTTTCAACGGGCTTAAGCGTCGTTGGCGCGTCGGCCGCTGGTGCGGCAGTCGTTGGTGCCCCGGCCGCTGGTGCGGCGGTCGTTGGTGCCCCGACAGTCGGCGATCCTTCAGTCGGCGGTGCGGGGGCCGCCGGCGAGGGCTCGCCGCCCTTGACGGCGCTCACCGCGGAAGCGGCTGATCCTTGAGTCTCGGCCGGCTCAACCTCGGAATTCGCGGGTGCCTTGCTGGTGGCCAGATCCAGCGTGACATTTCGAGTGGGTTCCGGCGCGTTCGCCGGAAAGGTCGTCGGCAACGTTGCCGGCGGCACGGCGCTCTTCGGGCCCGACAATAATTCTGGCACCACCAGCACGATGAGCGCGACCAAGATCGATGCGCCGATCAGCCGTTCTTTGACGCGACGATCCATTACGGCGGAGTATATTCGGGAAGCGCCGCGGGCGGCAGCATTCCTGCGGTTTCGAGCCAATCGAGTGCCGGTCCGACGGTGTGAAACGAGCCGAACACCACGATTCTATCTTGCGGGGTCGCGGCCTTGAGGGCTGCGGCGCACGCGGCGACGACGCTGTCGGCTGCCATGACGTTGGTCGCGACCTTGCCTCGCACCACGTTCGCCAACTCCTCGCCGCTTCGCCCGCGAGCATCGGCGAGCGTCGCACACCACCATTCATCGATGGAAACATCCAGGATTTCCGCGATACCCGATGCATCCTTGTCCGCGAGAATTCCGCACACGCCCAGGGTTCTGCCCGGCACCGGGTTCGCGTTCAGATTCCGCTCCAGCACGCGCGCCGCGTCCGGGTTGTGTGCGACGTCCAATACCCAGGTCGGCGAGACGCTCGCGGGTTTGATCACCTGGAAGCGGCCCACCAAACGCACCTGCGATAGCCCTTGCGCGACCGCGCCGGCCGTGATGGTGAGAGGTGGCGCGATTTCCTCCAGTGCAGCGATAGCTGTCGCGGCATTGGTGAATTGGATATCGCCCAATAGCGCGGGAGCCGGCAGGTGGGGCAAATCCCAATGCGTTCCGCGGTAGCGCCAGCCCAAGCCTTCTAAAATATAGTTGTATTCGATGGCGAGCCGCTTCAGCGGCGCTTTCACGGCGCGCGCCCTGCTCTCGAGAACCAGAGAGGGTTCGCGGCCGCCGATCACGGCGGTTCGCCCTGTACGGAAAATGCCGGCTTTCTCCGTCGCTATGGCCTCGAGCGTGTCGCCCAAGTATTCCTGGTGATCAAGGCCGATGCTGGTGACCACCGCGACATCCGGATCGACCACATTGACGGCGTCCAGTCGACCGCCCATGCCAACTTCGAGCACCCAAGCATCGAGCGGCGCCGCGCCGAATACCAACAACGCTGCCAGTGTGTTGAACTCGAAAAACGTCAGCTCGACCGGGCCGCGCGCGGCTTCGATCTGCTCGAAAGCCGCCAGCAGTTCATCGGGGCGGACCAGACGGTCGTGAACGCGGATGCGCTCTCGGTAACTGCGCAGATGCGGGGAGGTAAAGGTGCCGACCCGCAGGCCTGCTGCGCTCATGATGGCCGCGCAATACGCGCTCACCGAGCCCTTGCCGTTGGTGCCGGCGACGGTGATGACTGGGATCTGCGGCTGCCGCCACTGCAACCGCTCGAGAACCACGCGCAGCCGATCCAGCCCCAGATCGATGGCCTGCGGGTGCACCTGGGTCTGGTAGGCCAGCCACTGCTCGAGACTCCGCATGCGGCGCCGACCCCTAAGCTGCGGCGGGTTCTTTGCCGCTCAACAATCTCAGCATGGCGCCGATGCGATCGCGCATCTCCCGGCGGTCGACGATCATGTCGAGCGCGCCGTGCTCGAGCAGAAACTCGCTGCGCTGAAATCCTTCCGGCAAGGTTTCCCGAACGGTCTGTTGAATCACCCGCGGGCCGGCGAACCCGATCAGCGCCTTCGGCTCGCCAATGTTGATGTCACCGAGCATCGCCAGACTCGCGGACACACCCCCGGTGGTCGGATCCGTCATCACCGAAATGAAGGGAAGCCGCGCTTCCGATAAGCGTTTGAGCGCCGCGCTGGTTTTCGCCATTTGCAGCAAGGAATACAGAGCCTCTTGCATGCGCGCGCCGCCGCTGGCCGCGAAACAGATCAAGGGCATGCGATGCTCCAAGGAGTGTTCCACCGCGCGCACGAACTTCTCGCCAACCACCGAGCCCATGGATCCGCCCAAGAAACGAAATTCGAATGCACAGGCGACCACATTGAGGCCCGCCAGCTTGCCGGCCATGACGACCAATGCGTCGCGTTCCCCGGTTTGCTTTTGAGCCTGGACCAGGCGGTCCTTGTAGCGCTTGGAGTCCTTGAATTTAAGCGGGTCCTCCGGTTCGACCTTGGTTGCGATCTCGGTGGTGGAGCCGGTATCCAGAAACTTCATGACCCGCTCGCGCCCGCTGATGCGCATGTGGTGGCTGCACTTTGGGCAAACATGCAGGTTGCGCTCGATCTCGGCTTTGTAGAGCACGGCATCGCAGGCGGGACACTTGGTCCACAAACCTTCGGGCACCGATCGCGTGCGGCGCTCGGTTTTGATCCGCGACGGGACAATTCGTTCAAACCAGGACATGCCGCTAGTTTAAACCAATTTGCGGCTTGGGCGCGGGGATCCCAAAGCTCAGCGGATAGTCGACTCGCCATAGGTAGAGGCCCGCCGCCGGTGCGGTGGCGCCCGCGTATCGTCTATCGGCACTCGTCAGCACCTTGGCCATGGCCGCGCCGGGATTCGATTCGCGCTGCACATCGAGCAGCGTGCCGACGATGTTGCGCACCATATGGTGCAAGTAGGCGTTGGCGGTAATCTGCAACCAAAGGTAGTCGCCCTCGCGAATCACTTCGATGGCATCGACGCGCCGGATCGCCGTTTTCGACTGGCACTGCACCGAGCGAAATGCGGAGAAATCATGCTCGCCGATCAGCGCCTGCGCAGCCTCGTGCATGGCAGCCGCGTCCAGCGGCCGATGAATCCAGGCGGCCCGCGTGCGCTGCAACGCCGAGCGCGCGCTGCGATTCAATATGGCGTATCGATAAATGCGGCGGCTGGCCCGGTGCCGCGCGTGGAACCCCATGGTCACTTCGCCGGCCCATTGCAGGGCAATGCTGGGGGCAAGCTTGGTATTGGCGCCCAAGACCCACGCGCGGGGGGTGCGCACCGCGCGGGTGTCGAAATGAATCACCTGGCCGACGGCGTGAACACCGGTGTCGGTACGCCCGGCACAGATGGCGACGACCCGGTGACCGGCGACGAAGGAGAGCGCGGCCTCGACCGCATCTTGAATCGACCGGGAGTGGGCCTGCGACTGCCAGCCGGCGTAGTCGGTGCCGTCATACTCGATGATGGCGGCAACGCGGCGGCCGAGATCGGTCACGTTAGCCGGGCAGATTCTCGATAAGGCGCTGCGCTTCCTGTTTCTGGCTGGCAGAGCCCTCGCTGACGACTTCCTCCAGAATACTGCGTGCCCCTTCCGGATCGCCCATGTCCATATAGGCACGCGCCAGATCCAGCTTGGTCCCTACCTCGCTCATCGTGACCGGCTCGAGCTCCGGCAGCGCGAGATCTTCGGTCTTGATCTTGCTGGTGCGCGTGGCGGAGGAGATCGCTTTCAGTTTGTTGGTGGGCGCTTCCGAGCCGTTGAGCGCCTCGCCCACGTCCAGATCGACGCCGCGGTTGCGCTGGCTCGCCTCGAACACTTCGGTCGAGAACGCTTCATCTTCGGCGCGCGGTTGTTCCACCGTGTCGCCGGATCCTAAAGCGTTAGCCAGGCGATCCAGATCCAAGTCGATGCTGTCGGCATTCATTCCGCGCAAACGGGAGGTGGAATCGACATCGCCCCGATCGGGTTCCCGAACGTCGGAATACTCCGGCGACTTGAACTTCGATGTGGCCGAAGGATCCGGGCTCGAGGCGCGCGGCATCTGAACCGTGGGCGCGGACTCGGGGCCCAACACCGCGGTCTTGATCTCCTCGTGATCCGAGCCCAAGTCGGCAACGAAAGAGGCTTCCAATTCGCGTTCGAGCTCGGTCAGATCCTTGTCGCGGGCCCGGCTTTCTGCTTCTGCCATCATGCGCCGTGATTTTTCGTCGAGACCTGAAACCATGGTCGGCGCGTCCGACGGATGATCGGTTTCCTCGAGCCCCGAGATGCTGACCGACGCGCCGCCGGCGCTGCCTTCAAGATGATCCAGATCCAGACCCAAATCGTCGATTGACAGCTCAGCGGTTTGATCCGCCTTGTTCACCTTGTCCAGCTTCGATGAAATCCGGTCGCGAATATCGGTGGGTTTCAAGGTCGGCGACTCGGTTGTGGGCGAGTCGGAAAAATTCATCAATTCGGATTCCACCGTCGGCTCATCGCGCGGCGCCATTTCCCGCGTCGGCGAATCATCCGCTCCGCGTTCCGGTCTATCCAATGTGAAATCGAGATCCGAAGCGGCGTGCAAGCCGGGCGATTCGCCGGTGGTCGCGTTGTCGTCGCTATCCTTGGCGATGGGGTGATCGATGCTGTGTTCGCCTTCGGGATCGCCGAACAAATCGATATCGACGCGGTTCTCGCCGCCTTCGAGGTTCAAGTCCACCAGGGCACCTGCGCCGCGGCCGCTGCCGGCAGTGGACGCGAATAACGGCTCCTCGGGGCATATCTGCTTGCCCATGATGACGATCTTGTCCCACTCGCCGGCAGGTGCACGGTCGCGGGTGGCTTCCAGACCCTTGGCCGTTTGCAGGAAAGCTTCCTTGTTGCCCCAAACGAAATAAATTTCCAACAGCTTCAAACGCAGATCGCGCCGATCCGGCTCGCGCTCGAGCGCAATGCGCACCAAGTCGGCTGCTTGATCGTACAGACCGTACGCCATGTGAAAGTCCGCCTCGGCCAGGGGATCGCCCTGATCGAGATTGACCGCGCTCTCGCTGGACATCGTGTCGTCGGGAGCCTTGAGGTCGGCAGTGGTCTCGCCGTATCGCTGCTCCGCCGGCTCGTTGAAATCCGGCATGGGATGCTCGCCCGATTCCTCCACGACGAATGAGTTGTCGCCGCCGCGGCCGCTGCTGATTCGGGCGGTCGGATCTCGGAACTCGGAAATATCGGTCGAATCCAGTCCGGGGAAGTCGCCGCCGCCACCGCTGCCGGCCTGCCGGCGCCGCCATGAGGCGATCGCCAAGCCGGCGAGCATTACCGCAATGACCGCAGCAGGCATCCACCAGTTTGCTGTGAGCCAGTCGAGCAACGAGCCTGACTCTGCTGTAACTGCCGGCTTCTTCACCACCACCGGTGCCGGTTTCGGAGCCGGTGCCGGGACCGGGGCCGGTGTCGATGTGCTTTCCGCAGGCGGCGGCGTCGGCGCGGGAGTCGTGGACGCGGTCGTGCTCGGCTGCGTCGCTTCCACGGGTGGTGGCGTCGGTGTAGGAGCCGGCGTGGGCGCGGTCGCCGTTTGCGGTTGCGGCGTGGGTGCCGGAGCCGTAACCGGCGCGCCGAGCTTGCGCTGCAGCTCGCTCAATTCGTTATTCTTCAGGTCCAGCAGCCGATGGGCATCCGCAAGCTGTCCTTCCAAATCCTTGACGCGTCCTTTCAGCGCCTGCGCTTCGCCGCTTGAGGCGGAGTCGCTGGCGCTGGTACCGCCGCCGGCGCCGGGCGTCACCAGACGCAGATGACCACTCGGCGCAGCACCGCTGGTACCGCGCCATGAGTCCATTTGACGACGCACTTCGCTGATCGCTTCGGTTTGATTCAGCGCGGCGATTTCATCCGCGCCCGGTACGCGCAACACGGCGCCACGGCGCAAAATGTTGATGTTGCCCCCGAATGCATCGGGATTCGCGCGATACACCGCAATCATGGCTTGATCGATGTCGGCTTTCGATCCTGCGCTCAAACTTCGGGCAATCTTGGTAAGCGTGTCGCCTTGGGCTACATGATAGCCATCGCCGACCGGCGCGGACGCTTCCGTACCGCTTGGGTTCGAGGCGGGTCGCGCTGAGCGGCCGGAGGAGCGGCTTGGGCGACCCGGGGTGGCGGCGGTCGCCGTGGCGGCATCTGCGGCCGGAGCCGGGCTCGTTGCAACGGGAGCGGGTCTTACACGTGCAGCAGGTGCCGGTGCCGGCGTGGTGGTCGCCGCTGTCACGGGTGCGGCCGTGCTGGCGCGTTCGCCGGGCGTATACACCGGAGGATCGAGCAATACCGTGTATTCGCGCATGAGGCGGCCGCGGGCCCAATTCACCTCAACCAAGAACGTCACGAAGGGCTCGGGGATCGATTCGCTGGAACGAACCAGCAGTACGTCGCGGCCATCCTTGCTCTTGCCCACTTTGAACGTCAGTGTCGATAAAAAGGGAGGACGGTCGATGCCATAGCGCGTGAAGGCGTCTTTGGCGGCCAGCGTGGCGCGCAATGCGCTCAATTCCTCTGGACCGGCCGCAATAAGGTCAATCTCGGCATTCATCGGCTCGTTGAGCGATGAATTCAGATGAATCTCACCTAGGCCTAAGCCCCACGACAAGGCTGGGGACAGCAGGCACGCCATCAGTATTAGGCGAGGCAGGGTCACAAACATTTCTACTCCCAGAATTCTGGTAGGCAAGCGCACAAAGTTCATTGTGCAATAGTGGCTTGGAAGCGAATTCTCACTTGCCTTTTACATAAGCCAACAACTATATCTCACTGGGATCTATTTACCAAAATCTGGGCCACCGAAACTGCGTTATGCGCCGCACATTTCCGAACATTATCAGCCACTACCCAAAAATTTAGACCCCGATCACGGGTCAAATCGGCCCTAATGCGGCCAACGTATACCCGATCCGGCTCCAAGGCCTGGGTGGCGGGTGTCGGAAATTCGGCAACCGATTCCGGGTCGATAACGCTCAAACCGCTCCCGCGCTGCAGCACGTGCAGGGCTTCCCCGAACCCGATGGGCCGCTCAAAAGCGGCGTGAACCGCCAAACTATGACCGAAAAACACCGGTACCCGCACCGCCGTGGCATTGATGCCTAAGTCGGGCAAATTCAGCACGCGCCTCGTCTCCTCCCACAGTCGCCGCTCTTCGCGTGATACACCATCCGCTTCCAGGGTATCAACTTGAGGAATCACGTTGAAGGCGATCTGACGTCCGAACGCCCTACCCCTCGCCTTCTTGCCGCTGAGCATGGCGACCGTCTCGCCGGCCAGTTCGTCCATGGCGCCACGGCCACTGCCCGACACCGCTTGATAAGTGGCAACCTCGACGCGCGCCAACCCCGCCAGCCGGTGCAGCGGCGCGAGCACCGTTGCGAGAGCGACGCTCGCGCTTCCAGGGAGGGCGATCAAACCACGCGACCCTATCGAATCGAGCACATGTGGATTGACGTCCGCCGCTACCAACGGCACGTCCGCACGAGCGCGAAACGCCGCAGATCCGTCGATCACCCAGGCATGCTTCGCGGCAGCTTGCGCATAGCGTTCCGACAGCGCCGCACGTCCGCAGAAGAACGCCAGATCGACACGCGAGAAATCGAATGCGGCGACATCGCCCACCGTCAACTTCGCTTCTTCATCGCTGACCGGCGCGCCGACGCTGCGCTCATCGTCGAGCGCGTGCAGTTCGGCCGGCGCCAGTTTCCGCGCCCGCAGCTCATCGATCACCGCCGCGCCGATCAAGCTCGACACGCCGACGACTGCGATGCGCAGCAGTGGGATCGCGGCGTTCATCGGGTGATGACGGGAGTGGCCGAAACCACGTCGGCGCACTGCGCGCGAAACCGCATGTAGTGATCCATCAGCACCAGCGCCAACATGGCCTCGGCAATCGGCGTGGCTCGAATCCCCACGCAGGGATCGTGGCGTCCGGTCGTGACCACTTCGACGGGCTCACCATGAATGTTGATGGTTTGGCCGGGCAGCGTAATGCTGGAGGTCGGTTTCAATGCCAGGCTCACCACGATGTCTTGGCCGGAAGAAATGCCGCCCAAGACACCGCCGGCGTGATTGCTCTTGAATCCGCCGGGAGTCATTTCGTCGCGATGCTCGGATCCGCGCTGTTCGACCGACTTGAATCCTGCGCCGATCTCCACACCCTTCACGGCGTTGATACCCATCATCGCGCTCGCCAGGTCGGCATCGAGCCGCTCGAACACCGGCTCGCCCCAGCCCGGAGGCACGCCGTGCGCGATGACGGTGACGCGCGCACCGATCGAATCACCCGCCTCGCGAATGCTCCAAATAAAGTCCTCGAGCTCCTGGACGCGCGCGGGATCCGGGCAGAAGAATGGATTGGCGTAGGCGGCCTGCGGATCCACCGGCTCAATCACGATGGATCCCATCTGTGCAAGATACCCATGGATGCTGATCTTCAGCCGCTCGCGCAAATACTTGCGCGCAATGGCGCCCGCCGCCACCCGCACCACCGTTTCGCGCGCCGATGAGCGCCCGCCGCCTCGATAATCGCGAAAACCATATTTTTGCTGGTAGGTGTAGTCGGCATGGCCGGGACGAAAGCGATCCTTGATCTTTTCATAGTCCCGGGAGCGCTGATCTTCGTTCTCCACCAACAGCGCGATCGGCGTGCCGGTGGTCTTGCCTTCGAACACGCCGGACAAGATACGGACCGTATCCGGCTCGCGGCGCTGGCTGGTGTACTGAGAGGTTCCCGGCCGCCTGCGGTCAACATCGACCTGCAAATCCGCCTCCGTCA
>DASQPK010000007.1:0-4801 GCA_035643995.1 Steroidobacteraceae bacterium | reverse complement strand
CTGATCTGCGCCTGTGCGCCGGAATATCCCCATGCGGATACGGCGGCGGCGAATCCCTCGATTGCCCTGCTCGAACGAGATTCCGGCGGGCGCTACTTGCCGCGCCTGGAAACCGCAACCAACCCACCGGCCTCGGCGCTGGATGAGCCGCCGACATTCGCAAGGAGCGGCAACATCGCGCCGGCCAATTACTTCGGTGACGGCAAATTCTACGCGGTGAACACCATGCAGCCGCCGTACCAGCCGAGCGGCAACAAGCCGGCGCTCAGCGATTCAAGTTTCGCCTATGCGGATCCCGACAACGCGACGACACTGCCGCCGCAAACACGCCGCAATATCGGCGATGCGCTGGACGCAAAGCGCATCGGCTGGACTTGGTATGCCGGCTCGTGGAACGCGGCCATCGCTGATGGCACGCGCTCACCATCGGCCCTGCGCGAAGTCATTTATGCCCCGCCCACTGCGGGAGGCAATCCCGATTTTCAGGCCCATCACCAGCCGTTCAATTATTTCGAGCGTTTCGATCCCGCCACCCATGCCGAGCAGCGCGCCGCGCACTTGAAGGACTACAAGGATTTACTCGCGGACTTGGCCGCCGGACGATTGCCGGCGGTGGCCTTCTACAAACCGCAGGGCAATTTGAACCAGCACGCCGGCTACGCCTCGCTCGCGGAGGGTGATGCGCACATTGCCGATCTGGTCGCTAAATTGCGCGCGAGCCCGCAGTGGAATCGCATGGTGATCGTGATCACCTACGACGAGTTCGGAGGCGCGTGGGATCACGTGGCGCCCCCGCAAGCGGATCTATTGGGTCCGGGAGCAAGAATTCCGGCGCTGATCATTTCACCGTTCGCCAAGCGCGGTACGGTGGATCACACGCCGTACGACACCGAATCCATCCTGCGCCTGATCACGCGCCGCTTCGATCTTGAGGTGCTGCCTGGAATCACCCAGCGCGACGCCGGGCTAGCTGCGCACGGCGCGCCGCCCATGGGCGATCTGACCAACGCGCTCGACCTGGTTCACTAGGAGCCTGTCTTGAGTTGCGCTCGGCCGGCGTCATTTTTTGGCGGGCGGCGGTGTGGGCGGAGTGCCCGGCGGCGCCTTGGGGCCGCTGCCGGATTCGGCGCTGATCACGTTCACCTCGAAGATCAACAGCGAGTTCGCGGGAATTTTTGGCTGCGGCCGCGGGCCATACCCCAGGTCAGGCGGAATGAACAGCTGCCATTTCGCACCCGGCTTCATCAATACCAGCGCCTCCTGCCAACCCTTGATGACGCCGTTGACGGGGAAAGTCGCCGGTACGCCGCGCGAATATGAGCTGTCGAATTCCGTGCCGTCGATCAGCTTGCCCCGATAATCCACCGTCACCGTGTCGGCGGGAGCAATCGCAGGACCCTTCTTATCGCCGGCGGCGATGATTTTATACTGCAGCCCCGAGGCGGTCGTGACCACGCCTTTTTCGTGCCCGTTGCGCGACATAAAGTCCTTCGCCGCGGTTTGATTTCGAGCAGCTGCAGCGTCGCTCAGTGTGCGCACGAACGCCTGTATTTCCTGTTGCTCGACTTGAGTGGGCTGCTTGCCCTGCAGACCATCCTTGATACCGCGTAGGATGGCCTCGGGCACCACTTCGTTGGTGATGCCGGCATTGTGCATCTGCGAGCCGAAAATCAAACCAAACGCGTGGCTGATTTCATCAGGCGTGGGAGCGGGTCCCGGATCTGCGCCCAACGCGGTGGCCGGCGGCGGATTCGATGCCGGAGGGGGAGTTTGTGCGACGGCAAGTGCCGCGACCGCAACCAATACCAACAGGCTGCCGGCCTTGCGCATTATTCCAACGGTAGGTTTTTTCATCGAACAAAAGATACGCCTTTTGACCGCACAAACGCCAGTGTAAATTTTACGCGGTGAGCGCGCCGCGCTTGATGACCGCCATGGTGATTCGCGATATGCACACCAATTTATGCGCGTCATTGACGATCTCGATTGACCACACATGCGTGCGGCCACCCAGATGCACGGCTCGCGCCGTTCCGGTCACGAGGCCGCTGCGCGCCGCGCGCACATGATTGGCGTTGATCTCCTGGCCCACGACCTGGTACTCAGCCGCGTCCACGCACATGGCCGCACCCATGCTTCCCAAGGTTTCGGCGAGCGCCACCGACGCTCCGCCATGCAATAGTCCATAAGGCTGTACGGTTCTTGCATCGACCGGCATGGTGGCGCGGACAAAATCGTCGCCGATTTCCGTAAATAAAATCCCGAGATTCTCGATCAGAGTTCCCGCTCGATTGCCGTTCAATTCTTCGACGGTTCGCAGGCTGCGCCAGATGCTCATTCTTTATCCTCAAATTTTGCGGCCACTTGCCGGTAAGCCTCGCGAAACGGAATGCCGTCCCGGGCGACCAGCGCATTCGCGTCAGCGGCGGCGTGGATTGCGGGATCGAGCCGAATATTTTCCGGCCGAAAGCGCACGCCACCGAGTGCGCTCGGCAGAATCTCCAAGGTCTGAAGGCAGGAATCGATGCCGCGAAACAAGGGCGGCTTGATGAGTTGCAAGTCGCGGTGATAGCCGGATGTCAGCTTCTGCGTGATGCCGAGCACTTCCGTGAGCGCCGCTTGCGCGACCGCGCTGCGCCCGCGCATCAGTTCGAAGACATCGGGGTTGCGCTTCTGCGGCATGATCGAGGAGCCGGTGGTGAAGGCCGCCGGCAAGCTCACAAAGCCAAATTCCTGCGAATAGAACAGCATGAGATCGGCCGCAAGCCTGCCCAAGTCCTGGGTCAGCAGCGTAATTTCGAAGAGCAGTTGCGCCTCGGCCTTGCCGCGCGATAACTGAACCGCCGTGACCGGCTCCTGGGTTACCGCGAACCCCAGGCGCCGGCGCGTTGACTCGCGGCTGATGTCGAGATTCGGCGTGCCGAATCCCGCCGCCGAACCCAAGGGGTTTTTCCCGATACGCCGCTGCGTGAGCCGCAGCCCCTCGGCATCATCGCGCAGTTCAGCGGAAAACCCCGAAGCCCACAGTGCAACGCTGCTCGGCATGGCCTGCTGCATGTGCGTGTATCCGGGAAGCTCCTGCTCGCCCTGTCGCGACGCCAACGCATCGAGAGCATCGGCCACCGAGCCGGCACCCTGGCTCAAGGTTTCCGCAGCGTCGCGCATGTACAGCCTCAAGGCGGCCAGTACCTGATCGTTGCGCGAGCGGCCGGCATGCAGGCGTCCGCCGGCCGCACCGATGCGCGCCGTCAGCAGATTCTCGATGGCGGTCTGGCAGTCCTCGTCCTCCAGTGAGATCTGCCACCGGCCCGATGCGTGTTCCGCGCCGATCGCCGTCAACGCATCGCGAATTGCCGCAAGATCCGCAGGAAGCAAGAGACCCTGTTCCCCGAGCATCTCGGCATGCGCGATGGAGGCGCGGATGTCGTAGCGTACCAGCCGACTGTCCAGAACATGGTCATCACCCGCGGTGTACTTGAGCACCTGCGCATCGAGCGAGGTTCCCTTGTCCCAAAGTCGCGTCATGTTGGTGCGGGCAATTGTTCAGCCGGACTCAAGGCCTTCAAGTCCGCGACCACCAGCGTGCCGGTGCCCTCATTGGTGAAAACCTCCGCGAGCAAACTGTCGGGCGCCTTGTAGCTGATGACATGCACACGGCGCACGCCGCCGCGAATCGCGTTCTCAATGGCAGTGGCCTTGGGCAGCATGCCGTCCTTCAAGCTGCCTTGGTCGCGCAAGCGCTTCAATCCCTGGATGTCGGTATAGGAGATGACCGAGCCGGGCTCTTCCACATGCTCGAGAATTCCAGGCGCACCGGTGCACAGCACCAGTTTTTCCGCCGAAAGTGCGCCGCCGATCGCCGCCGCCACGGTGTCCGCGTTGATGTTGAGCAAGGTGCCGTTGGAATCCGCCGATAAGGGACTGACCACCGGCATCAGGCCGCTCTCCAGCAGCTTCTCGAGCACGGCTGAATTGACCGAGTCGATGTCGCCGACGAATCCGAAGTCCACGGTTTCGCTCGAGCCGGCGATGTGTACGGGCGGGCGCTTGTGCGCGCGAATCAATCCCGCGTCGACGCCGCTCAAGCCCACGGCTTCGATATCGAGCGCGCGGCAGATCGCCAGAATGCGGGTGTTGATGAGCCCATTGAGCGCCATGGCGGTGACGTCAATCGACTTCTGATCGGTGACGCGCCGGCCGCCGATCATCCGCGTTTCAATACCCAACGTCGCTTGCAACATATCCAATTGCGGGCCGCCGCCGTGCACCAGCACGGTCTTGATGCCGACCTGGTGCAGGATGGCGACCTGTTCAATCAGGCCGCGCGTCGAGGCCTCGTCGCTGAACACCGCGCCGCCCGCCTTGATCACGAAAATCTTGTTCTTGTACATGCGAATGTACGGCGCTGCGCTCTTGAGTGCGCGTACGGCGACTGACGGATCGGGTCGACTCATGATCATTTCAAGAATACTCCGAAACAGCTAACGGACGGGTCAAGGCTACGCCAGCATGCGGTGCAGAACAGCCATTTGCACCGGCAGCCGATTGAAGGCCTCGCGCTTGACCACCGCGCGCGGACCGTCGAGGATTTCATCCGCCACCGCGACGTTGCGGCGCACCGGCAGGCAATGCATCAGTTTTGCATCCGGCAGGGCGCGCTCGAACCAGCGCTCGCGCACGCACCACTCGGACAGATCGGCGCGCAGACGCGAATCAGCTTCCGTATCGCCGTAGTACATGGTCGTACCCCACTCCTTGGCGTACAGCACGCCGGCGCCGCTCATGGCCGCGCCGCGATCGG
>DASQPK010000006.1:0-13720 GCA_035643995.1 Steroidobacteraceae bacterium | reverse complement strand
AGTGCCTCGGATAGATAGCTGGCATACAGCGTGTCCGACTCCTGCTTCAGGTCGAGCACCTGCGCGTCGTCCACCTTGGCGTCCTTAAGCGCCGCGACCACGCGCGCCATGTCGATCGGCCCGCCCGGCACCGCACTGCGCAGCGGCAGCAGCGCATCCCATTTATCCCTCGAGTGAAGGATCAGCGCATCGAAGCCGGTGTTCAGCGAGGTACCGATCAGATCCCGCGAGGTGACCAGCGCCGCGTGGCGCGTCGCTTCGATATCCTCGAGGAAGAGCTGCAAGCGATCGGCGCGCAGCGGCAGGCCGTCCAGCGCCTGTTTCAAATTGGCGCGCAGTTCAGAGGCGCTCGGCAGGCTGCTGCGGCGAATCTCTTGCGTCGCCATGCTGGGCAAATAATTGGCGGGACTCTCAAATCCTCCGATCGTCTTGTCATCCACCAACCCTTGAAGTGCGCGCGCCGCGCGCTCGGCACTTCGCAGTATCGATTCCAGGTCAGGTCCGGAGACGATCACCAGATCGCGCACGTCGGCAGCGCCCAGATCGGCGCGCAGCCTCGCATCATAGTCCTGCTCCTGGATCGACACGGGGCTCAAGGCCGACAGTTCGCGATTCCAAAGTGTTGCTCGATCGTGGAACAGCACGGCAATCGCCAACATCGCCAGCGCAATGCTCCAAAGCACGATCGAAGCGCGGCCGATCCGCCGAACGCCCTGCAACAGGGCGGCGATGCGAGCGCCAAAAGGCGTGACGTCGCGAATCGCGAAATTCCCCGGCAGCAGCGCCGGCAATACAAAGCGCGTCACCAAAGCGGCGGCAATCAGGCCGCTGATGGAATAAAGACCCAGCTGCCTCAGTCCCGGAAATCCCGAGGGCAGCAGTGACGCGAATCCGCACACGGAAGTCAGCATCCCGAGGCGGACCGTCGGCCACCAGAGCTGCTGCCAGCTGCGGCCCGCGACCCCATGCTCGAACCGATGGCGCGATTGAATGAAGTAGTAGATCGAGTAATCGACGGATTCACCGATCAAGGTGATGCCGAAACCCAAGGTAATGCCGTGAACGGCGCCGAATCCCAGCGCCACCGCGGCGACGCCGACCAGCGCGCCGGTGGTCACCGGCAACAGGCCCAAGCCGAGCGCGGGCAACGATCGATAGACGGCGAGCAGCAGCGCCACGACCAGTATGCAGCTGGCGATGGATAGCCGCACGGCGGCCCGCTCGATTTTCGTGCGCGCGGCAACGGCAAATACGCCGGGACCGCTGAGGCGCAATTGCACGCCGTTATTCGGGCCCGGTTGCAGTTTGCCAGCAGCGGTTGCAAATGCCGCCCGAATCGCATCGATCGCTTTGCTCTGGGCGTCGCTATCGGAGCCGCTCGCCGCGGTTTGCGCGACGGCCAAAGCCCGGGTTGCATCGGCGGAAACCCAAACGCCATCGCGGCTCTGCGGAGCCGCCGCGCGCGCCAATTGGTCGCTGATGTTCAGCAGCTCGCCCGTTGGATCGCGCGGCAACAGGGACTTGAACAGCAAGCCGGCGGGCGAGGCCAGATTGTCGATGGTCTCCTTGATGGCGGCGTTCAACCCGGCTGCCGAAAAACGCTCCGCGCTCACCGCCTCGCTCAACAGATACCTGTGCTGAAACAGAAATTCGCGATCTCGTTGCCCCGCCACGGCCGCGCCGTTGTTGACGCTGGAGAACTGGGAATCCTTGCGCAACAGATCGACCATCGCGGCTGACACGCGGGCGCGCGCGGCGGCGTCGCCCTGCTCGAGCGCAATCAGGATCAGGCGTGTGGCGGGCCCGTCGCGCAGCTGATCGACCAGCAGTTGCTGGACGGGGGTGGGATTGGACGGTAAGAACGCCGATAGATCGGTGATGTAGTGGGCACGCGCCACGACGAACGCCGCGAAGGCGACGCAAGCAACCCAGAGGATGAGCACTCGCGCACGGCGCAACATCATGGCAATGTGGATGGCCGCAGGGTCATCAACGACCGGTCGCCGTCGGGCTGGCGAATTTCAACCTTCAATAGTTGATCTTGAGCGCCCTCGATGCGCACCTGGCTGACCGACTGCTTGACCTTGGATTCCAAGGGCACCAAGGTCAAGGTCCAGCGTGCAACGCTGCCGGTGAATTCCAGATGAAATAATCGTTCAAGGGCGCTGCGATCGCCCGCCAAGGTGGCGCGAATGCTTTCGACGAAAGGCAGGACTTGCGGAAAGGCATGCAAATCCATCACGCGCCGGCTGTGCGCGCGTTCCACGGTCAAGACCCCGCCGGTGAGCAGCAGCGTTTCCGCATGCGGATGGAGCGTGCGCTTCTCGAGCCGGTCCGGCGCGTCATAGCGCAGCTCACCTGAGGACTCGATCGGGTGGTTCAAGACCTTGAGAAAGTGCTGCTCGATGAATTCGACCCGGCCGTGTTGCCGCATCGCAAGCTGTGCCATGACCTCGTTCAGATCACTGAATGCCGGTGGCGCCGCGCGGGACGCCGGTGGCGCCGCGCGGGACGCCGGTGGCGCGGCGCGGGACGCCGGTGGCGCCGCGCCATGTGCCGGGCCGTTCAGGGCCCCAAGAAAAATCAAGACGATGAACGCCAGGCGCACTATGGGCTCCGGTTTCCGGCTGGGCGAGCCCAGAAATCGAAAAAATTGAACCAGTTGTAGGGATCGGTGCGGCAGTAATGCTCGAGCACCGCCGCGTAGCGCTCGATCGCCGCGCACACCGCAAGACGGCGGCTGCCGACGCTCGTGGCGGAGAAATCCGCGACCCGTTCGAATACCACATGATAGTTATTCTTGCCGCGGTACAAACCGGCCATGAAAAAAACCGGGCAGCGCAGAATGGCGGCTGCGCGCATCGGTCCGGTGGGCAAGTAGGCCTGCCCCCCCAGGAACGTGACAGCCTGGGTTGTCTCCTCTCCCAAGGTGCGGTCAGCCAGCACGCCCACGCAGCCGCCCTGCTCCAGACGCTCCGCGATGCGCAGCATGGCATCGATTTGGCCGAGCGACACGATATCCGGAACCGCTCTTGGATTGATCGCGGCGAGGATGCCGCTGATCTTGCGTGCGTTTTCCTCATACATCGCCATCGAAACGCGCAGGCCGTTTTGCCGCCGGCTCAAGGAATGCATCACCTCGAAGCTGCCCATGTGCGATCCCAACAGCAGGGCACCACGGCCGATCGACGCCTGGGCCAGCACCATGGCCTCTCCCTCGACAGAGATATTGAATTTCTCGAACTGGTCGTTCATCAGATAAACGCGATCGTGAATGGTGCTCGCGAAGCTCAAGATTTGCAGAAAGCGGTCGCGGGCCGTGGCCGCTCTGCCCAAGGCACGGCGCAGGTAGCAGCGCGAGTGGCGCCGGGCGCTGGGCCCGAAGAGAAAGAAATACGCGGCGATGCCGTAGAGAACGATGCGGCTCAAGGTGCGGCCCAGACGCAACGACAGAAAGGCCATGATCTTGAGCAGCCAAAGGCTGCCGCGCTCGCGATGCCTGACCCATTCCGCCGCGGGAGTGGAGCCGCCCACAAGATTCGCGCCCTTAAGGTTCATTGAGCGTGCCGCTGGTCACTTTGCGATTCTCGACTCGGATCGTAAAGCGAATCAATCCCGGCGCCGGCGCTTCGTGCTCCAAGTCCAAGGTTTCACCCGGTCGAACCGCATCGAGAAATTTCGCGGACCCGATTCGCCAGCCTTGAAGATCAATTCCGCGCGCCAGTTCGATGGCTTTGAGCATCTCATCCAGCAGTATGGCGCCGGGCAGCACCGGGAATGCGGGGAAATGGCCCGCAAACGCTGGGTGGTCCGCGGCTATATGGAGCGCGTTGTGCATTTTCATTGCGATTCGCCGATTCGCACCAGATTGTCGGCGAAGCCCTGCAATGCCTGTTGAGGCAGCTTGCCCGTGGCATTGCGCGGCAGCTGCTCGACAATGAGCAACGGGCGCGGCAAAAACACCGGGTCGATCCGCTGCCTCAACCGTTCGGTGAGCGCCGCAACGCTCAATCCCGGTGCGACGACCACGGCGCCCAAGCGCGCCACTCCCGTCGAACCCGTCAAACCTTCTCGCAGGAAGAACGCGCCGTCAACCACGCCCGGAATGGCGTTCAGCTGCGCATTCAAGTAGCCAAAAGAGCTGCGTTTGCCCGCGACGTTGACCAAGTCGGCCGTGCGGCCATGCAGCAGAAATTCCTCCTCGCCCGTGATCTCGATGACATCGCACATCGGCGTCAACTGCTCGATGTGACCGCCTTGCGCAAAGACCTGCTCATTCACAATGCTGAGGCGAACGCCCGGCCAGAGCCGCCACGCGGCGGTGTCGGCCGTCCGTCGCAGGGCAATTTGGCCCGTCTCGGTTGAGCCGTAAATCTCCAACAGCGAGGTCCGGTACTTGTCCTCGACTTCGCGCGCCAGCTCCTGGCTCAAGGGAGCCGTTGCCGATACCACCAGATCCACGGGCGGGAATTCCACCTCGGAGCTGAGCAGGGTGCGCAGGTGGATGGGCGTGGTCACCAAGGCGCGAGGTCGCGGGACCATGCCGACGGCCGCCGCAACATCGGCCGGATAAAACGGCCGCTCGGCGCTGAAGGCGTTGCCGCTCAGGAGCGCCAGCAGCACGGTCGATTCAAAGCCGTACATATGCTGTCCGGGCACGGTGCCGATGATGGCATGGCTGCGGCCATCCGCTAACCCCAAGCGCGGCGCGCCGCTCTGAATGCAGCGCGCCAGCAGGCCCCAGGTTTTTTTGTAAGGAACGGGTGTGCCGGTCGAGCCCGAGGTAAAAACGATCGCCGCGAGCTGCGTCGTCGGGATGGCCGGGACGCTAAAGCGCTGCGGTGAGCCGTGCGGCGTGGGCTCGGGAAAGCGCTCCGGAAAATAAACCTGCGGCAATTCGATGTCGCAGCGTGGATCGTCGGTCAAACAGAATGCATCCGGCGCAAAGGCCGCGAGCTGTGCAATGACCTGCGGCGTGTGCGTCGAAGGCAGCAGGCTCACGCGTCCCGTCATCAAGCACGCCGCCAGCCCCACCGTGAACTGATATCGATCGGCACACACGTTCAGCACGTGCCTGGAATCCGGCAGACCTTGCGCCAAATATCGGGCGTCGGAAAGAAATTGTGATGCAGTGACCGCGACGCCGCCGCGATAGGCCACGACCGCCGCCGGTGAGGAATGTGACAGTAACGCGATGGTGTCCATGAACTTCAGGGCGGATTCGCGAAGTACACGCGCAAGGTTGCGATCAAGCCGTTGCGCTGCACCTTGGGCAGCACGCGGTGCCGCACTGCGTATTCGGCCACGAACATCAGCAGGATCAAGGGCAGCGACAAGAAGTTGACGAAAAGCGACCAGACGCGCAGCGGCGCAAACTCGAACAGCACACAGGTCACCGCCATATTCAGCACGAAGAAAATGACCCAAGCAACGGTGACGCTGCGGGTGTAGCGCAGCTCGAGCGCGGAGAGCGGTCCGTGAACCTTGTCCGCGAGCTGCGTACAGAGAGGCACCCGGCCCTTCAACAGCGAACGCCCGAACGTAAAGGCCATGATGGCGTAGAAGCCGCACTGCTGGATCAAGTACACAATGGAAAAATTCTCTGTGAACAGCGGCCAGTAGTGCTGCAACAGCAACGCCGCGGCCGCGGCCGCCGCGACGGCGATCAGCGCGCCGCTCGAGCGCCAGAGCAGAACGAGACCGAGAGTCAGCATGGGCGCGAGTGCGAGGCCTGCTCCCAAATCCCGCGCCTGTGAGTTCGAATTGCTGTAGTGCGACAGTAGCGAGTAAGCGATAAAGAACACGACGACGGCAGCAAGCTGCAGTCTACGTCCCGAGGCCATGGCTACTTGGTTCTCTTCGCCGCAATGTACTCTGCTAGGTGCCTCAAAGAACGGAAGATTTGCTGATTCTCCTGGCTGTCGGCCCGCAAGTGAATGCCGTACTGCTTAGAGACGATCAGCGCCACCTCCAAAATATCGATGGAATCCAATCCCAACCCTTCACCGTACAGGGGTGCGTCGGGATCGATATCCTGAGGCAGCACCTCGAGGTTCAGTGCTTGCACGAACAGCGCGGCAAGTTCCCGCCGTAGACCGACATCGGTCAGCGGCGCCGGCTGTTGCATGAGCGACGCTTTGTCGGACATAGGCTAGGCTTTCAGTTGAGATCTAAAGAGCGGCATTATATAGGTGCGGGCCGATGCGGCAACCCGCAGACGAGGGTTGGGCTCTTGGGGTGCTCGATATTGGTGTGGGTACCGGCCTCACGGCCCGGCAAGCGGCAGGTTTGGTGGGTGCCGCAGGGTCGGTCACGGGAATCCGCTTTCTTAACGTTTGCGCAGGCGCCGTGCCGCCAACAGCGGCAGGCGCAGGACAAATCCCAAGAACAGCCGGAGATGCATCCAGGTGAGCAGCGCGTTATCGCGCCCATATTTGAAATGCGAGATGCCTCCCTCCTCAGGCTTGAAGTAGCACACCTTCGCGGGCAGATTGATCGGGGTCACGCCTCGCCAGCACAAACGCACCACGGCCTCGGCGTCAAAATCGAAGCGGCGCATCCAAAGTTGCCGGCGCATGATGCCGATCAACGGATCGATCGGATAGACGCGAAAGCCAAAAAGCGAGTCGCCGATCCCGGCCCATAGCGTTTCAAGATTGGCCCACCAGTTCGATATTTTGCGGCCCTTGACGCGAAGGCTGGGTGCACTGTCATCGAATACCGGCTTTCCCAACACCATCGCAGCGGGCGATGCCGATGAAGTCTGCATGAAAGGCGCGATGCTCTCGGCAGGGTGTTGTCCATCGGAATCCATGGTCAGCACGTGCGTAAAGCCGAGCGCCTGCGCCTCACGCATGCCGAACAGCACCGCGGCGCCCTTGCCGCCGTTCTTGGGCAGCACCGACACGCGAAGATTCGGCTCTGCGGCCGCCATCTCCGACAATCGGTGTTCGGAATGATCGGTGCTGCCGTCGATGACCACCCACACCGGAGCCCATTGCTCGAGGGCCGCGCGCACCGTAGAAAAAACCTTCGGCCCTGGGTTGTAGCTCGGAATGAGCACCAGGTGAGTGCTCGATGGCGTCATGGTTCGTGTTTCAGCCAACGGGACTGCAGCGCGGTCTCGAGCGCATGGCGGTAGTAATCATCGAGTTCCGCCGTAAAGGCGGCGACATCCGACGGCGGATCAAAACGCCGGCCCAACCGGACCCGGTAGGTAATGGGCAACTCGGGCCGCTTGAACAGCGGCCACCCTTTGCTCAAGAAGGGCGAATCGGTCTCAATCAGCAGCGTTTGCACGGGCACTTTGGCATGTTTCGCAATGAGGCCGACGCTGCCGGCCAAGGAGTTGATGGGCGCTCGCGTCGTGCGCGTGCCCTCGGGAAACAGCAGCAGCACTCCGCCCGCCTGCAAATGCGCCACGGATTCTTTGACCATTTGCCGTGACGAGTCATTTCTCACATAGCGCGCCAGCCGTGAACCCGAACCCAAGAACACATTCTTCATGAGCTCCGACTTCATCACGCAAACCAGGTTGGGATGGCGGGTCAAGATCAGCAGCGCGTCGATCAGCGCCGGATGGTTCGGTGCCAGGATCAGCGGCGGGCCGCCTCTCAAGGTGTCGACGGCACGCAAGTCCAGACGGTAGGTGCGCGTGACGGCCAAGGACCAGGTATAGATGCGAAAGCCCGCCATGATGCCGAATCGGCCGACCGCCGTACCCAGGCGCGTGGGCAAGATAAAATACAGCGGCAGGGCGAATATCGACCAGGTCAGACAAATCAGGCCCAGGAGGGTCAAAGAACTATAGAGAGCGAAATATTCGTAGATGGTTTTTAAAATACGCCGCATCGTCGGTATCAGTCCGGTATTTCCACGATCTGTGATGATTTTCGGATCATCCAGGCGAAACCGAATCCGCCCGTCCAATAGCTTTTGCGCTGAACCAGCGGGCTGTCAACAAAAGCAGCGCCGGCCAGCGTGTCATAGCGCATATATGCGCCCACCCAAAACTTCGGGTATCGTTTCGACAAAGCCGCCAGGGTCTGTGTTCCGGCGTAACCGCCCTTGGCCTGAAATTCCGGCCGCGAGGGGTTCGCAAACTGAGGGGCAACTGAATAAAAATAATCATGATAGCGGTGATCCGCGAATAGCGGGCCTGCCAGAAGCCCGAGATTCCAGCCCACAAGCCCAAAGGGGTCCCGAAGATCCACATTGAATCTCGGGCTGAATGTCCATCCGATGATGCGCGGCGAGGATTCAACCGTCGCCGCGTAGCGCAGCGGCATGCGCAGATCGAATTTCACCCGGCGGTTGTCGCTGCGGAACAGGTGAAAGTCGAACGAAGGGCCCAGCTCAACGGTGGACCTCAGGTCCGGCATGCCGCTGCGCTCGCGGTCGTTGCGCACCGGTGTGGTCAAGTTGAAACTCAGATTGATTTCCAACCAATCTTGGTTGAACAGCGTGCCGCGCACGCCTTCGCGATCGGCCTTCAGGAACTTGCCGTTATAGACCACGTAGGGCACCGGCAGGGGGTAGGCGTGGGTGGTATTGGAACCCCGATAGTCCTGAAAGGCGATGGCGCCCGCGCCAAGTCCGAATTCCCACAGGGGTACTTCTTTGGCATGCGCAGGAACCGCGCAGCACACTGCCAGCAGCGCGGCGGCGATGGCACGCGCAACCCCGTTCATATCGACCTCGGACATACATTTCGCTTAGAGTTTGGGTCCGATCGAGTGAACCCGGGCGACCGCATCCTAGTCTAAGATACCAAACCATGCATATCTTGATTGTCGAAGATGACGAAGTCGCTCGTGATTACCTGGCGAAAGCGCTGCGGGAGGCTGGTCACACAGTGGATGTGGCGGGCAACGGTATGGAAGGGTTGCATATGGCTTCCTCGATTGCGGTCGATCTGGCGATCGTCGATCGAATGCTGCCGAAGTTGGATGGCCTCGCGCTGGTGCAGTCGCTGCGCGCCACGGGCCGCAAGGTGCCGGTCCTGATCTTGAGCGCGCTCGGTGATGTGGACGACAGAATTACGGGTCTGCGCGCGGGCGGCGATGACTATTTGACCAAGCCCTACCATATGGCGGAACTGCTGGCGCGTATCGATGCGCTCGCCCGGCGCGGCGACACGGGCAACGCGGAAGCCAGCACCAAACTGAAATTGGCGGACCTGGAACTCGACCGGATGACTCGACGGGTCATGCGCAACGGCAAGAAAATAGAGCTGACCGCCCGCGAGTTCCAGCTGCTGGAGTTCATGATGCGCCACAGCGGACAAGTCGTGACGCGCACCATGCTGCTCGAGGGTGTATGGGATTATCATTTCGACCCCCAGACCAATGTGATCGACGTGCATATCAGCCGTTTGCGCCAGGCGATCGACAAAGATTTCGACAAGCCTCTGCTGCACACCGTGCGCGGCGCGGGATACAGCTTGCGCGAAGACGAATAGAAGGAGCCTAGGCCCGACGGGCTCCCAAGATGGGACCGGATCAGCGCTTTCTCGGTGTTCTCGATACGTCCCCGTTTCGTATCGCCATCGTCTATTCGATCGTGTTCGCCATTGGTGCGGCCGCGCTCATCTATGCGGTGGATTTTGCCGTCTCGCGCGTGGTGGACGGCAGCACCGACAATTTGATCGAAGCGGAAGTGCAGGGGCTGCGGGAGCAAATGTTGGTGCTCTCGCGCAGCGACTTCATCGAACTGATCGAGCAGCGCTCGCAAGATCAGGACGTGCGCGGCGCGGTGTACCTGATGGTGGACCCGCAGCTGCGTCCCGTGGCGGGAAATGTGCCCGCGTGGCCGAAAGTCGATGCGAGTGCCGGCAAGTGGTTTCTGTTCAAAGTATCCGTGCCGTTCGGCGACGAGACCCGTGAGCACGAAATGCGCGCGCAGCGATTTCCATTGCCCGGCGGCTATCGCATGTTGGTAGGACACGATGTGCAGGAGAGGCAAAACGTCAAAAGCCTGATGATGCGCGGCCTGATCACGGCGGTGGTGCTCACCCTGTTGCTGGGGCTGGGCGGCGGTTTTTGGATGGGACGGCGCATCCTCGCGCAGGCGGGAGCGATTTCCGCGGTGGCCACGCAAATCATGCGCGGCGATTTATCGCAACGCCTGCCCGTGCGCAAGGCCGACGATGAGATCAACACCTTGGCGCGCGAAATCAACACCATGCTCGACAAGATCGAGCAGCTCACCTTGGGGATGAGAACCGTTCTGGACAGCGCCGCGCACGACCTGCGCACGCCCTTGAACCGCCTGCAGGCCACGGCCGAGGGCGCGATGAGCTCGCTCAAGACGGGCTCGCCCGAGCGGCGCGTTCTGGAAAGCGTGAGCACCGAGGTGGATCAAATGCGCAGCACCCTGGACGCGCTGCTGCGTATCGCGCTTGCGGAAACCGGCACGGTGGCCCGGGAACCGGTGGATCTATCCGCGCTGGTCGCGAGCATGGTGGAACTGTATGCACCCGTGAGCGAAGAGCGCGGCATCGTGTTGGAGAGCTCGGTCGCGCTGGGCGCCCAGGTGCAGGGCAACCGGCAACTGCTGGCTCAGGCGCTGGCGAATTTGCTCGACAATGCCATTAAATTCACGCCGGACGGCGGCCACATCCGGGTGGTGCTGGATGGATCGGGCAGCGCGCCGGAAGTGATCGTGGAGGACAACGGGCCTGGTATTCCGGCCGATAAGCGCGAGATCGTGCTCGGACGCCGCGTGCGCCTGGATGAGGCGCGGAAATTTCCGGGATCAGGCCTAGGGCTGTCGCTGGTGGCGGCCGTGACGAAACTGCACGGCGCGCATCTGGTGCTCGATGATGCGGGGCCGGGCTTGAGGGTTTCATTGAAATTTTGACGAGCAAGAGAAATATCGAGGAGTGATTACGTGGAAGTCTTCGGGATGGGTGCAGGTCTGGCGCGGCAAGGTGCGCGAGGCTGAGGCGACAAGATGTATCTGCCGCCGGGTCAACGCGTGAATATTTGGTAAGCGTCAAATTATCGGCGGGTGCCTCGCTCCGTCGCGACGGCGTTGATTGGCCATAAGCCATTGAATACATTTAGAAAAATTGTCTAATATTCTTATGGCATAGAACTTGCTCGATTCTGTTGCGGCATGTGCCCGCGATGGAATCGAACTATGGCCGACGAAGCTGAAGACACTCTTCCCCCGCCCGCGAAAAAATCCGGCGGTTTCATGGGTATGCTGGTCAACGGGCTGGGTATCTTTGCGCTCAGCTTAGGTGCGGTCGTGCTCGGCGGCTTCATCAACGCCAAGCTGCACCCGCTGCCGGATTTGAAGCTCGACAAGGACGGCAAGATCACAGCCATCGTGCCGGTGACCGTCGTCAAGCCTACGAGCGCGGAGGGAGGCTCCGGCAAGCCATCCCTGTACTACGCCATCGACCCACCGTTGGTCGTGAATTTCGAGGATGGTTCGGCGGTGCGCTTCCTGCAAATCACCATGCAGATCGTGGCTCATGACGAAAAAGCCATCGACAGCGTGCAGAAAAACATCCCCTTGATTCGCAACAATTTGCTGCTGCTGATGAGCAATCGCAACTATCAGTCGATGATGTCGCGCGAAGGGAAGGATAAGTTCCGGCAGGAGGCCCTCGCGGAAGTCCGTGCGGCGCAGAAGAAGGAAGGGGGTCCCGACGTGGACGATGTGCTGTTCACCAGTTTCGTGGTGCAGTGATGAGCAGTGCCCCGGCGCGCATCTCCGACGAAGAGGTGCAGGCACTGCTCGAAAAGAGCAGCAAGGAAAATCCCAACGCGCATCGCGCCTATGACTTCGCGGCACAGCGCATCAATCGTACGCAGCTGCCGCTGCTGGAAGCGATAAACAAAAACTTTGCGGATCGCGCCGGTGCCTCGCTGTCCGGACTGCTGGGGCGAGATGCCGGCATGCAGTTCGAATCGGTGGAATCGGTGAAGAGCGCCGATTTGCAGGCCTCGTTGCCGGTGCCGGCAACCTTCGCGGTCGTGCGCCTCAAGCCCTTGCCGGGCTTTGCCTACGTCAGCGTCGAGCCGGCGTTGTTGCTGACCCTGTTGGACGGCTTCTTCGGCGGCTCGGGGCGTGCCAATGCGGACCCCCAAGCGGTGATCGCGCCGGCGGCACAGCGCTTCCTCGCACTCATGCTGCGCAGTTTCACGGCGGATTTGGCCGCGGCTTGGCTGCCTGTGTCCGCGCTCGAATTGGAACTCGTGAAGCAGGAAACCAATCCACGGCTGGTGCAACTGGGCGGCCCGCTCGAATCGGTTGTCGTGGTCAGATTCATCGTGGAATTCGCGGCGCGCAGCGGCCGCATCGATTGGCTGTTTCCCGACGCCTTGCTCAGTCCGATTCGCGAAGCGCTCGCCGGGGACGGTGTAGCGGCGCCGGTGCGCAAACAGGCAGCCTGGGCGCCGGTGTTGACGAGCGCCTTGCAAGAGGCGCAGTTGGAGACGCGCGCGGTTCTCGCGCAAGCGCAAATCAGCCTGCGCGAGCTGGTGAGATTGTCGCCGGGCGACATCATTCCCATCGAAGCGCCGCAGCAGGTCACTTTATTGGCGGGCGATGTACCGCTGTATCGCGGCCGCTTCGGCATCTCGCAAGGGCGCAACGCCCTCAAAATTCTTCCAGGAGCCCCCGTATGAGCCCGCCCGATTTGAAGAACGCCGCCGTCGCACGCGCGCAATTCAACGACCTCAGTCCGAACGCCGCCGGCGGCGCCGGTCAGGAAATGAATTTGAACCTCATTCTCGATGTCGCCGTGACGCTGGCTCTCGAAGTCGGACGCGCGAAAATGTCGGTGCGCGACTTGCTGCAGCTGGCGCCCGGCGCCGTCGTCGAGCTCGATCGCCTGGCGGGAGAGCCGCTCGACGTCCTGGTGAACGGGGTGCGGATTGCCCGCGGCGAAGTGGTGGTGGTGAACGAGAAATTCGGCATCCGGCTCACCGATGTGGTGAGCGAGACGGAGAGGATGGAACACGCCAAATGACGGCGATGGTGCAACCCGCCTCGCCCTTGTCGGTCGGCAGTTTGACGCAGCTTACCTTGAGCCTCATCGCCATCGTGGCGCTGATTTTTGCGATCGGCTGGGTCTTGAAGCGATTCAAATTGTCCGCACCGCGCGGCTCGCGGGACAGTGAAGTTCTCGAGCAGCTGAACCTGGGTCCGCGGGAGCGCATCGTGTTGGTCCGCGTCGGCGAGGCGCAGGTGCTCGTCGGCATCGGCGCGAACGGCATCGTTCCCTTGATGCCCCTGGCCAACCCCATCGCCCTCAAAGCGGCGAACCCCACGCCGGCATTCGCGGAGCGCTTGCGCGACATGATGAAGCGGCCCGGCGGCTCACCGTGACCTGCATGGCGCTGCAACTGAATCGCAATCGGCTATTCGTGATTGCGCTCCTCGTGCTCGTGCCGCTCGCGGCGGGCGCACAAGCCGCGCTGCCGGCCGTCGCCATTAAATCGGCCGCGGACGGAGTCCAGACCTACTCGCTGACGTTTCAAATCTTGATATTGATGACGCTGCTGACGCTGCTGCCGGCCATTTTGCTGGCGATGACGGCATTCACCCGAATCATCATCGTGCTGTCGATTCTGCGCCAGGCGTTGGGGATGGCGACCACTCCCTCGAACCAGGTGTTGACCGGCCTCGCGCTGTTTCTGACCTTCTTCGTGATGGGCTCGACGCTCGAGCAATCCTATGCCGCCGGCATCAAGCCCTACATGGA
>DASQPK010000005.1:0-6116 GCA_035643995.1 Steroidobacteraceae bacterium | reverse complement strand
CCATCCAGCCGCTCACCGTGTCCAGCCCATTGTGCCGGCTGACATCCTCGACCGACACCAGCAAGCGGTCATGCTGAAACAGCGCGCAGCTATGCACCGATCGCGCATGGCGATGGATGGTGTCGTGCTGGCGCATGGTGTCGAGCACGGCGCGCAGCGTGCTCCCACTGATGCGCGCCTCGCCCGCATCCGGCAGCCGCAGGGTGTCGAGCTGCGACATCATGGCGGCGTAAATCGAGCCTTTTCCGCTGCCGCCGGCAACGATTCGAGGCAATGCCGCCGGTAGCTCGCGCTTCCCTGGGCGAGTCTTGACGAGGGCGGTGCCCGCTCGCCAGTCGACGGAAATGGATTCCAAGTCCGCGGCGTCCTTGATCAGCCGCTGGTTGCGCAAGAACCCCAGCACCAAGAGCTCCGGCGAGGCCCCCAGCGTCATCAGCGTGACGAGTTCGCGATCATCGACAAGCACCGTCAGCGCGCGTTCCGCGGGAATATAAATCGAGCGGCGCACGCCCAGCTCGTCGAGAATCTCAATCTCGCGCACCGCTTCGCAGGATGTCGACGTGAGGTGCGGGGCATTCGCGACCGGCTGCATCAGGCGCGCCTGCGGCTGCACCTCGAACGCTTCAATCTTATGGGTCTCGATGGCAGGCTCCGCCGGCAAAGGCTACGATGTTCTTAGGAAAGCGCGAGCTATGATCATTCACAAAGAAGCGGTTACCGGATTGGTCCTCGCCGGCGGCCGTGCGACCCGCATGGGCGGCGTCGACAAGGGACTGCAAACGCACCTGGGCGTTCCGCTCGCGCAGTATGCGCTCGAACGGTTGCGGCCGCAGGTCGGTACTTTGATGCTCAACGCCAATCGCAACCTGGCCGCCTACCGCGCCATGGGCGTGCCGGCCTGGCCCGACGAGATACCAGAGTATCCCGGGCCTCTGGCGGGCATGCTCGCCGGCCTCACCCACTGCAGCACGCCCTACTTGGTCACCGTACCCTGCGACACGCCGAACTTTCCGGTCGATTTGGTGGCGCGGCTCGCCGCAGGTCTCGAGATCGATGGCGAGATGGCCACCGCGTACTCGCAGGAGGCCGATGGGCCGCGGGCGCAGCCGGTGTTTTGCCTCATGAAGGCCTCGCTGCGCGACAGCTTGAACGCCTTTATCCGCAGCGGAGAGCGCAAGACCGGACTGTTTGCCGCACAACATCACAGCACCCGGGTCGTATTCCATGATCCTGCCGCCTTCGCCAACGCCAACACGCTCGACGAACTCGCCGACTTACAAATCAATCCGAAGCTTTAAGCCGGCTCGAGAATCTGGCCGCCGCCGAAACTGATCTGGGCCGGCGGCGTACCGCCGAGCGTCAGGCGCACCGCGCAATACTTGAACTCGGGGATCTTGCCAAAAGGATCGAGCGCCGAGTTCGTCAGCTTGTTGATCGCGGCCTCGTAGTAGCAGAAAGGCACGAACACCGCGCCATGCGGCGAGCTCTCGTCGGCGCGCGCGTACAGGCTGACCTTGCCGCGCCGCGATTCGATGGTAATGAGCTGTCCGGGCTTCGCGCCCAGCGCGGCCATGTCCACCGGATGCAGCGATGCGACGGGATCCGGCTCGATGGAATCGAGAACGCCGGAACGGCGCGTCATGCTGCCGGTGTGCCAATGCTCGAGCTGGCGGCCGGTGATCAGCACCATCGGATATTCGGTATCGGGCCGCTCATCGGCCGGGATAATGTCCGCCGGTACAAAGCGCCCTCTGCCCGTGGGCGTCGGAAAGGAATCGATGAACACCACGGAGTCGCCCGGATCGCCTTCCTTCTCGCAGGGGTACGTGACGCTGTCCTCGGCCTGCAGCCGCTCCCAGGTGATGCCGCCGATGCTGGGCATGGTGTGGCGCATCTCATCGAACACCGCCGCAACCGCCTTCACGCCCGTGCCGTAGGTCCAGTTGAGCCCGAGCTGGCGCGCGAGATCGATGATGATCTCCAAATCCTGGCGCGACTTGCCCGGGGGATTGAGCGCCTGGCGCCCCAGCTGCACGAAGCGATCCGTGTTGGTAAAGCTGCCGGTTTTCTCGGCGAACGAGGACGCCGGCAGAATCACATCAGCAAGATAAGCGGTTTCGGTCAGAAAAATATCCTGCACCACCAGCATGTCGAGCTTGGCAAGCGCCTCGCGCGCATGATCCGCGTCGGGATCGCTCATGGCCGGATTCTCGCCCATGACATACATGCCCTTGACCGAGCCTGCGAGGATGCCCTTGATGACCTCCACCACGGTCAGGCCCGGCTTGTCATCGAGCTGCTCGATGGGCACGCCCCACGCCTTGGAGAAGCGCTCTCTCGATTTCGGATTATCGACCCGCTGATAATCCGGATACATCATCGGGATGAGCCCCGCGTCAGATGCGCCCTGCACATTGTTCTGGCCGCGAAGCGGATGCAGCCCGGTTCCGGGCCTGCCGATCTGTCCTGTCATCAATGCCAGGGCAATGAGGCAGCGTGCATTGTCGGTGCCGTGGATATGCTGACTGATGCCCATGCCCCACAGAATCATGGAGCCGGGGCTCGAGGCATACAGCCGCGCGACTTCGCGAATGGTATCCGCCGGCACGCCGCAGATCGGCGCCATCAGTTCCGGGCTGTAGCCCTGAACGTTCTTGACCAATTCCGCATAGCCCAAGGTGCGATCCGCAATGAATTTGGTATCGACCAGGTTCTCCTCGATGATGACGTGCATCATGGCATTGAGGAGCGCCACATCGGTGTCGGCCTTGAATTGCAAAAAGCGATACGCGGTGCGCGCCAATTCGCTGCGCCGCGGATCCATGACGATGAGCTTGGTGCCGTTGCGCATGGCGTTCTTCAGGAACGTTGCCGCCACCGGGTGATTCACCGTGGGATTCGCGCCGATCAGGATCACGACCGACGCCTTGGTGACGTCCATCACCGGATTGCTCACCGCACCCGAGCCTATGCCTTCGAGCAACGCAGCGACGCTCGAGGCGTGACACAGCCGCGTGCAGTGATCGACATTATTGCTGCCGAAACCGAGCCGCACCAGCTTCTGAAACAAGTAGGCTTCCTCGTTGCTGCCCTTGGCGGAGCCGAAGCCGGCCAGCGACTTCGGGCCGTAGGTGTCGCGCAGCTTGCGCAGCGTGCCTCCCCCCAGCGCAATGGCTTCTTCCCAAGTCGCCTCGCGGAAGACCTGCATGACATTGTTCGGGTCCATGACGAATTCGCCGGACTTCGGCGCATCGGCGCGCCGAATCAGCGGCACGGTGAGACGCTGCGGGTGGCGCGCATAGTCGAATCCATATCGACCCTTCACACACAGCCGCGAATGATTCGCCGGTCCGTCGCGCCCTTCCACGTACAGAATATTGTCATTCTTGACATGGTAGGTGAGCTGGCAGCCGACGCCGCAATACGGGCACAGCGATTTCACCGATTTGTCGGGGATCGACAGCGCGACATCGCGCGCCGGCATCAAGGCGCCGGTGGGACAGGCCTGCACGCACTCGCCGCAGCCCACGCAAGTTGACGCGCCCATCGGATCGTCCATGTCGAACACGATTTTCGCGTGTTGGCCGCGCCAGCCTAAGCCGATGACATCGTTGGCCTGCTCATCGCGGCAGGCGCGCACGCAGCGCGTGCATTGGATACAGGCATCCAGATTCACCGCGATGGCGGCATGCGACAGGTCTGCTTGCACGGCGGGGCGCGGCGCGAAGCGGGGCTTGCCCACTTTCAGCTTCACGGCCCATTCGTCGACTTCGTTGTGGCGCGTGTACTCCCGTTCAGGCATATCCGACTGCAGCAGTTCAACGACCAGCTGTTGCGATTTGCGCACGCGCTCGTTGTTGGTGGTCACCTGCATGCCGGCAGTCGCCGTACGGCAGCACGAGGCGGCAAGAACCCGCTCACCCTTGATTTCAACCATGCAGGAACGGCAGTTCCCCACCGCCTCCATGCCCGCCTTGTAGCAAAGACGCGGTATCTCGATGCCGAGACGATCCGCGATTTCGATCAGGGTTTCATTGGCCGGAGCAGTAATCTCGCGGCCATCGAGCACGAAGCTGACGGTTGGGGCGTCGCTAAGGTTGCGCATCTCGCGGGTGACGGCGTTCATGGCTTTCTCTAAGTCAATTCGTGGGGAAAGAATTTGATGACGGTATCGACGGGATTCGGCGCCGCTTGACCCAAGCCGCAGATGGACGCATCGCGCATCACCTGCGAGAGATCGGCCAGCAGCGGCTTGTCCCAGTCATCCTTGGCGATCAGCACATTGGTCTTCGCGGTGCCGGCACGGCACGGCGTGCACTGGCCGCAGGATTCGTGCTCGAAGAAACGCATCATGTTGCGCGCTGCCGCTTTGGCGGTGTCCTGGTTCGAGAGCACGATGACGGCAGCCGACCCGATGAAGCAGCCGTAAGGCTGCAAGGTATCGAAGTCCAGCGGAACGTCGCCCAGCGATGCCGGCAGAATACCGCCCGACGCGCCGCCGGGCAGGTAGCCATAAAAAGTGTGGCCGTCTTTCATACCGCCGCAAAACTCGTCGATCAATTGCCGCGCCGTGATGCCGGCAGGCGCGAGTTTCACGCCGGGATTTTTCACGCGGCCGGAAACGGAAAAGCTGCGCAGGCCCTTGCGGCCGTTGCGCCCTTGAGTGGCAAACCACGGCGCGCCTCGCTCGAGCAGTTCGCGCACCCAAAAAAGCGTCTCGAAATTATGCTCCAGCGTCGGACGGCCGAACAGACCGACTTGAGCGACATAGGGTGGGCGCAGACGCGGCATGCCGCGCTTGCCTTCAATCGATTCGATCATCGCCGACTCTTCGCCGCAAATGTAGGCGCCCGCACCGCGCCGCAGCTCGATATCGGGCAACGGCACCGGCGGATTCTCTTGCAGCTTGGCAAGCTCGGCTTCGAGCAGCGCGCGGCAGCCGTGATACTCATCGCGCAGGTAGATATAAATGGCCGAAATGCCGACTGCCCAGGAGGCGATCAGCATGCCTTCGAGAAAACGGTGCGGGTCACGCTCCAGATACACCCGATCCTTGAAGGTGCCGGGTTCGCCTTCATCGATATTCACGGCCATCAATCGCGGCGCCGCTTCGCCGCGCACGATGCGCCACTTGCGGCCCGTCGGAAACCCCGCGCCGCCCAAGCCGCGCAAGCCCGAATCTTCCATGGTCTTCAAGACGCTCTCGAGATCGCGTCGATGCTCGACACAGTCGCGCAGCAACGCATAGCCGCCGCCGCTCACGTACGCATCGAAATCGATATAGCTGACCGGCTGGTCGTATAGATTCGCGGCCTTCACTTCGCGGCTCACCGATTCCACGGTGGCACCCGGAACGGGCTTCTGGTGAACCACGGCAACCGGCGCCTGTTCACAGCGCCCGACGCAAGGAGCCGGAATCACGCGCACCTCGCGCCCCAGCAGCGCGGGCAGCTTGTCGAGCAGCGCCTTCGCGCCCGCCATTTCGCAGCTCAAGCCGTCGCACACACGCACGGTCAAGGCCGGCGGCGCCGGCAGTGAACCATCGGGCTTCTCCTTCACCACGTCGAAATGATGATAGAAGGTGGCCACTTCATAGACTTCCGTTTGCGCGAGTCCCAGCAGCTTGGCCAAGGCCGCCATGTGCGGTGCGCCGAGCTGATGGTAGCGGTCGTTTATGCGATGCAGGTATTCGATCAACAAATCACGCCGCCACGGCGGCGCACCCACCAATGCTTCAACTTCTGCAAGCGCCTGGGGGATGACGGGCCGGCCCTTGGGGGCCTGGCGTTTCCGCTGTTTTGTCGCACCTGCGAGCGCAATGGGGATCACCGGACTGGTCACTGATCAACTCCGCTCAATGGGGCTTTCAGTATGGTATCCACTGATATATGTGTCCAATCGATTCGGTCTTTCGATAAACGGGAGTTATCAAGCGATAGATCCGCGCTATGGACAGGTCGTGGCCCTCTTCAAGCGGCAGGCGCCAGGCAGGTTTTAGGATCGCTGCGCGCAGCATCTTTGGGATACAGCGACATGAGCTTGCGCATCACGCCGTTGGTCCAGCCGAAGCCGTCCTGATTTGGATACTCACCGCCGCCGCCCGCGCGCCCGGTGGC
>DASQPK010000004.1:0-18374 GCA_035643995.1 Steroidobacteraceae bacterium | reverse complement strand
ATCGCTGCCGCGGGCGCGACGATCATCGACACAAAATGCTGCCGCAGCCAATGCAGGCTCGCGCGCAGGCGACTCGTTTCGCTGCTGCGGCGGCTCATGGGCTGACTTGTCGCGGCATCTGCCGCCGGTGCGGGGTTGGATTGCATGCCGAGCAGAGCTAGGGCGCCGCCTCAGCGGGCGTCCACGTACGATCGATACGGTAGGTCATCGTTCCGGCAATTTTATCCGTGTTCGAGCCCAAATCCTTTTGGTACGCGCCGCCATCCGGGTCGACGATGAAAGTCATGACGCCCGATGACCGGTATGCAGCGGGATAGGCGATAGCGGAGAAACGGTTGCCGGGTCCCGCCAGCCTGCGGAAGTAGTAGCCGTGAAACGCAACGGGTCCGTCACTGCTCTTTACCGCGGCGGCGATGCCGTCGGCCGCATCTCCCGGCTGGCTTTGCGCAATCAGAACCTGGCAGAGCGCAATCGCTGTCACTTCGTTCTCACCGATTCGCCGGTACCGGATTTCGTGCATGCCGGCGTCGGAATCGAATCGCCAAACGCCATTCCGTGACACCAACGGGATCGGGAACGGCCAGTTCTCGGCACCGATGTAGAGAACCATGCCGCCATGAGCATCGCGGACCCAGCGGTGCATTTCCCCATATTTCTGCACGAAGTGTTCGCGGTCGAGCCTGTTCTGGAGTTTTTCTTCGGTGCTTACCGGTGAGTTAGCTTCTTGCAGGATCTCTGTCACCGCTCGTTCGTCGCGATCGCGCACGGCCAGGAAGAGAGCGTTGCTCGCCTCCTCGGCAGACGTGAAAGTCGGCTGGGTGGATTCCCCGGCGACACAGAATGGAGCGTAGGCTGCAGCGAGTAGTGCGGACATCGCGAATGCAACGCGTGCGGAGGTTGAGCGCTTTGTGTTCATCGGTGACCTCCGCCGCCATGGGAGCCGCCACCGTGAAAACCGCCGCCGCCGTGGACACCGCCGCCGCCGTGGACACCGCCGCCGCCGTGGACACCCCCGCCGAAGCTGGCCCGGCCGCGGGACGAATATGCGCCCGCGACGCCGCCATGATTGAAACCGCTGAAGGCGTTGGTATGAACGCCGGCAGTGGCGCGGCCCGCAAGTCCTCCGTGATCGAAATGACCGTGATCGCCAAAGGCTCCGTTGTGATGGACGAAAGTCGGACTGTGGGAGTGGTAAGGGTTGTGGTCGTGTGTCAGCTCGTGGTGATGCCAATCAGCACCCCAGTGGTGCCACCCCCAGCCAAAACCGCCGAATACGCCGATGCCTATGCCTACGCCGAACTCAATCCCGGGCCCAAAGAAGGATCCCGGAACCTCGACCCAACCCGGATAGAAATCGAGAGGGTCTCCATAGACATCCCAAGGATCGTATTCCGGCACGTAGACGATGTCAGGGTCTGCTGGTTGAATCACGATCGTATCTCCTTCGCTTGTCACCGCGTCTTGTGGCGTGCTCTTCAAGTTCCCTGCCTGCTGTGCTCGACGGCGCATCACCTGAACGGCAGCAAGGACATTCTGAGGCTGGTTGACGTACGCCTCTCCGAGCGCCGAGGTCCAGGAGAGGTTCTTATCCATCGTCGCAAGCACCACAGGAAACTGGATGAGTGCCTTCACACTGGAATCCCAGGGCTGCGAATCTACCGCCTTGGCCATTTCCTCTCCCTTCAGCGCCGAGTTTTGTTGGATCCACCGATCGGCTTCAACAACTTCGGTGGGATAACTTGCGGCTGCAACGATCTGTGCAACCAGCGCGTCGGGGTACAACGCGATCGGTGCAACGAGCTGGTTCAACTCGTCCGGCGACTGTACGATCTGAACAGCTTGTGCGGAAGGCGGCGGCACGACTTGCGCCGCCGGCGGTGTGTCCGCTTGAGATGCCTGAGATACACACCCGACTTGCGCGGCGGCCATTACGAGGGCGCCGGAAATCAATAACGCCGGCAGTGCCATTTCCCGAGTTCGATGAGTCATGTTGCTTCTCCTGATGGAGCCGCCGGTAGCAATTACCATCGGCTCGCGATCAGGATCCTGCTCGAGTGTTGCTCCTCGGTTTCGCCGTGCCTTGCCGGGGTTTCATCCGTAACCTATGCGCCCGCCCCCTGCAATACTGAACAAATGGATTGCGCACAAGCTCTTGGCATTTCAGCGAGGAGCACTCTACGTATTCCACAGATCAAGCAGTCGCAGGCCGGGCGGGCCGCTCCGGATGGGCGGAACTAGCGCTCGGTATCGGTGGCTTCGGCATCGGTACGGGCGAATTCGTCATGATGGGATTGCTGCCGAATGTGGCCGCGAATCTCGGCATTTCGGTGCCCACCGCGGGACACATCATCAGTGCATATGCGCTCGGTGTCGTGGTCGGTGCGCCGCTCATCGCCGTGCTCGCTGCACGTTGGCCGCGCCATGTTCTCCTGCTGGCGCTGATGGCATGCTTTGCCGTCGGCAACTTCGCAAGCGCGCTCGCGCCCGGTTACGCATCGCTCGTCGCAGTTCGTTTTCTCGCCGGCCTGCCGCACGGCGCGTATTTCGGCGTGGCGTCGCTGGTTGCCGCATCGCTCGTGCCTGCAAACGAACGGGCTCGTGCGATCGGCCGAATGATGCTGGGCCTCACAGGTGCGACTCTGGCCGGGGTGCCGTTGGCAACCTGGATCGGACAGACACTGGGCTGGCGCGCGGCCTATGTTCTGGTGGGCGTCATCGGCGTCGTGACGAGTGTATTGATCGCCCGATACGTGCCGCGAGCCGGCCCCGTCAAGGGCGCGAGCCCCGCCCGCGAGCTGAGCGCGTTGGGTCGCAAGCAGGTCTGGCTGACGCTCGGCGTCGGCTCGGTGGGCTTCGGCGGGATGTTCTGCGTATACAGCTACATCGCACCGACGCTGACCCAGGTTGCCGGGTTACCGGGCCGTTACGTGCCGTTCGTGCTCGCCGTATTCGGTGTGGGCATGATCCTCGGCAATCTGGCCGGATCGTGGCTCGCGGATCGCGCACTGATGCGCACGATCGGCGGCGTATTGATCTGGAACGCGATCGTGCTGAGCTCGTTCAGCATTGCCGCCCATCACGTCTGGGCGGCCACGATTTCAGTGTTTCTAATCGGCACGGGTGTTGCGATCGTGCCTGCGTTGCAGATTCGTCTCATGGATGTCGCCGAGGATGCACAGACGCTCGCGGCGGCGTTGAATCATTCCGCCTTCAACATTGCCAACGCGATGGGTGCGTGGTTGGGCGGTGCCGCCATCGCCGGCGGCTTGGGATGGGCATCGACCGGGTGGGTGGGCGCACTGCTCGCGCTCGCCGGCCTGCTCATTTTTGTGGTGTCGCTGGCCGAGGAGCGACGCAACGCGCGCGGCCGAGTGCGTTCACGACCGGTTTTGCCCGTGTCATCGACTTGATCGAACGCTGGTCCGATCTTGCCGAAAAGAGCGCGCAATGCTCGCTGCGAATAACGTCAGTGTCGAACGATCAGTGGAAATCGCCGGCCTTGACGCTGATCAATTGCGTAGGATCGATGAACTTGCGCAGCGCTTTCTGGACGTCGTCTGCGGACGCAGTTTCGATGTTGTGCTCGAATTGGGCGTCCCAGGTGTAGGGGCGGCCGAGATAGAGGTGGTCCGCCAGATCGCGCACGAGTTGATTATCCGAGGAGCGCGCGACGATGCGCGATTGCAGCAGGCCGGATTTCGCGGCGGAGATTTCCTCCGCGGTAAAGCCGCCCTGCAGGGCGCGGGCGATTTCTTCCTGAGCGTCCTTTTCGACCCTGCCGATGTTCTGCGGTGCACAGATGGCGAAGACGGAGAAGGAGCCTACCGGATCCTGGGAGTCGACATTGACACTGGAGACGACGGTGTAGCTGATTCCGTCCTGCTGGCGAATGCGGGTGGCGAGTCGGGAATTTAGGAAGCCGCCGCCGAGGATGGCATTGCCGATTTCCAGTGGCGGGTAGTCGGGATTGGTGTCGCTCAAGTTGAGGGCGCCGGCGGAGATGAATACCGCGTTGGACTTGTCGGGGGTGGCAATAGTTTCCGCTTCGGCGCGGGTCGCCTTGTAGAGCCCGACGGCGCGCTGGTAGGGGCCGGCGCTCTGCCATGTGGCGAAAAGCTCTCGCAGAAGTTTCGTGGTGGCGGCGGGATCGAAGCTACCCACCAGCGCAATCTCTCCGTGAGAGGCGCCGTAGAATTGTTCATGAAACTGTTGCAAGTCTGCGGCGCTGATTGCGCCGATTCGCGCGACTTGCTCATCGAAGGTGGGTACGTAACGGAAATCATCCTCGCCATAGGCCGAGAGAGAGCGCCGCACAGCCTGCCCGGCGAGCGGTTGCGGCTCGGTGCGCGACGCTTGAATCTGTGCCAGCCGGGCCCGTTTGATCTCGTCGAGTTGATCGGCGGGGAATGCGGGATGCTGCAGCAGCTCCGCGGCGAGGCGCAGAACTTCAGACAAATTTTCCTTGGTGGTTTCGAACGCAACGGTGACGCCGCTGGCGCCGCCATTGACCCTGAGGGTCGCCTTGAGCCGGGTCAGCTCGTCCTCGAGTTGCTGACGGGTGTGGTTCTGGCTGCCGCGCATGAGCAGCGCGGCGGTGAAGGCGCCTATATCGGCCTTGTGCCGCAGAGACGCTATATCTCCGAAATGCAGGTTCAGCACAGCGCTGACTCGACCGCCCTTGCTGTTTTTCTCGAGGTAGGCGGTTTGCACCGATCCTATGGCGCCACGCGCGGTTCGCGCCTCGATGTTGGCCGGAGTTGCATCGAAGTGCTCGCCGGCTGCCACTGCGGTATTGCCTGTAAACCCACGCAGCAGCGCGTTGAGCGGCGGTGCTGCGGGAATGGCGGCGCGCAGCGGATGCTCGTCGGGAATGAAGCTGCCGACGGTGAGGTTGGAGGTCACGAGGTAGGTTGCCGAAACGCGTCGCAGATCGGCGAGCGTGACCTTCGTCATCTGGTCGCGATCCCAGAAGAGCAGGCGCCAGTCGCCTGCGGCGACGTTCTCACTCAAAACGGAAGCCACTTGCGCAGAAGAATTCATGAGACGCTCGTAACCGTTCAACTGCTGAGTGCGCGCGCGATCGAGTTCTGCGGCGGTAAAGGATTCGGTGGCGAGGCTGTCGATCACGGCGCCCAAGGCCTTGCGGGCGGCGGCCAGATCGCCGTCCTTGGGCAACACCACAGTGAAGATCATGGTTCCTGGGTCGTGAGCGCTGTTGGGGGAGACGCTGGCTTGAGTGGCGAGCTTGGTCTCAATCAACTGTTTGTAGAGCCGCCCGGAGGGTTTGTCATCGAGCATGCCGGCCAGGAGGCCGAGCGCCGCGCTGTCGGCTTGCGCATCGGCCGGGATGTGGAAGGCCTCCATGAACACTTTCTGACCGCCGGCCCGGCGCAATGTGATTTCGCGCTCGCCATCCTGGGTCGGCTCTTCGGTGTAGAGATTGGGCAAGGTGCGCGTGGGCTTCGGGATGGCGCCGTAGGTCTTCTCGATGAAATGAAGCGCCTGGGTTGCGTCGAATTTTCCGGCAACGATGAGGGTGGCGTCATCGGGTTGGTAATAGGTGTGATAGAAGGCTTGCAGGTGCTTGATGGACACATGCTCGATGTCGGCGCGGGCGCCGATGGTGGGATGGCCGTAGTTGTGCCAGAGGTAGGCGGTCTCGAGCACGCGCTCGCGCAAGATTCGCGCCGGATCGTTCTCGCCGCGTTCGAACTCGTTGCGCACCACGGTCATTTCGCTGTCGAGGTCTCTCTGGGCAATGAAGGAGTGCGTCATGCGGTCGGCTTCGAGGGCGAGGGCCCATTCGAGATTGGCCCGAGTCGCCGGCAGGGTCTCGAAGTAATTGGTGCGGTCTTCGGCTGTGGTGGCGTTCGCTTCGGCGCCGTGCGATGTCAGTTCGTCCGGAATTTTCGGATGCGTCGGCGTCCCCTTGAACATGAGGTGCTCGAGCAGATGCGCCATGCCGGTCTCGCCGTAGCTCTCGTGCCGGGAACCGACGCGATAGGTGACGTTGACGGAGAGCGTGGTGCTCGACTCATCGGGGTAGAGCAGAATCTGTAAACCGTTGGCCAGATGATATTCCGTGACGCCTTCGATACTGCGGATTTTTTCCGCGGGCTTCGGAGCGGTTGCTACGGCGGCCGGAGCGGCGATAAGCGCGGCGTGGCACGCCGGCCCGAGTGCGAGAATAACAAAGGTTCTTAAGAGGGCTGATTTCATACTGTGTGATCCGTCCTGGTGATTTTTTCTACTGAGCGGCGCACCAATGAGCGAACGCACTCGTACCTCATGTGTCCGCGTGCACCCGATGCACGATCTGGCGCAGATCGCCGGGTGCCCAGGCGCGCAGTAACAGCGCGTACAGGAGGAGTCCAAGCAGCCCACCGGCCAACAGTCCGGCCGGCGCGCCTAGCAGCGCGTCGATGCGCTCGCGCAGCATTAGTACCATGACGGCACTTCCAGCCGCGGCGCACAGGCTCGGCAGCTGGCTGCCAAGAAAGATGCGCGCGCTCACGCCGCACTTGCGCCGTACCAGCGAGGCCTCCAGCGGAATGAGCAGGAACGGACGCACCGCCATGGCGAGCGTCACCACCCCGAGGCCGTACGGCCCGAAGGCCAGCACAACAAGCACCACGCTCACGGTCTGCAGTGTGTTGACGAGAGCCTCGCTGTGCTGTTGGTTCTGCGACATGAACAACGCTCCGCCGCCGTAGAAGCTGACGGAACTGACACAGGACAGCAGCAGCAGCTGCGCGGGCACGATCGCGCCAAACCATTTTGGATTGAGCCATACGTGAATGAGCGTGGGTGCCAGCACCGCGCCCCCGAGGCACAGCGGGAAGCAGAACGCGCTCATCCTGCGCATCAGCGCGCGGGCGGCCTGATCGAGTCCGGTGCGGTCGGCAAGGAATCTGCGCAGCGCGACACGCGCCACAGCATACGGCGGCACCAGGATCACCTCGCGCAGAATGTCGCTGAGGCGCGCCGCGAGACTGTACAGCCCGAGGTCGGTCACCGTGAGGCTCAGTCCGAGTATGAAGCGCGGCAACTGCACGGCCGCCCACGCCATGGTCTTCGACAGGACCAGGGGCCCTGCGAAGCCCGCCAGCTCCCGCCAGTGACTGCTCGACAGGCTTAAGCGAAGGGGCAGGCGCGAGTTGATCCATAGCACCGCGACGCTGACCACGCGCTGCACGATGGCCTGCCAGACCAGCGCCCAGACCCCGGCGCCCGTGAGCGTCAGCACGATCCCCACCACGCCTCCGGCTGTGATGCCGGCGGTCATGCGTACCGTCAGCGGCATGAACTCCATGCGCCGTTTGGTGGCGGCCGTCGGCGCACAGGCAAGCGATGACACCAGCGGCAACAGCGCCATGGTTCGCAGGACGGAGGCGAGCTGCGGCTCGTGGAACAGTCCCGCCAGTGGCTCGGCCAGCAGAATCAGCCCCACACCGAGGATCGTCGACACGAACACCACCACGCTGTTCATGGTGGCGTAGTGCCCGTCATCGATGTCGCGCACCGAGATAAGGATCTCGGTCGTGCCGTCAGCGAGGACGGACTCGCAAAAGCCTATCAGCACCATGACGATGGCGATGAGACCGAAGGCGTGCGGTCCGAGCAGCGGCGCCTGGATGGCGAACACACCCATCGCGAACAGCTGCGTGTACAGGTTCTGGACGGTTACCCAGGTCGTGGGCGAGAAGCGGGCAAACAGCCTGCGGCTCATGAGCGCTTGCCCGTGACATAAGCGGCGCCCGGTAGCGTCATAACCGACTCCGACGGCCGAATAAACCAGCCGTGCGGCGTGGGTCTCATTTCCATAAGGCGGTGGTGGCCCGGCGATAATTAGGGCGGCTATGATACACTCGTCATTCAACGAAGACTCGGAAGGGGCTCACACCCCGGCTGCCGCGAGAGCCGTACGCCGATTCGGGGAGACTCAGCGCTTCGCCGCTGGTGACAACTAGACCCACAACGCCGCGCAGGAAGTAACGCCATGTCCAGCATCTTGAAAGTCGAAATGCCGCCGCTTCAGTCACTGCCCGTCGCGGGTCGACCCGATGACAGCGTGCCGCCGTTCAGCAGCGCCTCCCGCGACCTGTTCCGCACCTGCAACAATCAGCGCAGCTTCTTCTTCAAGCATGACCTGCAGAACAACCCCCTCATGGGCCTGCCGAGCCTGCTGGAACTCTCGCGCCGGCGGCCGCAGAACGGCGCGTACGCGCACTGGTCCAACGGGACCGTGGGCGTAGATGATCGCTGGGATGCAGGCCAGGGGCCGCGCTACAGCCTGAACGAGACCATCGCCAACATCGAGAACAACAACTCGCTGGTGGTGCTCAAGCACGTCGAGCAGGATCCCGTCTACGGCCCCTTCATCCACGAGGTGTTCGAACGCGTCATCGATCTCGCCGGCCCTACGATGCGCGACGACATCCTGCGCGGTCGCGGCACGATACTGATCGCCTCGCCACGCCGCGTGACCACTTATCACATCGACTCGGACCTCAACTACCTGTTTCAGATCGCGGGCGACAAATACTTCAGCGTATTCGACCACAACGATCGCACGTTGACGACGCACGAGGAGCTGGAGAATTTCTTCGGCGGCGATCTCAACAGCGCGGTGTTCAAAGACGGCAGGCAGAAGGATGCCAGCCTTTACGATCTGTGCGCCGGGTACGCCGTGCATGTGCCCTGCTTTGCGGCGCACTGGGCACAGAACCGCGACACGCCCTCGATCGCGCTCAGCATCAACTGGGACCTGAACTCCATCATGCGTCTCGGCCGCATTTATCGTCTCAACGGCAAGCTGCGTCACCGCGGCTGGCAGCCCGCGCCCCCGGGTACATCGGCGTGGCGTGACCGCATGAAGCTCGCGGCCCTCGATGGCCTAACCCTGGCGAGGCGACTCGCCGGACGCGCCAGCCAGGCGCCGGAGACCATGAACTCCTAGGCGCTCCGGCGCGGCGGCGCGCGGGCTATCTGCGACATAACGCACTGGCAATTTGTGAGCGGCTTCGCGTCTGTGGTAAAGACAGTCCCTTATGATTCGGCGCCGTCGAATACCGGGTTTCTTGTGAATGAATGCACTTTATAGCGATTTGCAATGGTTGCCCCGAACGCCGTCGGATTTTGGTGAACGGCTCAAGGGGCTGAGGAGTGCTTCAGGCCCCTTGGGTCGTGAGTTGCAGGTGCTGGCGCGACATTCGTTGGATTTGAACGATCTGACCAAGCTCGCCAAGGTGCTTGGCAAGGCGCGTCTCGACGGCAAGTCGGTCGACCCGCTGCGGCCGTTTAAGCTCGCGGTGCTCAGCAACTCGACCATCGATTTGATCGTGCCCGCTCTGGTTGCGAGCGCAATTCGCCACGGTATAGCGCTCGACGTAGTCCAGCCCTCCTACGACCAAGTCGCGCAAGAGGCATTGACCCCGGATTCCAAGGTCAACAGTTCGAAGCCCGATGCGGTGCTGCTGGCGCTCGATTACCGGGCGCTGCCCCTGAAAATGTCGCCGGGCGACGCGGATGCCGCGCACGCCACCATACAAGGCGCCCTTGGTTACCTGCGGATGCTGAGGGACGGCATCAAGGCCAATTCCAATGCTGTCTGCATTTTCCAGAATTTCGCGCAGCCTGCGGAAACGCTTTTTGGCGCCTTGGATGCATCGCTGCCGGGAACGTTGCGAAGCCTGCTTGCCAACATCAACCATGAATTGGCTCAGTACGCGGCCGCCTCCGGTGATGTACTGCTGGATGCCGCGGGTATTGCCCAAACCGTCGGCCTGGCCGAGTGGCATAACCCGCGATTGTGGAACATGGCCAAGTTTTCCTTCTCCGAGGAGCTCATCCCGCTGTATGCCGATCACGTCAGCCGCGTGGTAGCCGCCCTTCGCGGCAAGAGCGGCAAGGTGCTGATCCTCGACCTCGATAACACGGTTTGGGGCGGAGTCATCGGCGATGACGGCATGGAGGGCATAAATATCGCCCAGGGCGATGCAGCGGGCGAAGCCCATCTCGCGGTTCAGCGCCTGGCGCTCGATCTGCGCCAGCGAGGCATCGTGCTGGCAGTTTCCTCGAAAAACACCGATGAGGTGGCGCGCCGGCCGTTCGAGCAGCATCCTGAGATGCTTTTGAAGCTCGAACACATCGCGGTGTTTCAGGCGAATTGGAACGACAAGGCCACCAATATTCAGGCCATTGCCGAGGAGTTGTCGCTGGGACTGGATGCCATGGTGTTCCTCGACGACAATCCTGCCGAGCGGGGTCTTGTTAGAAAGCTGCTTCCGGAAGTGTCCGTACCGGAATTGCCGCAAGACCCGGCCTATTACGCGAGAACGCTGGCGGCGGGCGGGTACTTCGAAACAGTGGCCGTTTCCGGCGAGGATTTCAAGCGCGCGCAGCAGTATCAGGACAATGCCAAACGCGCCGACCTGCAGAGGCAGGTGGGCGGTCTAGAGGCCTATTTGGCTTCTTTGGAAATGAGCATCACGTTTCAAGCTTTTGACGCCACCGGCAGAAGCCGCATCGTCCAACTGATCAACAAATCCAACCAATACAACCTCACCACGCGACGCTATACGGATCCTGAAGTTGTGGCGGCCGAGGATGATCCGACGGTCTTCACACTTCAGGTACGCTTGAGCGACATTTTCGGGGACAATGGCATGATAAGCGTCGTGATTTGCAGGCCAGGGGACGCGGGAGATTGGCAGATCGACACCTGGCTCATGAGCTGCCGAGTGCTCGGGCGAAAGGTGGAGCACATGGTGCTGCGCGAGATGCTGAAACACGCCCGGACTGCCGGCATCCTCAAATTGGTTGGAACCTACCGTCCGACGGATCGCAATAAGCTGGTCGTCGATCACTACGCCAAACTGGGTTTCACAAAGACCGCCGAAGAGGAATCGGGATTGACCCGTTGGGAGTTGTTTGTCGATGGAGCGGAGCCTGAGACCGCGCCAATGACAGTGGTTTCGCAGATCGCATGAATTTGCCGACGGACGTCAAACCCGCCTCGGGGGCGGAAGGAAAGATGGCGCGGCGCGACTGGATTCTGCTGCCATTCCTGGCGTTGTTGACGATAACTCTCATCTCCGTGTGTGCCGAACTGGTGGCGCGCCGCACCTTCAGCGAATCAGCAACCAGCCTTGAAAGCTGTCTCGTTCTGACCGACCCCGCAAGCGGTGTGCGCGGTATCCCCAACTCCGTGTGCTGGGAAAAATCACCGGAAAGCCCATTGGTAGAATACCGCCTTGACGGCGCCGGGTACCGTTCCGGGATGGAGTACGGACCCAAATCGCCGGGGACCTACAGAATCGTCATGATCGGTTCCTCCCTTGCCATGGGAGAGCGGGTGCCGTTCGAAGGAACTCTGGCTGCGCTTCTGCCCGTGGAACTTTCGCGACGCAGCGCTCGCAAGATCGAGCTTTACAACGAGGCTATGGCGTATGGCTTCGCGCGGAATGCGGCGTTGCGATTCCAAGATGCTCTGCGCGCACAGCCCGATCTGATCCTTTGGGTGCTAACGCCACTGGATGTCGAACGGGCGGGATTTACTTATGTGAAAGACTCGTTCAACAAGCCCGCAGCTTCGGATAGTCCAATTGCTTCGTTGAAGAATGCAATCCTCAAAGGGATTCGCGAGCGGGGCGGCAGCATCGTTGTTGGAAACGCGTTGCGCCATTGGTTGTATGAGTTTCAGAGCCAAAGGCAGTACATCCGCTCCTTTCTGTTGAACAGACCCGATGAGGGTGAGGCCGGATTCTTGAAAGGGCAGTTGAGTCCGCAATGGCAAGCGCACGTCAGCGAATTCGACTCGTATGCTGCGGATATCGAACAACAGGCCAAGGCTGCGGGCGTGCCCTTTGTCGCGACATTCGCGCCAAATCGCGTACAGGCCGCGATGATTTCTCTGGGCGAATGGCCGCCGGGTTTCGACCCCTACCAGTTAGACAGGACGCTGCGGTCCATAGTCACCAGTCACGGTGGAACCTATATCGACATACTGTCGGATTTCCGCACCTTGCTCGGTCCTGAGCATTTGTACTATCCCTTGGACGGCCATCCCGATGCGCAAGGTCAGGCAGTTCTTGCAGAGTTGCTGGCCAAGCAGCTTGCAGGCGGCGCAATCCCGGAACTCAAGGCCAGTACTTCTTCAATGGCGGGCTCGAGTCAAAGGAACTGACCCTTGGATAGCGCATCCATTCAATTCGTGCTTTTCGGCCTGGCTACGGCCTTGATTTCCAATGTCAGCCGCTCGCGAAGCTGGCGTTCGATGGTTCTTTTTCTCGCCAGCATTATCTTCCTGGCGTTCCTGTCGCACTATCCGCTCGCCTTCGTGCCATTGGCCGGCTTTTTATTGCTGGGCTACGGAGGACTTCTGGTGGTTGGACGCGCTGGGTCTAGGTGGTTGGTCGCCAGCGTGCTGACCGTAATCTTTGCCTATGCTTGGCTGAAAAAGTATACCGTGTTGCCCGAAGCCATCTTTCTGCAGTTTCCCTACCTTACGGTTGGGCTTTCATACATTTTCTTCCGCGTGCTGCACCTCATCATCGACACTGGCGGGGGCGAGAGACAGCATCTCGGTCCGGGCGCGTATTTGCTGTACATGCTGAACTTCACAACTCTAGTTTCCGGTCCGATCCAGCGATATGAGGATTTCTCTCGTGACCAGTTTGCCGCCGAGCCGATCGAACTGGGGCCGCGGGTCGTAGGATTGCAGTTGGAACGAATCGTTCGTGGTTTTTTCAAAGTCAACATTTTGGCGATGCTGCTGCACGCCCTGCAGGAAGATGCCGTCGCACAACTCGTGCAGCCCTCGCCGCCGGCGCTCAAAGTATATGCCGCAGTCCGGCTTGCCGTCGTATATCCATTTTTTCTCTACGCAAATTTCTCCGGCTACATCGACATCGTAATCGCGATGGCCCGATTGATGCGCCTGCGCCTTCCGGAAAACTTTAACCGGCCGTTTTCCGCCTCCTCGGTATTGGACTTCTGGAATCAGTGGCACATGACGCTGTCCAACTGGCTGAAGACCTACGTTTACAATCCGCTGTTGATTGCACTCATGCGGCGCATTTCGGCGGTAGAAATGGAGCCGCTGCTCGGCGTGTTCTGCTTTTTCGTGACCTTTTTCCTGATCGGCATTTGGCACGGACGAACGTCGGAATTCATCATGTTCGGATTCCTGACGGGCTCGGGAATGTCGATCAACAAACTGTGGCAACTTGGCTTGATCCGCGCCAAGGGCCGCAAGGGCTATCGGGCGCTCGCCATGAATCCCGCCTACGTGAGTTTCGGCCGCGGCCTCAACTACGCCTGGTTTTCCTTCACGCTGTTCTGGTTTTGGAGCGACTGGGCTCAAATAGGCAGAATTTATCAGGCATTGCCCGCGTTCGAATGGCTGGGCGTGTGGCTGACGGTGTGCGTTGCGGTGACCGTGGTTTTGGCATCTTGGGAACGGCTGCGAGCCGCGCTGCTATCGATCAAATCGGCGCAGGGGCCGGTGCTCACCAGTCGCTATGCCCGAGTCATATACGCGTCCGCACTGGCCTTGACCGCCTTTGTCGTATCGATCTTGCTCAATCAGCCGGCCCCCGACATCGTGTACAAGGCGTTTTAAACGCGAGTGTCTATTCCTGCATCAATTCCACCAGCATTCCCACATCAGTCATCAACCAGGCAATGTGCCGCATATCAAAAGCCACTGCGGGCACGGGCCCGCTCAATAACATGGAACCTTGCTGGGTCAGATGCTCGATGGCCGCATTGATGTCGGGCACCGAATAGCACACATGATAGGTACCGCCGCCCTTTTTGAGGGTGCGGTCTATGGGGGAGTTCGGCCCGAAGGGCGCAACCAGTTCCAGTACCGTGTCGGCGGGTCCGCGGCTCAGAAAGCAAACGGAGACTTTTTGGATGGGATCGTCAAAGGGACCCGAGGTCAATTCGTAGCCGAACGAGGCCTTGAAGGTCGGCATGGCTTCGGCCAAATCTTGAACCGCCACACCAACGTGGTGAAAGGCAAACTTCATCATCCACTTTCTCCAGGGTATCTGCGACTATATAGATGGTTGGCGGGATAACGCCAGGAGAGTTATAAAGATGGAACAGTCAGAAATCTATTCCCGATTGACGGATATTTTTAAAAAGGTATTCGATGACGACATCGAAGTCACACCGGATCTATCGGCGAAGGACGTCGATGGGTGGGATAGCCTCACCCACATCCGCCTGATGATGACCGTGGAAAAGGCCTTCAAAGTGAAATTTTCCACCTCTGAAATCGGAAAATTGGAAAACGTCGGTAGCCTCGCGGCGTTGATCAAAGCGCGAGCTTGATGGTTGCGCTGTTTTGGCGCGAAGCAAAGATCGCATAGACCGGAGAAGTAAAGCCGAAGATCGACCGCCATGCGGGATTTGGTTACGATGTACGCATTGCAGGGAGCATTGACTCCGTTGAAGAACAATAACGCACGCCCAACGTCCTTTCGTCATGGTCCCCGGTTGATCCATCCATTGCCGGGCAATCAACGTGGCTGTTGATTTTTCTGTTGTCATTCCTACTTTTCGGCGGGTGGACCAGTTGCGAGAATGTATCGCGAGCGTCATTGCGCAGCCCGGGGTGACCACCGAGATCTTTGTGATCGACGACAGCGCGGAAGGCTCCGCGCAGCAAGTTGTCGAGTGCTTTGCCGATGCGCGTATTTCGTATGTGAAAAATCCTCAACCAACGGGCGGAAGGCCGAGCGTGGTCCGCAACCTTGGCTGGCCTCTCGCGACAGGTCGATTTGTGCACTTTCTCGATGACGATGACCTCGTGGTCGACGGGCATTACGCCGCCGTGAAATCAGCTTTCGAATCCCACCCAGACGTCGGCCAAGTCTTTGGCCGGATTGAGCCCTTTGGTTCCGGACTAAAGGCGCAATTGGATCACGAATGTCGCTACTTTGCCGACGCCGCCCACAAGGCCGTCGCGTGCGCGCGCTTCGGAACTCGGTGGGCGTATACCGCCACGATGCTGTTCGACTCCGCGCTGCTGGTCTGCAGTGCTTCGATCATCCGGCGCGCTTGCGTGGGGGCGCTCCAGGGATTCGATCCTGAAATACGTTTGATGGAAGACGCGGACTTTCACGTTCGCGTGATGCGCGAGTTCGGCGTACATTTCCTGAATCGGACGGCAATACGTTACCGGATTGGCAGTCCGTCGCTGATGCACTCGCCCAATCCCCCCCCATCGCAGCGCCAAGAAGAGATCAGCGCTTGCCGCAGAATGCAAGCCAAGTACCGCAATCAGCGCGGATTGCTTGAATATTATGCGCTGGCGATATTTACGCGCGTAGTGCTAAAAATGCTCTAACCCGTGGCGTGCGCCCGATCGCGGGCCCGTTGCCGCTGCCGAGTACACATACCACGGCTCAGGCATGGTGTCGGGATTCGCTCTTGGAATGGATCCCCTTCAAGTATTGCCAAGCGCCATACACCGCTGCGCTGCGGCTTACCATCAGCCGCGTCTTGATCTGACCGCCGAATCCGCCCAGGAAGCGCGCCGCGCCGCTCGAATACACCCCGTCTAGATCGAAAATCAGACCGCGCTCGTGAGCATACTTGACCGCCGACCAGAGGAGCATGTTGATGGAGCCGTTGTCCGCGGGGTCGTGATGGCGCGTCGACAACAGGTAATACATGGTCGTGCGACTCCACACCAGATACACCATCGATACCGGAACACCGTCTTGCCTACAAGCCGCAAGGATTTGTCCGCAATTGCGAGATCGGCATTCAGCGAAGAGAGCCGGAAAGCGCTCGAAGTCGATCCAATTGGTCTTTCCGAGCGCTTTGATATTGCTCAGATAGGCTTGGGCAAAAACGGTTGGATCATCCAGCACTTGTGCCGTGTATTTCTCCTCGGCCCGCCGAATATGCTGCCGCGTCTTGAAATGCATGGCATCCCACAGACACTGCGGTTCCTTGCGGCAGTCGATTTCAAATGTGTATCGCTGCGCAACCGCAAACCCGCGATCCTGAAAGGCCAAGCCGTCGGCGATTGCCAGACCATCGTCCATCGTGGGATCAAACTGCTGTTCGAAATGAGCAAACGGCGGTAGTTTGTCAATCAGCGCGCGCGTGATCGACAAGCGCCGAGTCAAACGTGTCTGCGGTTTTCCCGCGCCGGCATCGATCAACGGGCCGAGCAGATGGGTAAACGGCGGCATCCGCGAGAGTCGAAAGGGCCCGCGCCGTATCGGCAGGTAGGGAAAACGGCCCACAACCTTGCCCCCTTGCTCAACGACGACCTCCTCGTATCGACCATCGGTCGCTGCGGACAGCCACCAAGGTTCGTGGAATATCGAGTTGGCAATTCCCGCGGCACCTCTGTCCATAGCCTTAGCCTGCGTATTCAGGGACGAGAATGATGGTTTACTAAACTGGCCCGCGTGTCGCGCAACAGACGGGTCTGACGCGGTGAGCGGATTAGCATCGATATGCATTTCCGCAGTGTGCCACGCCCAAGGAATGAAACAAGAGCCGGAGTCCTACAAACCATTGACCGCCATCTTCGCGATTCAAGCCTGTGGACTCACAGCGAGGATTGCACTCGAAAACACCGGCTCAGAGGGTGTGCGGCTGGATCGATCCCCCCAGCGCTATTGCGCCGGCGGCGGAATTTCCTCGGGTTTCTGCCTGTTCAACGCCTTGGCCGACGGCCCCGTGAATCCCGGCGGCAACGTAGTATTTGGAGTGGCGCAGGCCGCCAAGGCGAGAATCGATGCCGCGACAGCCGCTGATTTGATAGGCGTCATGGTTGGAGCTACTCAATCAGAATTTGCGATCGTGCGTCGGGGACGTTTTCGACATCCGCCACCAAATCATTGCCGTCGAAATTGACTCGATATTGCACGTGGTCGGTAATCCAATAGAGCCATGTCTTGCTGTTTAAATTCGCCACATCATCCGCCGTCGGATAACCCAACGACATCAACGTCTGTTCGCGTGTCATGCCGCGGATCAGGCGGCCGTCGGCGATGGCGAGTTGAATATTTTTCGGGAACGTCTTAATCCTCTCGGACGGGTCGCCGGTCACGACCCAGCGCTTCAGGAACTCCGACATGCTGATTTCGCGGCTGTAGTCGTTGGCGATCTGCTGTTTCTTGTTTTCGATATCCACGTTCAGCTTGTGCTTACCGACACCGGAGACATGCACCGGCGATCCTACACGTACGCGATGTCTGTCCGCGCCTGGTGCGTTTAGATCGCTGATGTACTGGCCGTCCGAAAAGGCGTTGCAGCACAAAAATCCGTCGACGGCATCCGCGGGATAGGCGCCCTGCCCCACGATCGCGGCGGCGAGGCATAGGGTCATTGTTAGAAACTTTTTAAGCTCGAGAGTGGACGGGTGATGCGTGATGCGTTAGCATCTGATGCATGAGAACGACGCTCGACATTGCTGACGATGTGCTGCAGGCCGCCAGGGAGCGGGCTAAGCGGGAGCGGAAAACCATCGGCGAGATGATCTCCGAGCTCGCTCGGCGCGCGCTGACGACTCCTCAAGAGCCCCTCTCCGTGAAGGAACCTAAGGCAGTTTATGGGCTTAAGCCGTTCGCGCGGCGCGGCGGTATCGTCACGAATGAGTTGATCGACAAGCTTCGCGACGAAGATGCGTACTAGCCACACCCACCCACGCTGGTCTTGTGCGCGTCATCGCGCGACAAGTGCACTTGAGATCGGCGGACTTTAACAAGTGCGCGCCTTATTGGATGTCAATGTGCTGATCGCGTTACTGGACTCCGATCACACATCCCACGATTCTGCGATTAGTTGGTTCGCGAAGCATGCGCGGGAAGGTTGGGCATCATGTCCAATCACGCAAAACGGGTGCATCCGTATCATGTCGAATCCGGGCTATCCAAACCCGTTGCCGGTCCAAGCCGTCATTGAGCATCTGGCTGTGGCCTGCCGCCAAGATATCCATGAGTTCTGGACGGATGAAATCAGTCTGTTGGATTCGGCTGTCGTGGATTCGACCCGAATTCATGGACCGCGGCAACTGACCGACATATACCTGCTTGCTCTCGCGGTTAAGCGTGAAGGAAGGCTCGTTACTTTCGATACCGGTATTCCGCTCGCCGCGGTCAGGAAAGCTACGACGCAGAAACTGTTGATTCTCTGAGCGGCCAAGCCCAAGAACGCGGCTTCTGTATCGTCCTTAGGCGCCGTATGCTCGACATTGCGCTTAGGCCTCGCGCCGTGCGGCCGGCGATGTCGCGGCGTCACCCAATCCACCGGGGAGTCTTGCCTGCCATGCCAACATCGGTATTTTATCTGGGCGGCGACTCCTTCCCCGCCGACCGCGGCTTGGAGGACGCCCTGCG
>DASQPK010000003.1:0-14433 GCA_035643995.1 Steroidobacteraceae bacterium | reverse complement strand
TTTGTTCGGCACAGATGGCGTGCGCGGCCGCGTCGGCACGGTACCGATGACGGTGGATTTTACGCTGCGCCTGGCCAGTGCCGCCGCGCGCGTGCTCAGCCCCGGCGGCGGGCGCGTTCTCATCGGCAAGGACACGCGCGTCTCAGGCTACATGTTCGAGTCGGCGCTGGAAGCGGGGTTCGTTGCCGCGGGCGTCGATGTCATGCTGATCGGGCCGCTGCCGACGCCGGGCATCGCCTACATGACTCAGCGCCTGGGCTGCAGCTTCGGCGTTGTCATCAGCGCGTCGCACAACCCCTATCAAGACAACGGCATCAAGTTCTTCGATGCCATGGGCAGCAAGTTGTCCGACCAGGTCGAGCACGAAATCGAACGTTTGATGGGGCTGTCCGTGGTCACGCAGGAATCACAGCTCCTGGGCAAAGCGATACGCATTGACCGCAGCCGGACGCAGTATCAGGACTTTTGCGCCTCGACCATTCCGTCCGGTATGAGCTTGAAGGGTTACAAGATCGTCATCGACTGCGCCAATGGCGCGGGCTACAAAGTGGCGCCGCGGGTGCTGGCCGACTTGGGTGCGGAAATCGTACCCATCGGCTGCTCGCCGAACGGCCGCAATATCAACGACGGTTGTGGATCCACATCTCCGGAACTTCTGCAACTCACGGTGCCCGGGGTGCGCGCTCAAGTCGGGCTGGCGCTCGACGGCGATGGCGACCGCGTCGTGATGGTGGATGAGCTTGGGCGTTGCGTGGATGGCGACCAATTGTTGTTCATTCTCGCCATGGCTCGACGACTCGCAGGCGAATTGAAAGGACCCGTGGTGGGCACCGTGATGAGCAATCTGGGGCTGGAGCATGTGCTCGCGGAACGCGGCGTTGAATTCCTGCGCGCTCAAGTGGGCGATCGCAATGTACTCGCGATGCTCAATCAGACGGGCGGAACCTTGGGCGGAGAGACCTCGGGTCACATCTTATGCTTGGACAAGACCACCACCGGCGACGGGTTGATCAGTGCCCTTCAGGTGCTCGCCATCATGCGGCAAACCGGCTCCGGGCTGGCTGAACTCGCCGCGGGCATGAAGAAGTATCCACAGGTGCTGCTGAATGTGCGGGTTGCCAGGCGCTTTGATCCGCTGACCGAGCCCGAGGTGGCGCGGATGGTCGGAGAGGTGGAACTTCGGCTCAAAGGCCGCGGGCGAATTGTGCTGCGGCCGTCTGGCACCGAGCCGGTCATTCGGGTCATGGTGGAGGGCTCCGATGCGGCTCTCGTCAAGCAGGGCGCCAAGGACATCGCCGCCGCGGTCGAAGCCGCGTCCAGCACTAATTCCTAACGGGGGCTTGCAGTTACCCAGCGGCGCGGCTAATCTTCGCCGCCTTTCCCGCAGGGCAAATGCCCCAAGGTAGGCTATGCGTCGTCCGATGGTCGCGGGCAATTGGAAAATGCACGGGTCACAGGCCACCAATCGGGCGTTGCTCGCCGAATTGGAGGGCTATGTCCGGCCGGACTGGCCGATCGACGTCGTGGTGTTTCCGCCCTTTGTATATCTCGCTGATGCGGTGCGAGTCCTGGAAGACGGACGGATCCTGGTCGGCGCGCAGGACGTCTGCGCCGAGTCCGGCGGTGCCTTTACGGGCCAGGTGGGCGCCGCAATGCTCAAGGACGTGGGGTGCCGCTACGTCATTGTGGGGCATTCGGAGCGGCGTCGCTGGTATCACGAGGACGATGCCTTGGTGGCGCGCAAGTTTGCAGCAGCCTTGGCGGGGGGGCTCACGCCGGTGCTGTGCGTCGGGGAGACCCTGGAAGAGCGCGAGGCGAAGCAAACCGAGTCGGTGGTGGGACGGCAAGTCGATGCCGTGATCGCCATGCACGGCGCCGGGGGCTTTGCAGACGCGGTGCTGGCTTACGAGCCTGTGTGGGCCATCGGCACCGGGCGCACCGCCTCGCCCGAACAGGCTCAGGCGGTGCATGCATTCCTGCGCAGTCGAATCGCTTCGCATGATGCTAAGATGGCGGACCGTTTGCGTATCCTTTACGGCGGCAGCGTAAAAGCCGGCAATGCCGCAGAGCTATTCGCAATGCCCGACGTGGACGGTGGCTTGGTGGGTGGCGCTTCCTTGAGCGCCGATGAGTTTCGACAGATTTGCGCGGCTGCGGCCGTTCGTCACTAAAGAGATTTTTTATGTTGCGTGGTGTGATTTTGGGCGTGCATGTATTACTTGCGCTGATGATTATCGGGCTGGTGCTGCTGCAGCGTGGCAAGGGTGCGGAGGCGGGAGCCGGATTCGGTTCCGGTGCATCGGGCACCGTGTTTGGTGCGCGTGGCACCAGCACCTTGTTTTCGAAATTGACGGCGGTGTTTGCGGCTCTGTTCTTTGTGACCAGTTTGAGCTTGGCGTATCTCGGCTCGCACGCAACGGTTGAGCCGACTTCCGTGTTGGAGCGTGCGGCGCAAGCTGCCGCTGCAGCGCCTTCCAAGGCGCCGCCACCGGCCATTACGCCATCGCCGCCGCCTGCTGCGCCGACGCCCGCGCCCGTCGAACCGAAACCGACGGAACCTCCGAAGTAAATAGTTAGTGACTGAATCATTCTCACCGGCGCGCAGCGCCGCTAACATACGGGGTTCGCGCAGCGAACCCCGGGAAAAGTTTGGCCGCAGGCCATGATCCAGCCGACGTGGCGAAATTGGTAGACGCGCTAGTTTGAGGGGCTAGTGGGGCAACCTGTGCCGGTTCGAGTCCGGCCGTCGGCACCAACATTGTCGCGCGGAACATCTGAGTTGTTCCGCGCGACGCAACATACTTGCGCCTGATACAATTATGGTCAATCCGTGTAGTCAACGGCGCCGATAATGTTGCGACAGTATTTACCGATATTGATCTTTTTAGGATTGGCCACGGTTCTGGGCCTGGCGCTGTTCACCGTCGGTTGGATATTGGGGCCGCGCCGGCCCGATGCCGAAAAACTGTCTCCCTATGAGTGCGGCTTTGAGGCTTTCGAAGACTCGCGCATGCGCTTCGACGTCCGTTATTACCTGGTCGCCATCATTTTCATCGTCTTCGATTTGGAGATTGCGTTTTTCTTTCCCTGGGCGGTTTCGCTCAAGATCACCGGCACCTTCGGGCTCTTGGCCATGCTGATTTTCGCCCTGGTGCTGGTGGTAGCCCTGGCCTATGACTACAAGAAAGGGGCGCTGGAATGGGATTAGAAGCCGACAACACCGTGCCCGGCTTCGAAGTGACCAGTATCGACAAGCTCATCAATTGGGCGCGAACCGGATCGCTGTGGCCGATGACCTTCGGCTTGGCCTGTTGCGCGGTTGAAATGATGCATGCCGGCGCCTCGCGCTACGACCAGGACCGCTTCGGGATCATCTTCAGGCCGAGTCCTCGGCAGTCCGACGTCATGATCGTTGCCGGCACGCTGGTCAACAAAATGGCGCCGGCGCTGCGCAAGGTGTACGACCAGATGACTGAACCGCGTTGGGTGATCTCCATGGGCTCCTGCGCCAACGGCGGGGGCTACTATCACTATTCCTATGCGGTGGTGCGAGGTTGCGATCGCATCGTGCCCGTTGATGTGTATGTTCCCGGATGCCCACCGACGGCGGAAGCGCTGCTCTACGGGATCATCCAGCTGCAGAACAAGATCAAGCGCAACAAGGCGATCATTCGATGAGCGCGATCCCTGGCATCACGGCGGCGGTTGCAACACCGACCCGCCTGGAAGCGCTAGCCCAGGCTATTTCCTTGGGCGTGCCGGGCAAATTGACCCGCGTGGTGAACACGGCCGGCGAATTGACCTACGAAGTTGCCGCCGGTGAGCTGTTGGCCACCGCCGCGCTGCTGCGCGATGCACCGGATCTGAAGTTTGAAATGTGCATGGATGTGTGCGGCGTGGACTACCTTCAGCATGGCCGGGACGAGTGGAATACGCAGAGCGCGACGTCTTCGGGATTCAGCCGCGGCGTGGCGCACGCCGCGCCGCGCGTCGGCGAATTGGCGCCGGGACGCCGCTTCGCCGTGGTCTACCACCTGTTGTCGATCTCACTGAACCAGCGGCTGCGTTTGCGCGTGTTTTGTGCCGACGATGAGCAGCCGATGGTGGATTCGGTGACAGGTATCTGGGCCGGCGCAAATTGGTTCGAGCGTGAGGCTTTCGACCTGTTCGGCATTCTGTTCAAAGGGCATCCGGATCTGCGCCGATTGCTTACCGACTACGGCTTCATCGGCCATCCGTTTCGCAAGGACTTTCCGCTGTCGGGAAACGTCGAAGTCCGCTACGACCCGGAAAAAGGCCGCGTGATCTACCAGCCCGTGACCATCGATCCGCGCGTGCTCGTGCCGAAAGTGATCCGCCACGACAACCGCTACGACCCGCAGCTCACGAATGCGCCCGTCCACGCCACGAGCATCGCGAAACCCGATGGCTGAAATCCACAACTACACCATGAATTTCGGACCGCAGCATCCCGCCGCGCACGGTGTGCTGCGCCTGGTGCTCGAGCTGGACGGCGAGGTGATTCAGAAGGCCGATCCGCATGTGGGCCTGTTACATCGCGCGACCGAGAAGCTCGCCGAGAGCAAGCCCTTCAATCAATCGATCGGCTACATGGACCGGCTCGACTATGTGTCGATGATGTGCAACGAGCACGCCTATGTCATGGCCATCGAGAAGCTATTGGGTATCGAGCCGCCGCAGCGCGCGCAGTACATCCGCGTGATGTTCGATGAGATCACGCGGATTTTGAATCATCTGATGTGGCTGGGGGCGCATGCCCTCGACATCGGCGCGATGACCGTCTTTCTGTACTGCTTCCGCGAGCGCGAAGATCTGATGGACTGCTACGAGGCCGTCTCCGGCACGCGCATGCATGCGACCTACTACCGTCCCGGCGGCGTATACCGCGATCTGCCGGAATCGATGCCGCAGTACCAGACATCGCAATGGCGCGGCAAAAAGGATGTGGATCGCTTGAACAAGCGGCGCTCCGGCGGCCTGCTCGATTTCATCGCCGACTTTACCAAGCGCTTTCCGGCCTGCGTCGATCAATATGAAACGCTGCTCACGGACAATCGCATATGGAAGCAGCGCACCGTGAACATCGGTGTGGTCAGCCCCGAACGCGCCCTGCAGCTGGGATTCTCCGGACCCATGTTGCGCGGTTCCGGCGTCGAGTGGGACCTGCGCAAGAAACAACCTTACGACGTCTACGACAAGATGGACTTCGACATTCCGGTGGGAGTCAACGGCGATTGCTACGATCGGTACCTGGTTCGGGTCGAAGAGCTGCGCCAATCGAATCGCATCGTCGAGCAGTGCGTGGCATGGCTCAAGGCCAATCCCGGATCGGTGATGATCGACGACCGCAAAGTGCGGCCGCCGCGGCGCGAAGAAATGAAAGGCGATATGGAATCATTGATCCATCACTTCAAACTCATGACCGAGGGCTACTGCGTGCCGGCGGGAGAGGTGTATGCGGCCGTGGAGGCGCCCAAGGGGGAGCTGGGCGTGTACCTGGTGTCCGACGGCGCCAACAAACCCTATCGGCTGAAGGTTCGGCCGCCGGGATTCGCGCATCTGGCCTCGCTCGATGAAATGGTGCGCGGCCACATGCTGGCGGACGTCGTCGCCGTGATCGGCACTCAGGACATTGTGTTCGGCGAGGTCGATCGATGAGCGCGAAATTATCCGAGCACGTACGTGAAGAGATCGATCATTGGGTGGCCAAGTTTCCCGAAGGCCGCAAGCGTTCCGCGGTGATCTCGGCCTTGCATGCCGTGCAGCATGAGAACAATGGCTATTTGACGGCGGATCTCATGGATGCGGTGGCTGCCTATCTGGAGCTGCCGAACATCTTGGTGTACGAAGTGGCGTCTTTCTACTCCATGTTCGAAACCAAGCCCGTGGGCCGGCATCACATTTCGGTGTGCACCAACATTTCTTGCATGCTGCGCGGCTCGCAGGAGGTGGTGGACTACGTTGAGAAAAAGCTCGGCATCAAGACCGGCGAGAGCACGCCGGACGGGCGAATCTATTTGAAGCGCGAAGAGGAGTGCCTGGCGGCTTGCACCGGGGCGCCGATGATGATGGTCGATCATGTGTTCCATGAGAACCTGACGCCGCCGGTCATCGATAAGATTTTGGACGAATTGACCTAAAGCTTAGGACCGCAGATGCCTCACGAACAGAATCTGGTGTTATTCGAAGCGCTGAAATACGAGCGCCCCTGGACGCTGGAGGGCTATCGGCAATTCGGCGGCTATCAGGCCTGGGAAAAAATCCTCCGCGAGCAGACGCCGCGCGAGAAAATCATCGATGAGGTCAAAGCCTCAGGCTTGCGTGGCCGCGGCGGCGCTGCGTTTCCGACGGGTGTGAAATGGAGCTTCATGCCGCGCAGCTCGCCGGTGCAAAAGTACGCGGTGTGCAACTCGGACGAATCGGAACCGGGCACCTGCCACGATCGCGACATTCTGCGCTACAACCCGCACTCGGTCATCGAGGGCATGGCCATCGGCGGCTATGCGATGACGGCGACCGTCGGCTACAACTACATCCGCGGCGAATTCCTGGCCGAGCCCATTCCGCGATTCGAAGCGGCGCTGGCGGAAGCCTATGCGGCAGGTCTTCTGGGAAAAAACATTTTAGGCTCCGGCGTCGACTTCGATTTGCACACCTTCATCGGTGCCGGAGCGTACATCTGCGGCGAAGAAACCGCGCTGCTCGAGTCCCTCGAGGGCAAGCCCGGCAAGCCGCGCTTCAAGCCGCCATTCCCGGCCAACTTTGGCCTATTCGGCAAGCCGACCACCATCAACAACACGCAGAGCTTTGCCTCCGTGCCCACCATCATGCGCAAAGGCGCGGCCTGGTTTGCCGGATTGGGTCCCGTCAATTCCGGCGGCACCGTGATTTTCTCCGTCTCCGGCCATGTCGAGAAGCCGTGCAATCTCGAATTGCCGATGGGAATTCCTTTCAAGGATCTGATGGAACTGTGCGGCGGTGTGTGGAAGGGCCGCAAGCTCAAGGCCGTCATTCCCGGCGGGTCCTCCTGCATGGTTGTGCCCGCTGAGATCATGTGGAATACCAATATGGACTACGACTCGCTGAAGAAGGCGGGTTCCTCCTTCGGCACCGGCGCCGTCATCGTCATGGATGAGACCACCTGCATGGTGCGGGCGCTGGAGCGTCTCGCGCGTTTTTATATGTCGGAGTCCTGCGGTCAGTGCACGCCCTGCCGGGAAGGCACGGGTTGGCTGGACCGCATGTTGAAGAGGATCATCGCCGGCGAGGGGCGCAGCGAAGACTTGGGGCTACTGGTGGATGTCGCCAATCGCATCGAAGGGCATACCATTTGCGCACTCGGCGATGCGGCCGCCTGGCCGGTGCAGAGCTTCTTGAAGCACTTCAGGCCGGAATTTCAATACATGATCGAGCACAAGGGGCGCTCCATCATGGAGGGTGCCACAGACTTGGACGGCCGGCCGGCCGTCGCGGCTTAAACGTATGGCAGACGACACGGTCAATATCGAAGTCAACGGCGTACCCTTGAAGGCCCGCAAGGGTCAGATGATCATGCAGGTCACGGATCCGGCCGACATTTATATTCCGCGATTCTGCTATCACGACAAATTGACCGTCGCTGCGAATTGCCGCATGTGCCTGGTCGAGGTGGAAAAGGCGCCGAAGCCCCTGCCGGCCTGCGCCACCCCGGTGACCGAGGGCATGAAGGTATTCACGAAATCGCCCAAGGCCGTTGCGGCGCAGCGGGCCACGATGGAATTTCTGCTGATCAATCATCCGCTTGATTGCCCGATCTGCGATCAGGGCGGCGAGTGTGAACTGCAAGATCTTGCTTTAGGGTACGGGCGCGATATTTCGCGCTTCAGTGAACGCAAGCGCGTGGTCAAGGACAAGAACTTGGGCTCGTTGGTGTCCACCGACATGACGCGCTGCATTCATTGCACGCGATGCGTGCGCTTCGGCGCGGAGATCCAGGGCTACCCGCAAATGGGCGCGACCGGCCGCGGCGAGCACATGGAAATCGGCACCTACATCGAACATAGCGTCGATCATGAATTGTCGGCCAACATCATCGATCTGTGTCCGGTGGGTGCGCTCAACAACAAACCCTTCCGCTATCATGCGCGCGCGTGGGAAATGAATCAGGCTGCGCTGGTATCGCCGCACGATGCTTTCGGCACCAACTTGTTCGCCCACGTGCTGCGCGGCAAGTTGATGCGCATGGTGCCGCGCGAGAATGAGGAGATCAATGAAACCTGGATCGCCGATCGCGACCGATTCGGTTTCGAGGGCATGTATTCGGGCGACCGCGTCTCCCAGCCCATGTTGCGCATCGGCGGAGCCTTGCAAGCGGTGGATTGGGAAGTGGCGCTCACCGCCGCCGCCGAAGGATTGCAGAAGTCCGCTGCCGCGAACCCAGCGGCGAGCGGATTTCTCGCCTCGCCGATGTCCACCGTCGAGGAGCTGTATCTGCTGGCGCAAGTGGCGCGCGGCTTGGGCTGCGCCAACATCGATCATCGCCTGCGGCAGCTGGATTTTCGCGCCCAAGAAAATGAGGCGCCGTACCCGCATCTGGGCCTGAAGATTGCCGACGTCGAGCGCCTCGAAGGCGTTCTGATCGTGGGTTCGGATCTGCGCCGTGAAATGCCGATGTTGGCGCATCGCATTCGTAAAGCCGCGGTTACGGCTAAGGCGCAAGTGGCCTTCTTGAATCCGCGCCGTTTCGAACTGATGTTCCCGGTTGCAGGATACGTGACGGCTGAAACCGACATGGTCGGCCAGCTCACCGCGCTGGTGCATGCCGCGGCGGGCGCCGCGGGACGGCCCGTCCCTGCGGGTGTGGGAACTGCGACGGTGAGCGACGCTCACCGAACGCTGATCGCTGCCCTGTCGCACGGAGCGCGGCATGCCGTGATCTTGGGCACCCTGGCGCAACGGCATCCGGCGTATTCGCAATTGAAAGCGTTGAGCCTGGCGCTTGCGGATATGTGCGGGGCCAGCCTCGGCTGCATCACCGAGGGTGCCAACGCCGCAGGCGCGTACCTGGCAGGGGCTGTGCCGCATCGGAACCCCGGCGGCGGGCCCATCGCAGCCGCGGGCATGACGGCACGGCAGATGCTCGATGCGCCGCTCAATGCCTATGTGCTCCTCGGCGGTATCGACCCGGCGAACGACCTTGGCGTGGACTCCTCGGCGCTGGCTTCCGCTGAATTGGTGGTCGCGGTCACCACGCATTTGCCGGAATCCCTGCGTGGGATCGTGCATGTGGTGCTGCCCATCGGATCGTTTGCCGAAACCTCGGGCACGTATGTGAACGCGGAAGGCCGCTGGCAGAGCTGGGCCGGTGCGGCCAAGCTGCTAGGTGAGAGCCGCCCGGGCTGGAAGGTGCTGCGTGTGCTGGCGAATTTGTTGGGCCTGCACGGCGTCGACTACGACAGCTCCGATGAGATTCGCGACGCCTTGAAGTCGCTGTGCGGCGAGCGCATCGAGGCTGCGCGCGCGACGCCTGCGGCCATGCCCAATGGTCAGGTGCCGACGGGTTCCTGGGTGGATATCCCACCCTACCAAAGCGACGTGCTGGTGCGCGGTTCCGAGGCGCTGCAAAAAACCAAGGACGGGCGCATGACCCGCTCCGTGATCTGATCATGTGGGATTGGACGCCACTACGCGATTGGCTCTCGAGCTACATCACGCCGTATTGGACTTTCCCGTTGTTGACCGTGGTGCAAGCCTTGATGGTCATGATCTGCATCATATTGACCATGGCGGTCTACACGCTGGCGGAGCGCAAAGTCATCGGCTGGATGCAGCTGCGGCGCGGACCCAATCGCGTCAATTTGTTTTGGATACCGGGCTTGGGTCAGCCGTTTGCGGACGTGATCAAGCTGGTGTTCAAGGAAATCCTGATCCCGGCGGATGCGAACGGGTTTCTGTTCCGCTTGGCGCCGTTCCTCGCCCTGGTACCGGCGCTCGCCCTGTGGGCGGTCATTCCACTGCGTCCCGAGCATGCCTTCGCCAATATCGACGCCGGCCTGTTGTACGTTTTGGCGCTGACCTCGATGGGCGTGTACGGCATCATCCTGGCCGGCTGGGCCGCAAATTCAAAATACGCGTTCTTGGGCGCCATGCGTTCCGCGGCGCAAATCGTTGCCTACGAAATCGCCATGGGATTTGCCATGGTGGGGGTCCTGATGGCGTCGGGCAGCCTCAACATCGGCGACATCATCCACGCCCAGCGCGGCATGTTTGGCTGGAATTGGACCTGGTTGTTCCCGCTGTTCATCGTGTACTTCATTTCCGGTGTCGCGGAAACCAATCGCGCGCCCTTTGACGTGGCCGAGGGCGAGTCGGAAATCGTCGCCGGTTTTCATGTCGACTATTCGGGCATGGCATTCGCGCTGTTCTTCATCGCCGAATACGTCAATATGATTTTGATTTCGGCGCTGACCTCGATTTTCTTCTTCGGCGGATGGCTATCGCCGTTCGATGGATTGCTCGCGGCGGATTCTTGGCTGGCGCAGCCGAGCTTCTTCTGGTTCGCACCCAAAGTGTTTTTCTTCATGTTCGTGTTCCTCTGGTTCCGCGCCACGTTTCCGCGCTACCGCTATGACCAGATCATGCGCCTGGGCTGGAAGGCGCTGATTCCGGTCACTCTGATCTGGCTGTTGGTCGAGGGCGTCATGGTGTATTTCCATGTGGGACCCTGGAAGGGGTATCTGTAATGCAAGGTATTCGCAGCTTCATCAAAACATTCCTGCTCTGGGAGCTGTTGCAGGGTCTGTGGGTCACCTTGAAAAGCATGTTTCAGACCAAGATCACGCTCAATTATCCGGAGGAGAAGGCGCCGCAAAGCAGCCGCTTCCGCGGGCTGCACGCGTTGCGCCGCTATCCCAACGGCGAAGAGCGCTGTATCGCCTGCAAGCTGTGCGAAGCGGTGTGCCCGGCGCTTGCCATCACGATCGAGTCGGATGTGAGCAGCGACGGTACGCGCCGCACCACGCGCTACGACATCGACCTCTTCAAGTGCATCTACTGCGGCTTTTGCGAGGAGGCCTGTCCGGTGGACGCCATCGTGGAAACTCGGCTGCACGAATATCATATGGAGAAGCGCGGCGAGAACATCATGAGCAAGGATAAACTGCTCGGCATCGGCGAGCGTTATGAAGCCATGATTGCGGCGGATCGCGCCGCCGATGCGCGGTATCGCTGATGTTTCCGACGATACTTTTCTTCATTTTCGCCGCCGTGCTCATCGGTGCGGCATTGGGCGTGATCCTATCGCGTAATCCCGTGTACTCAGCGCTGCTGCTGGTGCTGTGCTTCTTCAACAGTGCCGTCATCTGGGTGCTGCTGGACGCGGAGTTCCTGGGGATCGTATTGGTTTTGGTGTATGTCGGCGCGGTGATGGTGCTGTTCCTGTTCGTGGTCATGATGTTGGATGTGAACATCGAGCAGCTGCGCAAGGAATTCGTGGGTTATTGGCCTATGACGGTCGCGGTCGCAGGTTTCCTGGTGTTCGCGATGATCAACGTCATCGTCGTGAAGCATCTGGGTGGCGCGGGCCTCAAGACCGCACCGCTGCTCGCCGCCAATTATTCCAACACGCGCAGCTTGGGTGTGGAATTGTTCACCCGCTACGCCTACCCGGCGCAGGTTGCCGCGATCATTTTGCTGGTGGCCAGCGTCGCCGCCATCGTGCTGACCCTGCGGCAGCGGAGGGGCGGCAAGCCGCAGGATATTGCGAAGCAGGTTGCGGTGCGTGCCAAGGATCGCGTGCGGATCGTCAAGATGGCATCCGAGAAAAGACCATGATCTCCCTGACCTATGTTCTCGCCCTGTCCGGCATCCTGTTTGCCATTGGCGTGGCCGGCGTATTTTTGAACCGCAAGAACATCATCGTGCTGCTGATGTGCATCGAGCTCATGCTGCTCGCGGTGAATTTCAACTTCGTCGCCTTTTCGCGGTTTCGCGGCGATATCGCCGGGCAGATATTCGTGTTTTTCATTTTGACCGTCGCAGCGGCCGAGGCCGCGATCGGTCTGGCGATTTTGGTGGTGTTGTTCCGCGAGCGCAGCAGCATCGACGTCGAAGATCTCGATACCCTCCAGGGCTAAGAAAAGCAATGCAGTCAATTTATCTAACGATTGTCCTGGCGCCGTTGATTGCCTGCATCATCGCAGGCCTCTTCGGCAAGGCCATCGGGAGAGTGGGTGCGCACAGCATAACGATCTTAGGGGTAGCGATCTCCTGCGCGCTGTCGTGCTACGTGCTCTACCAGCAGGTGTTCGAAGGCGCAGGTCTGTTCAACGGCACGGTCTATACCTGGCTGTTGAGCGACGGTGTGCAGCTCAACATCGGATTTCTAATCGACCATCTCTCGGCGATGATGATGGCGGTGGTGACCTTCGTCTCCTTGATGGTGCATATCTACACCATCGGTTACATGGCTGATGATGACGGTTATCAGCGCTTCTTCAGCTACATCTCCCTATTCACCTTCTCCATGCTCATGCTGGTGATGGCGAATAATTTCCTGCAGCTATTTTTCGGCTGGGAGGCGGTCGGCGTCGTGTCGTACCTGTTGATCGGGTTTTGGTACAAGAGGCCGACCGCCATCTTCGCGAGCCTCAAGGCATTCCTGGTCAATCGGGTGGGGGATTTCGGCTTCGTTCTCGGCATTGCCGCCGTGCTGCGCTACACCGGGTCGCTGGACTACGCAACCGTGTTTTCGCACGCCAACCAAATCGCGGCCGCGCAGATCCACATCTCCGGCACCATAGCGTGGTCGGCGATGACCTTCACCTGCATCTGTTTGTTCATCGGCGCCATGGGCAAGTCCGCGCAGGTGCCGCTGCACATCTGGCTGCCGGATTCCATGGAGGGCCCAACCCCCATTTCGGCGCTGATCCATGCGGCCACCATGGTGACCGCGGGCATTTTCATGGTGGCCCGCATGTCGCCGCTGTTCGAACTGTCGGAAACGGCCCTGTCGTTCGTGCTGGTCATTGGATCGACCACGGCGTTTTTCATGGGCCTGCTCGGCATCGTCGCCAACGACATCAAGCGGGTGGTGGCGTACTCGACGCTCTCGCAGCTCGGCTACATGACGGTGGCGCTCGGCGTCTCGGCCTACAGCGCGGGGATTTTTCACCTCATGACCCACGCCTTCTTCAAGGCATTGCTGTTCCTGGCAGCAGGCTCGGTCATCATCGCCATGCATCACGAGCAGGACATGCGCAAGATGGGTGGCCTGCGCAAATACATGCCCATCACGTACTGGACCTGTTTGGTGGGATGTCTCGCGCTGATTGGCTTTCCAGGCAGCTCTGGGTTCTTCTCCAAGGATTCACTGATCGATGCCGTGGGCGCCTCGCATCGCGCATGGTCCGGATATGCGTATTTTTGCGTGGTCAGCGGCGTCTTCATCACCGCGCTGTACACCTTCCGCATGTTCATCATGACGTTCCTCGGCAAGGAGCGCATGGATCATCACACCCAAGAACATTTGCATGAGAGCCCCTGGGTGGTGACCGTGCCGCTGATCTTGCTGGCCATCCCCTCGGCGCTGATCGGTTGGTTCACCGTCAAGCCCATGTTGTTCGGCAAGTTTTTCGAGGGCGCGATCCATGTCGCGCCGGCCAACAACGTGCTCGAGCACATCGGTGGGGAATTCCACGGCTCCGGAGCATTTGTCTTGAGCGCATTGACGACGCTGCCGGTGTGGCTCGCGGGCTTGGGCGTGCTCACCGCATATACATTCTTTTTATGGAGACCTACGTGGGCCGATGCGGCGCAAGCGAGGCTCAAATGGCTGTACACGACATTGGTCGATAAATACGGCTTCGACTGGTTCAACGAACACGTGATCATGGCCGGCGCCCGATTGCTGGGCGGGGGCCTATGGCGTTTCGGCGATCAGATGGTCATCGATGACGGATTGGTCAACGGCAGCGCGCGCACCGTGGGCTGGCTGGGCTCCGTCATGCGCTACGCTCAGTCGGGATACTTGTACCACTATGCATTTGCCATGATCCTGGGGCTGGCGACGCTGCTGATGTGGCTGATCTTCAGATGATGTCAAGCACACATCTTCTGTCGTGGCTGATCTTCGTGCCCATCATCGGCGGCTTTGCGGTGCTGGGGTTGGGACATCGAGCGACGCTTGCGAAATGGATGTCTTTGGCCGTGAGCGCTCTCGCGCTGCTGTTGAGCATTCCGCTTTGGACGTGGTTCAAGGCCGGTACGCCCGAGATGCAGTTCGTGGAGCGCGCTCCCTGGATTTCGACCATTCATTCGGAGTTCTACATCGGCGTTGACGGCATCTCCATGCCGCTGATTCTGCTCACCACGTTCACCACGCTGCTCATCGTCATCGCCAGCTGGCAGAACGTGGAGAAGCGCGTAGCGCAATAT
>DASQPK010000002.1:0-2083 GCA_035643995.1 Steroidobacteraceae bacterium | reverse complement strand
GCCCGGGTCGCCGCTGGCGCGGCGATGGCAGGCTGGTATTACGGTCGGACCGGAAGCGGATGGTGGCAACATAGCAATGGCGGATATGGATGGGTCGGACCGCTGTTCTGGCCGTTCGCTTATTTTGACATCTATGACTATGCGATCTGGGGCGGCGGTTTTGGGGCGCCGTTCTGGGGCTACGGCTACGACGACATCTACGCCGGCATGTTTGCGCCCTACGCCTACGATGATCTTGCCGGCTATTTGCCGCCGCGCGTCGCGGCACCTGGCACACCCGATGCAGCGCCCGACCGGCTGGCGCAAATGTGCGGTGACGACAGCCGCGATATTGCCGGCCTGCCGATTGATCGGATACTGCAAGCTATTGAGCCGACCGAGACGCAGCGTGCCGCACTCGACGAATTCGCCAATGCATCGGTGACGGCCGCGCAGACCATCAAGGCCGCCTGCCCGACAAGATTATCGCTGACGGCACCAAGCCGGCTTGCGTCCATGCAGCAACGCATTGAGGCGATGATCGCGGCGGTAGCAACGGTGCAGCCGTCGCTGGACAAATTCTATAGCCTCTTGAACGATGACCAGAAGGTGCGGCTGAATGCGCTTGGCGAGGAGCAGCGCAGGCGCATCGCTGCACGGCGCCACGATAGATCGCTGGCTCAGAGCTGCGACGTTGCGAAACCTGCCGCACTGAAATGGCCGACCGAGGAGGTTGATGCGAGGTTGCGCCCAACAGACAGCCAACGGGCGAGCCTTGTCGCGCTCCAGGACGCAAGCGCCAGGGCGGCCGACATGCTCAAGACCTCGTGCCAGGCCGGCGATGCGATCACGCCGCCGGCACGGCTCGCGGCCGTCGGCAAACGGCTCGACACCATGCTCCAGGCAGTCAAGTTAGTGCGCTCGGCCCTTGACGATTTCTATGGATCGCTGAGCGACGAGCAGAAGGCGCAATTCGAGGCGATAGGCCCGCAGCGAACAGCTTCATCGGATCAGCCCGACATGATGCAGAGACAGGGCCGCAGGCACCATCGGGAATTGCTCGGCAACTGATTTCGACCGCGTTGCAGGTTCGCGCTGAATGCTGAACGCCAATTAATTGCTCTCCCGACCCGTGATGGTGCAGCCCTGCGGATCCGGTTCGTACTCGACAAGCAGATCAACGCTGTCGCCACACGGCAGAGGAAACTCAATTACCCGTAGCTATCGCGTGATCAGACCTTGGCTCACATCGACTTTCGATGAGCTGATCGTGTATTGCCGAACGACTTTGCTCTTGTCGAAAAAAATCACGAGCGACTTCTTATCGCCTTCAGCGCCGCTATGAATCAGGTTTACATAGGGAATAAAGTTGGTGGGTTTCGAGTGCATTCTGGAGAAATCGTATTCCCATATTTCGTTGGCGCTGTCGGTGAAGGAGGTCTTTGCGGGGTCGCCATATAGTCCGCGCACATACTCTTGAGTGGTTTTTCCTTTGATCAATTGCGCGGACACGCTCTCAGGCGTAGCGTCGGCGATGCTTTCATTGCCAACGCTAGCGCAGCCGCTCAACAACGCAGATGAAAGCCCGGCTACCAAACAGACGCGCCATGCCATGATACCCTCCGACACACTCCGACACACGGTGACTACCGAATAGTATTCTCCTCCCGGGCCGAACGGTGGCAGTTAATGACATTGTGTGGAGGCCAACGGATGATTGCGGATAACTGTTGCCGAAAGTCCTCAAACCGACGGTTGGCGCCGGTTGTTGCGACAGGCGAAACGGCCGGTGTGGGTCAAAAGCGCCGTTTTGACCCACACCGGCCGGTTGCTTCCGGTCTCCCCCGCTAAACGGACGTTTTCAGCGACCGTCAGCATGTCTCAAAAACCTGCACAGGAACAGACGCTCGATAGTTCATCGGCGAGAGTCAGTATTCACTTTGACCACCATCGAAAACGGGAACGCGGCTTGTTCGCGATTTTCCTCAGACGCGTGCCGAATTCGTCCCTCGTGTCGCCCGCCAGGGATGATAAAAAGGTTGGTCAATGCAGTATGCTAATTCTGACGGGCCACTTAAAGACGTTCATATTTTCTGCGAAATGC
>DASQPK010000001.1:0-54852 GCA_035643995.1 Steroidobacteraceae bacterium | reverse complement strand
TCGTGGCAGTTCGCGAAAGGCTACGAGCAGCGCTTCACCGTGCGCGCAGACGCGGTCAGGCTTGACATCGGACGTTTGAGCGGCGACTTCAATACGGCAGCGCTGCTCGGTACGACTCAAGCGGCCGGGGGACTGCCGGCGCGGCACTATTCGAATGGCCAACAGAGCGGACTGAGTCTGGGCGTCGTCTATCAGACTGACGCATTGGCCGTCGATGTGGGCAGCACGCCGCTTGGATTTCTGCTGCCCAACATCGTCGGTGGCGTCGAATGGACCCCGACCTGGAACTCAGCCGACTTTACCCTGGGGCTGGCACGGCGCGCGGTCACCAGCAGCGAGCTGTCGTATGCGGGTCTGCGCGATCCGATCACCGGTAAGTCATGGGGCGCGGTAGTCCAGAGCGGTCCCTATGCCGGAATTGGCCTGTATCGGGAACGCTACAGTGTCTCGGGCTCGCTGCGATTCACGGAGTTGACGGGCACGCATGTGCTCGGCAATCAGTTCTTCGGCGCACAAGCGGCTACGGATTGGAAGTTCTTCTCCGGCAAGGACGTTGCGGCCGATATCGGTCTGACCCTCAAGTACTGGAACTATCAGCACAACCTTCTGAACTACACTTTCGGCAGCGGCGGCTACTACAGTCCACAGTCTTATGTAAGCTTTGCTGTGCCGATCGAGCTGACCGGTGCCCGGGCAGGCTGGATCTACCGGTTGCGTGTGTCGGTTGCGCGGACTGTGAGCGACAACAGGTCGATTGCGTTCTACCCCAATGATGCCGCGTTGCAAAGCGCGGCCATGCGCTCGCCGCTGCCCTCAGGATACGATGCGCCGATCTTTGCGGGCGGGCGCAGCAGCGCCACCAGCTTTTCCGCCTACGCAGCCGTCGAGCGGGAGATCGGACATGCCGTGGTGCTCGGGGCGATGTTCGATGTCGATCGGACCGACTTTTATCACCCGACGGTAATCTCTCTCTACGTGCGGCACGCATTTGCGCCCTGGACACCCCGGCCGCCACCGCGGCCAACTCGCCCCTATAATCCCTGAATTCCTAACGAGCTTCGTCTGTCTCGCTGCACTTGGGGCTCGGAATTGGCGGGCTTGATGCTCGACTGTGATGCACGGCGCCTCGCAGCCGCGCGGGCAAAGGTATCCTTGGTTGGAAGGCGCACCGGGCGTGTGGGCAATTTGTTGCCGGCGCAGCGATCGCGTCGGCGCCCATGGCGCTGGTTCGCGGGCTTTTTTGTCGTACCCTGGGTAATGCCGATGGCCATAATTTCGCCGCGGTCCTCGCGAGGCGCTGAACCGGCTGCCAATGCAGCGGCGGTCGGCACGGCCGCGCTATTCTCGGCGGGCAGGCGGCAAAAATCGCTGGAATTCGGCCTGCTGGTCCTGGCGATCGCCGTGGCGGCCGGCGTGATCTGGGTCGTCGTTCGGCTCGCCCTCCCCGGCAGCACGGCGCCGAGCGAGGGGCGGGATAGCTCGCGGATCGCCGGCAACGCCAGCACTGCCATCGATCAGAGTGGCTCGGCACGTACCCCAACGGCAACGTTGCCTGATTTCGAAGGCAGCATCGCGAAGATCCATCGTACCGTCCAGATGCGTGCGGGCAGCGAGCTGGCATGGAACGGCGCCGAGCTCGGACGGGCGGTGCATACAGAGGATGCGATACAAACGCTGGCAGCGGCCAGTGTCGTGGTCAAGGTCAAGAATCGCGGCGATATCAGCATCGGTGAGAACTCCCTCGTGGTGTTCGAGGCGAATGCGAATGATGCTTTCATGGCCGCCCGCACAGCAGTAGCCTCGGTAACCCGTGGTGAGCTTTCGGGCCGCTTGAAGGCGGGTGCTGACAACGACGTTCTCGGCATTCGGCTGCCCAATGCGACCGTGCGCCTGCAGGGGGTGAGTCCGGGCCAGGCGGCCGATTTCAATCTCCAGGTGAACCGCGATAAATCCGCGTCAATCGTGATATTGCGGGGCAAGGCACAGGTCCGCGCCCGCAACGGTGTCACCAAGCTGGGCAGCGGAGAAGGACTGCAGATCAGTCCCAATGGCGACCGCGCGGAACGCCAATCGATCCCGGCGGTCCCAGTGCTCGTCGCGCCGGTCGCCAACCAGGTCATCGTCTATCACAAAGGGCCTCCCAAGGTGTTGTTCCGGTGGCAAAGCGAGACGCCCGTGGACGACTATCATTTCGTGTTGGCCAAGGATCGTGATTTGCGCGATACGCTTGCGGACGAGCGCTTGAGCGACGGCATGTACATTCGCGCGGATCTTCGCAGCGGAGATTATTACTGGAAAGTCACCGCGCGGCGCGGCTGGCTCGAGAGCGCCCCGACATCCGTCGCGGTCGTGCACGTGGAGCGCGACATCGACGGTCCGGTTCGGGACGCGCTAACGGAGCTTTATCAGCAATCTGAGGCCGCCAGGACCCTGGTTGCCAAAGCCAAAGGTGTCCTCGTGTTTCCCCACGTCATCAAGGGCGGGTTGATCCTCGGCGGCGAGTACGGCGAAGGCGCGCTCAGTTCCGGCGGGAGCGTCGTGGGTTACTACACGATGAAATTGGCTTCCTTTGGGCTACAGATCGGTGCGCAGAAGCGAAAGGTGATCCTGTTGTTCATGACGGGCGAAGCCTACGACGGCTTCCTCAAAAGCAGCGCCTGGAAGGTGGGCGTCGATGGCAACGTAACCGTGGCTGGAAGCGGCGCGGGCAAGGCCATCGACGCGAATACCGCCCAGAAGCCGATCATCGGATTCGTGTTCTCCAACGAGGGCCTGATGTTCAACCTGACGCTGGAGGGCTCCAAGATCAGCCGGATGCCCGACTGATAAGGCCGACCAGGCATCCGCATTGTCCGGTGAGATCTGGTTCACACACGGGGCGTCCGCCTCGAGGCCGGCGCGCATCCGCCGGGGAAAAGCGTGATCCCCGTAGGCGGACAGGCATGCCAATTCGAGCAGAATGGCACATGCCGTATCTACCGTCCTGCGCGATAACTGGGTTGGCATCATCGGACCGCGGGCGGGAGATCGGCGACAAGGTCCGGCAAACAGCGCAGTGAACACTCAAAATAGCGCCATTATCGGTATTGGCGGGCTCGCTCCGGCCGGCGGGCGGCTACCCGCCGCTGGGAATTTCCGAATCAGATTTCCGGTCCGCATCAAACTCCTGCTGGCGGTATTCGCGCTGCTGACGATTACCGTCGCTGCCATCACCGGGTTCATAGCGCGGAAATTCGGTGACGACAAGATCGCCTATGTCAACGATGTGGCGGCCATAGTTGCCGACAGCACCGCGGCTGAGTCGGCGGCGCTGCTGCGCGGATATCTGCACGATATGAGCTTGCTCGCCGCGATCGAGTCCGGGCCCGACACCGAGCCGGCAAGCAAAGCCCGGTTGACCGCCCGCATTTTTGAACGATTTCCCGAATTCGTCAGCGTCAGCGTCATCGTCGAGGAGAATGGCGTGGCGGCGACCACAATCGACAATAAAAAAGCGCTCGCGGCGCTGGGTATCGTCGGCAAAGATCTCGTGACACGTGCTCTCGCCGGCGTCTCGACTACGCCGTCCGCAGATGCCGCCACCACTCGCATCGGTACAGTCACCATGCCAGGTACCGAACCGCTGCTGGTGCTGGCCGAGTCGCTGCCGCCGTTACGCGATCAGCCCGCGCGCATCTTGCTGGCTTGCCTGCGCCTCAAGGAGTTGGCTGACGCGGTCGAGCGGGGCCGTGGTTTTGGCAGCGCACTGGTGGACTCGTCGGGTAAGGTTCTCGTCGCGGGCGGGCGGTTCGCGGGCTCAGGCGCAGCTGGGGCCGCGCCGGTATGGATCCAACCCATGCTCGAGGTGCAGACGCCTTCGCAGGTCGGCGTCGTGACGCGCGAGTTCACGGCCGACAAGATCCAGTACATCGGCGCACGCACGGCCGCGCGTGTCGCGGGCGTAATCACGATCACGGCGATCCCGCGGTCTGCGGCCTACCTGACGGCGCGCGACCTGCTGGATAACCTCATGCTGGTCAGCATGGCGCTCATCGTCGCCGGCGCCGTGGTCGCGTTGTTGATGTCGCGCCGCCTTACGAAGCCGCTCGAACAACTTGCGCTGGGCGCTGAGCGCATCGGGCAAGGAGACTTCGGCACCAGAGTGCATGCGAGGTCCTCCGATGAGATGGGCGCTCTGGCGGTTGCCTTCAACCGGATGGCCTCGGGTTTGCAGGAACGCGAGCTTGCGCTGATACAGGCCCAGCGAGCGCTGGTGCATTCGGCGAAGATGGCCGCGTTCGGGCAACTTGGCGCAGGTATTGCCCACGAGGTGAATAACCCATTGACGGGCATCCTCGGACATGCGCAGCTGGCGATTCGCCGCCTCGGGACGGACAACCCCGCCAAGGCCAGCCTCGACCTGATTGCCCGGGAAACACGGCGCTGCATCGACATCATCAAAAACCTGATGCGCTTTGCGCGCCAGGAAACGCTGCAATTCCAGCCGGTTGACGCCAACGAGGCCGTCGGCGCCGCCCTGTCGATTGTCGACCATCAGTTGTCGCTCCACGGCATTCGCATCGTCAGGGACCTTGGCGAGAGCCTGCCGCAGGTCAGTGGCGACATCAACCAACTGCAACAGGTGCTGGTGAATCTCGCCATCAACGCTCAGCAGGCCATGGCGGGCCAGCGTGGGGAGCTGTCGGTGCGCACGCGCGCGGTCGGCGGGCAGGTTCTGATCGAGTTGCAGGACTCCGGTCCCGGGATATCGCCCGAGTTGCAGAAAAAGATCTTTGAGCCGTTTTTCACGACCAAGGCGGCAGGCCAGGGGACGGGGCTCGGTCTGTCGGTCTAGTACGGCATAATCGAGAGTCACGGCGGCCGCATCGAGGTCCGCAGTTCGCCGGGTCATGGCGCGACATTCGTGATTAGTTTGCCGGTGGCGGCCGCGGTGCGGGCCCCGCTCGTTGAGCGCCGTGGTGTACCGGAAGCGATGAACACATGACATATCGAGTACTCGTGGCCGATGACGACATCAGCATCCGCTCCCTCATAGCCGAGGTGCTCGGCGATGACGGCTTCGAAGTCACTACCGCCGCGAATGGAGACGAGGCCTGGCAGGAATTCGAGAAAGCGCGACACGAGATCGTCCTCACCGACATCCGCATGCCCTTGCTCGACGGTCTGCAGCTGTTGCAAAGGATTAGATCCACGGCGCCGATAACGCGCGTGCTGGTTCTCACGAGCTTTGCGTCCATCGCATCGTCGGTGCAGGCGCTCAAGGACGGCGCCTTCGACTACCTGATCAAGCCATTCGAAAGTCTCGACGCCGTCTCAGGCGCGGTGCAGCGCGCCGTCGAATACATTGAGTCAGCCCGCGAGCAAGAAGCGGCGCTGGTGGATTCGCTCATACGCAAGAACATGGAGCTTGGCCAACTCAACAAGGTCTTTCACGATCTCGCCTCACGCGATGGCCTCACGGGCCTCTACAATCTCCGCTTCGTCCAGAATACCCTGCAGTTGGAGTTTGAGCGCGCGCAAACGAATGGCCATCCGCTGTCCGTCATCGTTCTCGATGTGGATCACTTCAAGGACTACAACGATACACACGGTCACCTGATGGGGGACTACGTGCTGAAGACACTGGCGGATTTGCTGCTGCATAATGTGCGCGACATCGATGTCGTGGCTCGTTGGGGCGGCGAGGAATTCGTGATCGTGTGCCCGAAGTGCACGCCGGAAGCTGCGCACGCACTCGCGGCGCGGCTGTGTAAGACGATTGCGGCGTATCCGTTTGAAGGGCGCGAAACGCAGCCGAAACGCTACGTCTCGGTCAGCGCCGGTGTGGCGGCAATGACGCACCGCACGCTCGATCCTTCGGAGCTCATTCGGGCAGCCGACGCCGCCGTTTACGAAGTGAAGCGCAATGGTCGCGACGGCGTACGGCTCATGGTTTGAGCTCTGCCGAGTCAGGGCTTTTTGTTTTAGTCGCCGCCGACCTCCGATCATCCGCCTCCTTCAGGTAACCTGGCTTCGGATTTGACACCCGGAGCTGAAATGCAAGACGAAGCCGAGATTACGATCAGTGGAGTAAAGCTGACCCATGAGGAATCAATGACGATACGCGTCGCGGTGGACACCCTCGCGAACGTATTGGCCGAAGGGCTCGAGGAGAACGAGACAAGAGCCTTGACTGATCTTTACTTGACCTCTCTGAGCCGGATTCAGACGCTGCTGGAAAGTCGGGAGCCACGGAAGCAATAACAGGCAATGGAACAGCGGGCATCGCCTCATATATCATCAAGATGACGTCCCAAGTGTTACTTTTTCCCGATTGCGGTGTTCTAGGTCTATAGGCCTTCAAGGAGTGTTCCATGGCGCTGGCTGATGAACTGAGCAAACTGGCGGAACTGCGTGCCAATGGTGGCTTGACTGAAGAGGAGTTCAAGCGCGCGAAGGAGCGCCTGCTGAACACCGAGCAACCGCGCGCCAATGATCCCGTCGTGGCGGCCGTCAATACCTTTCGGCGCAGCCGCACAGACCGGTGGTTCGGCGGCGTGTGCGGCGGAATCGCGCGATCGACCGGAACGGAAGCCTGGGTATGGCGGCTACTCTTCGCCGCGTTGTTCATTTGCGCGGGAGCCGGCCTATTGGTGTACGTGCTGCTGTGGATTTTCGTGCCCAGCGAGTGATCGAGCCAAGGAAGGCTTAGCCCAAGCATTCGCTCAAGCGCCATTCGAAGCAAAGGTTCCGAGCAAGCGAACCGTTGTAAATACCTCCTCAATCGCCCGCGCCGGCCCATGCGTCCTAAGTCTGAGGGTGCGCTGGGTCTTCGCCTTCATCTGTCAATCCAGTGGCACAATGAGTGATACTGCCGGCAGTTGGCTCAAGACACGCGATGAATAAAATTACGCCCAGAGACTTTCGAAATGCCTTCGATGCCGTCATGCAATCGGATCACGACAGCTTTCGTACGGCGGTAGGTTTCGAGACCAAATCGTATAATTTCTTCATGCGAACCACCATTTATCCGAAAGTAGCCAGGCGCTTGGAGTTGCTGTCATGGAACAAGGAGTACTACACCCTTGACGGGATGTTGTACGAGCAACGCGGCATGGACGAAACCGGCAAGTACGCCACTTATGCGAATTGGATTTCCGTGGCCATCGAGCACGAAAACGACAGTTCCCGTGCCCACGAAAAGATGAACAAGCTGCAGTCCTTCAACGCGCCGCTGAAGGTGTTGATCACCTACGTGGCTGAGGGGGCCGCTTCCGAAGCGCTGTTGCGAAAGTATGAGAATCTCATCAAGGCCTCGGACGTGTTCAATGACATCGCAACGCTGCGTCAGCAACTCGTCATCTTGGGAACACCGAAGACCGTTCGTGAATGGCGATACTACGCCTACGAAAACGATGGCTTCGTTCTGATGCTGCCGAATTAGCGGCGCGCAGTTCGGATGCGCGAGGCGGACGCGGTGCTGCGCAGTCCATCCATCAGAATGTCGACGAGACGCCGCGCGCTCGCTTGCCAGCCCACGTCCGGATTCCCGTAGCTGACTCCGACCAAGGCACGCAGCAAGTCGGACGGATCGATATCCTTGCGCACATCGCCGCCGGCGACGGCGCGCTTCACGAGCGTGGTAATCGCACCTGTTATCAGTTCGACAGAGGTTGCATGAAGCGAGGAGCCACGAGTTGCCGCAGCTCCCAGCGATGGCGCGATCAGGCGCTTGGTGGCGATGTAGTCGACGAACAAGTGCATCCACTTGTGCAACGCCTCTCCCGCCGGCGAGGTCTCGAGCAGCTGCGGCACGGCTTCGGCCAACTGCTCGACTTCGCGTCGATATACCGCTTCCACAACCGCTTCTCTGCTGGGGAAATGGCGATACAGGGTGCCGATGCCGACGCCGGCGCGGCGCGCAATTTCTTCCAAGCTCACATTCAGCCCGAATTCCGCAAACCCAGCCTTGGCGGCATCGATCAGTAGTTGTCGATTCCGGGCACTGTCGGCGCGGGGTTTGCGCGCCTGAGCTATTGGTTTGCGTTTGGCGTTGATGGTCTGCTCCTGAAATAACACTTGCAAAACGGAGGATGCCTCCGTATATTAAACGGAGGTTCCCTCCACTTCTCTCATTAGACCACTTTTACAGGGTGCAGCGGTAGGGCGGCGCGCAAAAACAGCGAGGATTTGATCATGAGCAATACTTTTGGTGCCACATCGACGACGGATGAAGTGCTGCAAGGCGTCAATTTGAGCGGTAAGCGGGTGCTTGTCACGGGCGTTTCCGCGGGTCTCGGTGCCGAGACTGCGCGCGCTTTGGCGGCGCACGGGGCACAAGTCGTCGGCGCGGCGCGCGACTTGTCCAAAGCGCAGACCGCGACGGAGCAGGTGCGCGCGCAGGCCATGAGCGGAGGTTCGCTGCAATTGGTACAACTCGACCTGGCATCGCTCGACAGTGTGCGCCGCTGCGCCGACGGTTTGCTCGCCGCGGGCAAGCCTTTCGACGTGATCATTGCCAACGCCGGTGTCATGGCGTGCCCCAAGGGCACCACGGTCGATGGCTTTGAGACGCAATTCGGCACCAACCACCTCGGACACTTTGTCCTGGTGAACCGCATCGCTTCGTTGCTCAAGAGCGGTTCGCGGTTGGTGAACCTGTCTTCTGCGGGGCACAGATATGGGGACGTCGATCTTGAGGATCCAAACTTTGAGCACGCGCCCTACGACGAGTTCATTGCCTACGGCCGCTCCAAGACCGCCAATGTGCTGTTTGCCGTCGAGTTCGATCGCCGTCACAAAGCGCATGGGGTGCGAGCGACAGCGTTGCACCCGGGGGCCATCCGAACCGAGCTCAGTCGGCACTTGACGCCCGAGGCGTTGGAGAAAGTGATTGCGCAGATCAATGCCAGTCAGCCCAAGGGTGCCGCGCCCTTTAGCTATAAAAGCATTCCGCAAGGCGCAGCAACATCCGTCTGGGCTGCCTGCGTCGCGGACGCCGGAGCGATTGGCGGCCGCTATTGCGAAGACTGTCACGTGGCCGAGATCGCCTCATCCGCTGGCATACGTAAAGGCGTGCAGCCTTACGCTCTCGATCCGCAGCACGCACAGGCGCTTTGGCAGAAGAGCGAAGAATTGGTCGGTGAGCGATTTTCCTTGAACTGAAACTGCTGACGCACACGTCAAGCAACGACAGCAAGATGCGGAGTTTCTCCTTCGAGGCGCGTTGCTAATTTGACCACCATTCACCAACCCCCAAGGACAAGATCATGTTTACATCAACAACATCAAACACAGACCATTCGGAGGCCGGAGCGGCCGACGTGCTCATCCCGCTCATTCGAGCGGCGGCGACCATCGGCTTTGCCATCGCACCGTGCTCACTGGGCTTCGTCATCATCGCCGTGTCCGAGCAATTGATTCGCTCGATCATGGTGGGGGATGACCCAGAAATGCTGATGAGCGACTTGCAGAATCAGTTTCCGCACCATGCGATCGAGCTCAACGAGAACGACGATGCGGGACTGGTGGCGAAAGTCGTGGACCTGATTGAGCGCCCCGACAAGGCGTTGGAGCTGCCTCTCGATATTCGCGGTACGGATTTCCAGATGCGAGTATGGGATGCCTTGAAGCAAGTTCCTGCCGGCACCACGGTGAGCTACACCTTTCTGGCCGAACAGATCGGCGCACCCAACGCAGTCCGGGCGGTGGCGCAGGCCTGTGCGGCAAACCCCTTGGCGGTCGCCATTCCCTGTCACCGGGCGGTGTGCGCCAATGGTGATTTAGCGGGATACCGATGGGGCATTGAACGCAAACGGGCGCTGCTCGAGCGCGAAGCCAAGCCATGAGCGCTTGAGCGGCCTTCAGTTCAGCTTGACGCCTTCGACCTGTATGCGCAGCAGAACGTCCTGCTTGAATCCGTACTGTTGGCCGTAGTTCACGCCAAAGTCGGCGCGGTTGAAGGTGCCGCTGGCATCTGCGCCGCAAACCTGTTTCTTGAGCATGGGATGCTCAAAGCACTTGAAGGAATTAATGGTGAGTGTTACCGGCTTGGTGATGCCGTGAAGGGTCAGGTCTCCTGCAATGCTCTTGGGAGCGCCGTCGGCGAATTCAACGAATTTTCCCTTGTATTGCGCGGTGGGATACTTCGCCACGTCCAACATCTCGGGGCTCGATGCATGTTCGTTGAGCTTGTCATGGGCGAAATCGACGGTGGAGGTGTCGATCACGATGTCGACCGCTCCCGTCTTGGCCGCCGCGTCGAGCCGGACCGTGCCGCTGGTTTTCTTAAAAGTGCCTCGCCAGGTGGATAGGCCCCCGAAATGATCCACCTCGAAGCTGGGGTGCGTGTGATCGGGGTCCACCGTGTAAGTCGTGGACGCGGCGGTAGCCGACGTAGCAGCCAGGACCAGGAGCAGAAGCGGGTAATGGATTCGCATATTGGTTTCCCTACAACCGAAATTGAGCAGCATGGTGCCGCGGTACCTCTCCTATGAATAGCCGTTGTGTTGCGATACTATCCATCGGTATTGGAGATATGTAGGACGAAAAAGTGCTCGACGGCGTGTCTTTGGACCAATTGAGGGCCTTTATCGCGGCAGTCGATGAAGGCAGCTTCTCGGCCGGCGCACGCAGGCTTCATCGCGCACAATCGGCCGTCAGCGAACTGGTCAGCAATCTCGAAGCACAAATCGGAGTCGTTCTTTTCGATCGTTCCGAGCGCTACCCAAAACTCACCCCCGCCGGCGTTCTGTTGGTCGCCGATGCGCGCAGTGTCGTGGGCAACGTGGATCTGCTCAAGGCGCGGGCAAAAGGAATTTCCGGTGGCCTCGAGTCGGAACTCTCGGTCGTCGTGGATGTACTTTTCCCGATTGAAGCGATCGCTGAATCGGCCAAGGAATTCACACACCGATTTCCTCGCACACCCCTGCGACTGTACGTTGAGGCACTCGGCGGGGCGTACAAACCCGTGCTCGATGGGCGCTGCAGCTTCGGCATTGTCGGATCTTTGCCGATCGCACCGGATTCGATGACGCTGGAACGACTGCATGGGGTCAAGTTGATCATGGTCGCGGCACGTGAGCATCCGCTCGCTCAATTGAAAGGTGTCGTTCCCAAAGCCGAACTCGCCAAGCACGTGCAACTGGTTCTGACCGACCGATCCGAACTGACGGCCGGGCGCGAGTTCGGCGTGATGTCACCCCTCACTTGGCGCCTCGGCGATTTATTTGCCAAGCACGCGTTTCTTCTCAAAGGGCTGGGCTGGGGCGGCATGCCGATGCACGCGGTAAAGCAGGACCTGCTGGAGGGTCGGCTCGCCAAGCTGTCAATTCAAGACATGCCGGAAGAGGCCATGATATTGCCGATGTCGGCCGCCTATCTCACCGCCAAGCCACCCGGTCCTGCGGGTCGCTGGCTCATCGAGCGCTTAAGGCAGTGCTCAGGACAGGCAACCCTTCAATCCGCAACCGGGTCCACAGTTTCCGCTGGACATTGATGGCAGGCGGGCCTGCGTCTGCAAGTATTTGGCCGCAAATTGGGCAGTACGCCCCTTATTGCCGCTCACACCTGCTTTAGTATCGATATCGAAGGCCGCTAACCAAACGTGCCTGGAGCGTTGTTGATGCCAACCCACAGCGCATCATCGTATTGGAGAGCAGATGGCGAGCGGATTTTTGCATCGATCACGGCGCGAGTCGCTTATCAAGCGCATGTCGGCCAGCGGACTGCTGGCGGTTTTCTTCGTGATCGCCGGTGGGCACGCCCTCGCGCTCGATCCGTCATTGAAAACGAGCCAGTACACACTCGATCAGTGGCAGATACCAGAAGGACTGCCACAGAATGCGGCGCAAACGATCGCCCGCACGCCGGACGGCTATCTATGGATCGGTACCCAGGAAGGGCTAGCGCGGTTTGACGGCGTGCGCTTCGTTGTATTCGACCGCAGCAACGAAATCGCGATCCACGATAATACGATCACGGTTCTGCACGTCGACCGGGCCGGCAGGCTCTGGATCGGAACGCAGGATGGGATGGCCGTGCTCGAGAATGGGCGATTCAAACCATACGACGCAGTTGCCGCCCTGGCGCACGTCCCGATCCTCTCCATTCTCGAAGACCACACGGGATGCCTCTGGGTCGGAACGGACAAGGGCCTGGTTGCGATTGATCAGCAGCAGCGCGCTCGCGTGTTCGGCACCTCAGACGGCCTTCGCGACGCCGGCATTCGAACGCTGCTCGAAGACCGCAGCGGCATGATTTGGGTGGCCACGGCAACGGGGGGATTGCACCGCTTCGATGGCAGAGGCTTCGAATCGATGCAACCCGAGACCGGTGAGGTGAACCCGATATCCTCGATGTACGAGGATCATGATGGAACCTTGTGGTTCGGCACCGAAACCGGCGGACTCTACCGCAAATCCGGCGATCATTTTGACGTCGTGGCACCGGCCGGGCAACTCGGCTCGGCGGTTCGCACAATGACGCGCGATCGTGACGGCAATCTCTGGATTGCCACCTACGGTCGCGGATTGGTCAGGCTACGCGATGGTGTATTCAGCGCCTCCGACGCCAATCACGTTCTGAGCATCGATCTGCTTTCCCTGTTCGAGGACAACGAGGGAAGCCTATGGGTGGGCAGCTCCGGGAACGGACTGCTGCGATTGCGCGACGGCAAGTTCGTGCCTCTGGGGTTACCGGAAGGTCTGCAAGGCAATGTGGCGTGGAGCGTCACCCCACGCGCGGCCGGCGGCATTTGGGTCGGTACCGACGCCGGCGTCAGCTCATATGTCGGCGGCGCGTTTCAGCATATGACACCGCCGCATGGCTTTGAGACCGTACGGGTGCGGTCGTTGATCGAAGATCGGAAAGGCGCCCTGTGGGTGGGAACGGACGGTGCCGGACTCTACGCGCGCGATGGCTCTCACGAGACTGTTTTCAACCGTAAAAATGGCCTCTCCGGTAACACGGTCAGGGCGATCAATGAGGATCGCGAGGGGCGCATTTGGATCGGAACCGATGTCGGTCTCGACGTCGTCGACAAGGCAAGGGTCACCTCGATGCAGGCAATGCTGGGCGTGGCGGGCCCCACAGTGGTCCGCCTCATCCACGAAGATCTGGCCGGCCGGATGTGGGTGGCAACTGACACGCACGGACTGTTTTTGATCGATGCGCACCACGTGCGGCGCCTGGGGCTCACCGACGGCCTGCCCAGCGCGCAAGTCACCGCGATTTATGAGGACGAGCGCGGCGTCATCTGGCTCGGTACGTCGGGAGGTCTCGCGGTGTGGCGCGACGAGCGGATCACATCGCTCGCCGCATTTGGAAGCGCGCTGGGAGAAACGGTTTTACAGGTGCTCGAGGACGAGCAGCACCGGATGTGGCTGACATCGAACAAGGGATTGACCTCTGTTCCGCGCGCAACCCTGGACGCGCGCGCGCGCGGCCAAACCATAGCGTCGGATATTCACACCTATGATGTTTCTGACGGACTGCGCACCGCCGAATTCGACGGCGGCAACACGTCCGCGGGCTGCCGTACGGCGGATGGCCGACTCTGGTTCCCCAGCATTCGCGGCATCGTCGCGGTGGATCCGTTGCATATTCGATCGAACCCGCTTCCCCCGCCGGTAAGGATCGAACAGGTCACCGTCGATGCCGTGCCGCTGGAGCTGACGCAGGGTGCCCCGGTGAGTCCCGGCCATCAGCAGTGGGAATTCCATTACACGGCACTGAGCCTGCTGGCGGCGCCACGTTCACGCTTCCGCTACCGCCTCGAGGGATTCGATGAGCACTGGGTGGATGCCGGCAATCGCCGCACCGCCTACTACACCCGGCTCGCGCCGGGGACCTACACGTTTCGCGTCATCGCCAGCAACAATGACGGTGTTTGGAACGACACCGGGGCGAGCTTTCACTTCACCCTCAAGCCGCACTTCTATCAGACTTTTTGGTTCGTTCTCCTGTGCATTCTCGCCCTCCTGGCTGCCGCGGGCGCTTGTTATCGCTGGCGGGTAGGGCACCTTAGGCATCTGGCCGACGCTCTCAGCGAGCAGGTGGCGCTGCGCACGCGGGACCTGGAGTTGGCCAACGTCGAACTGTTGCACGCCAAGGAGCGGGCCGAATCCGCGGTGCAGGCGAAATCGCAGTTCCTCGCCAATATGAGCCACGAAATCCGCACACCGATGAACGGCGTGATCGGCATGACGGAGCTGCTGCTGGACACCAATCTGGACCGTATGCAGCGTGATCAAACGGAAACGATCCACGACAGCGCCCTGGGTCTGCTCACGATCATCAACGACATCCTCGACTTCTCGAAGATCGAAGCCGGCAAGCTGGATCTCGAGCGGATCGACATGGATTTCCGCAACACGGTGGACGATGTCGCGCGCCTGCTGGCGATCCAATCCCACGCCAAGGGACTCGAGCTGATCACCAGCGTCGATCCTCTCATTCCCGACCGGCTGATCGGCGACCCGGGACGCGTGCGTCAGGTGCTGCTCAATCTTGGCAGCAACGCGATCAAATTCACGCGCGACGGTGAGGTGTCGATCGACGTGAAGCTCGTTTCCACCGATGCGCTTGGCACGATCATCCGCTGCGAAGTGCGCGATACCGGCATGGGAATTCCGGCGGGGCGCGTCGAATCGCTGTTCCAGCCGTTCTCGCAAATCGACTCATCGACGACGCGGCACTACGGCGGTACCGGTCTCGGTCTCTCCATCGTGCGTCGGCTGGTCGCGCTGATGGACGGCGACTCCGGTGCCGAAAGCACCGAGGGTGCTGGATCGATGTTTTGGTTTACGGCCCGATTCGGCATTTCGACCCGCAAGTCGGAAACGCGCCGCTTCAATTCCGAGACACTGAAGCACAGGAACGTGTTGGTCGTCGATGACAACGCCACCAATCGCAAGGTGCTGAGCCAGCAACTGATCCAACTCGGCATGAACGCGATCTGCGTCGATAGCGCGGATGCGGCCATGCAGGCTCTGGAAGGCAGCATCAACGGCGGCCGGCAATTCGATCTCGCCGTACTCGACTATATGATGCCGGGCTGCGACGGGTTTGAGCTCGGCCGCCGCATCTCAGACGACGAACGGTTCAAGGCGACGCGGCTGGTGCTGCTGACCTCCGCCCTGGGGATCCGCGGCGCCGAAGATTTTGCCAAGTTGGGTTTCGCGGCTTACTTGCTCAAGCCGGTCTCGCAGCGCGAGTTGCGCGAGTGCCTGTGCCGCGTCATGTCGCTGAACGGCGCGCAATGGCACGAGCGCACGCAACCCATTGTGGTTGTCGAGCGGGTCCAGGAAATGTTGGACCATCAGCGTATCCTGTTGGCCGAGGATAATTTGGTGAACCAGAAAGTGGCGTGCCAAACTCTGGAAAGGATCGGCTACAAGGTCGACGTTGTGAGCAATGGTGCCGAGGCCATTACCGCCTGGGAGAGCGGCCGATATTGCATCATCCTGATGGACTGCCAAATGCCGGTGATGGACGGCTATCAAGCGACCCGCGAGATTCGTCTGCGCGAGCGCGGCGCAATGCGCATTCCCATCATCGCGCTGACGGCGGATGCCATGCAAGGCGCCGAACAGCGGTGCCGGGAGGCTGGAATGGATGACTACCTGACCAAGCCGCTCGATCGCACGCAGCTGAGTGAAACCATCGTTCGGCATCTCGCCTCCACAGCTCCTGCAACCGCGGTCGTCGAGAACACCAGTTCCCTGCCGCCGCCACTCGCCGGTACGGACGCGCCGGTTGATTGGAACAGTTTTATGAAAGTGACCGACGGTGACCAGACATTCGCGCAGGAATTGGTGCAAGTGTTCATCGACTCGGGCGACGCGGCGTTGCGAGATATTCGCGTTGCACTCGATCGCGGCGATATGGCGGCAATCGGGTCCGTGGCGCATTCATTCAAAGGCTCGAGCGCAAGCATTCACGCCCAGTCGGCGAGCGCGGCCGCCGGTCGGCTCGAAGCGGCCGCGCGCGCGGGAGCTGTCGACCAAATATCAGGACTGGAAGATCAGCTGCGCCAGGAAGTCGGGCGGGTCATGGAATACTTGCGCGCACGTCAGGCCTAAGCAGGATCCGCGCATTGACACTTGAAAGGTCACGGGACTAAGGTCAAGGGCTTCAATCACGCGGAACAAAATCATGACGACTTCGCCTGGCACCGGCACCTCCGATCTCTTGTCGGTATTGGATGATGGTGTGCTGACGCTCACCCTTAACCGGCCCGAGGCGCGCAATGCGATGAGCGAGCCTATGAATCGGGCTTTGGCCGAACAACTCGCCTGGGCGGAGCTCAGCCCTTCTGTAAAGTGCGTGGTTTTGACCGGAGCGGGGAAAGGCTTTTGCGCAGGCGGCGACGTCAAGGCCATGTCCAGTCACGGCGTTCACGGTGCATTGACCATCGATGCGGCCATCCATCGCCAACGTGTCAATCAGCGCGAGACCGTGGGGCGGCTCTTTAAAATGCCGAAACCCACGCTCGCGGCATTGCCGGGCGCGGCGGCCGGTGCTGGGTTCGCCATGGCGCTGGCCTGCGATCTGCGCATCATGGCAACGACCGCCGTCATGACAACCGCGTTCGCGCGGGTCGGCTTCTCCGGTGACTTTGGCGGCACGTACTTTCTGACGCAGCTCGTGGGTTCCGCCAAGGCGCGCGAACTCTACTACCTGTCCGAGCGTGTGAGCGCCGAGGAGGCCTTGCGTCTCGGTATCGTCAATTGGATCTGCGAGCCGGAGCAGCTCGTGACGCAGACGCTTAAGATCGCACGCCGTCTTGCCTCGGGGCCGACGGTCGCGTACCGCTACATGAAGGAGAATCTGAATCGGGCCATGGCCGGCGAGGTCGATGATTGCCTCGATCTTGAAGTGACCCACCACATACATTGCGCTTCGACCGAGGATCACCGCGAGGCGGTCAAGGCCTTCGTTGAAAAGCGCGAGCCGGTTTTCAACGGTCGTTAGCCTTTCCCGCTCAAGAACTAGCTCGCTCAAGAACTGGAGTACCGATGCGACTTAGGCAAATCGCCCTGGTGGCACACGATCTCGCCGCCGCGCGCGCGGAAATCACGGCGGTTCTCGGCATCGACTATGCCTACGATGATCCGGGCGTCGGCAAGTACGGATTAAAAAACGCTGTCTTCCCGGTGGGTACGACATTCCTGGAAGTGGTCTCGCCGCACGCGCCCGGAACCACCGCGGCTCGACTCCTCGAGAAACGCGGCGGGGCCGGCGGCTACATGGTGATCCTGCAGGTGGATGATCTGGCCGAGGCCCGCGCGCGAGTGCGCGAGGCCGGCGCACGCATCGTCGATCAGACGGACAGAGACGGCGCTTCCTTCACGCATATTCATCCGAAGGACTTGGGCGGCGCAATACTGTCGCTGGACCATATGAACCCGAAGGAGCGCTGGGAGTGGGGCGGCCCGCACTGGCACGATCATGTGCGCACGGATGTCTCCGTCGCCATCGTGGGCGCGGAGCTTCAAGCTGAGGACCCGAGCCGGATGGCAAAGCGTTGGGCCGCCGTCCTTGGCCGATCCGCGAAGCAGAGCGGCGGATGGCGCATCGACTTGGACGAGGGCCAGATCCGGTTCGTACCGATTCGTGACGGACGCGGCGAGGGGCTGGGCGCATTTGATGTTGCAGTTCGAAACCCAAGCGAAGTGCACCGCCGCGCCGAAGCTCTGGGACTGTTGGATGCCAATGGCGTCGTCACTCTTTCGGGCACGCGCGTAGGGCTGGTTGCGTCCTGATTAACGCCGGATTCGTAATGAAGGGCGGCAATGCGATCAAGCATGCCACCGAGCCCTAACGGATGCGCGCGGCCTCCATCGCATTCAGGCGCGCAATCCTGTCGATCGCGGGCGGATGGGAATCGAAGAACGACGAGTGAATGCGGTCGGGCGTGAGGGTGGTCGCATTGTCGCGAAACAACTTGACCAGCGCCGTAATGAGATTCCCCGCATCCGCGTGCGCGGCGGCGAACTCATCGGCTGCCGCCTCTTGGCGGCGCGACCACCACGATGCGATGGGCGTGGTAAAGAAAACAAAGACCGGCACCACCAACGTGAACAACAGCAGCGCCGTCGCCGATGAGGGCACAGGCACGCCCAGAGCACCGTAAATTTCCGGGCGGCGCGCGGCCCATGCCAACAGCGCCAGGGCGCACAGACCCATGAACACCATTGCCGCCAACCGCTGCCTTACATGATGCAGCCGGAAATGACCGAGTTCGTGAGCCAGCACCGCTTCGATTTCCGCTGTCTCGATCCGCGCCAGCAAGGTATCGAAGAACACGATGCGCTTGCTGCGTCCGATGCCCGTGAAATAAGCGTTGCCGTGGGCGGAGCGAAGCGATCCGTCCATCACGTACACACCGCCGCGCGCGGAAAAGCCGCACCGCTCGAGCAGATTTTCCACCCGCTTCTTCAGCGCCCCATCGGCGAGCGGTGAGAATTTATTGAACAGCGGCGCAATGAACCGGGGCGCGGCCCAGGTCAACCCTAAGGTCCAACCCAGCCACAGGCACCAGGCCCACAGCCACCACCAAACTCCGCCGTGGTCCATCAGAGTCAGGGCCGTCAGCAGCAGAGGTCCGCCGAGCAGTGTTGCCAGCAGCAGCTGTTTGCCGACATCCCGTGCGAACAAGGGAACTGACATCCGATTGAATCCGAAACGCGCCTCAATCCTGAAGGTCCGCCAAAGCGCGAACGGCAGGGCTGCCAGCTGCAACACCAAAAAGACGCTGCCCACCAGCAGCGCCCCGCGCCAAGGCTCCTCGAGCCGGCTGTGCCGCCAGAGGGCATCGAGGGCCGCGATACCGCCCCCCAAGGTCAACAGGAGTTTGAACACCCCCTCGAACAGAGTTGCCCAGCGGCTCAAGGTCACCCTGGCTACGGTGTAGTCGGCGGCTTTTTGTTGATCGGCCAGCTCAATTTGCCCGCGGAACATCTCAGGCACTTGGTTGCGATGCGCCCGCACGGCCGTGATTTGCCGCGACGATAGCCACAGGCGCGTCGCCGTTTCCACGGCGACGGCGATGAGAAAAACAATCGCCAGCCAATGCATCTTAAGTTTCGTTCCCCCTGACGAACAGGTTAGTGGAATTTCGGTCGCTGCGAAATACCAGGGGCTTCTCTTGCACGCCCTGACGGTCCGCCGCTGCGACGGCCTGTGTCACCAGGTGATGGTGAGGGGACAGATCGCATACCGGATCGGCATTGGCCGCATCGCCCGTGAGCAGGTAGGCCTGGCAACGGCAGCCGCCGAAATCGCGCGCTTTTTCCGGGCAGCTGCGGCAAGGCTCCTTCATCCACGCATCGCCGCGGAAGTGGGTGAAGCCGGGCGAATCGAGCCAAATATCCTCGATGCTGTGGTCTCGCACATTCGGAAACGCGAGCCCGGGCAGCATCCGCGCCGCCTGGCAGGGCAGCGCGGTCCCGTCGGGGGCGATGGTCATGAAAATCGAGCCCAAGCCATTCATGCAGGGTTTGGGGCGGCGTTCGAAGTAGTCCGGCACGACGAAAAATAGCTTCATGCGCGAGCCGACGCGCTCGCGAAAGCGCTGCACCGTCTGTTCGGCGCGTTGTACCTGACCGCGGCTGGGCAGCAGCCGTTCGCGGTTGTGAAACGCCCATCCGTAGAATTGGGTATTCGCCAATTCCACATAGTCGGCGCCGAGGCGCAGCGCCATATCAAGAATTTCCTCGATATGATCGATGTTGAGCCGATGCAACACCACGTTGAGCACCATCGGAAATTCATACTGCTTGATCAGGGCGGCGACTTTATATTTCAGATCAAAGGTGCGCGTGCTGCTCAAGAAATCATTCATCTGCCGCGAGCTGTCCTGAAAGGAGAGCTGGATGTGATCCAGCCCGGCGGCTTTCAGGGCGCGGATGCGGGCATCGGTAAGGCCGACGCCGGATGTAATCAAATTCGTATAGAACCCAAGGGCCTGCGCCTCCGCCACGATGTCTTCCACGTCATCGCGCGCCAGCGGTTCGCCGCCGGACAAGCCCAATTGCACGGCGCCGAGCGCCCGCGCCTGGCGCAGCACCCGGATCCAATCCTGCGTGCCGAGCTCGGGTCCGGTGCCCGCGTAATCGGTCGGGTTGTAGCAGAAAGCGCAATGCAGCGGGCATCGGTAAGTCAGCTCCAACAGCAGCCACAGCGGCGGCCCAGGCTTGGGCGAACTTTCAGTCTTGGGCGGAATTTCAGTTACGCGCGAATGGTCAGCCATCGCTTCTCCACGGCCATTTGCACGAACCGCACGACGTCCTCGTACAACCCCGCCGCCGTGAACGCGCGCTCCAAGTCCGACGTGATGTCGGCGATCGCGGTCTCGCCGTTGCAGCGCTTTAGGATCTCCGCCGCGCTGCCGTTGAGCTTGATCATGCCCTCCGGATAGAGCAGCACATGCGCATTTTGCGCGGCCTCCCATTGCAGGCGAAAGCCGCGTTCGATTGCCGGTCTCGACGCCGCGTCGATGGGGGCTCCTGTCACAGGGGAACCTGGTAGCGCACGGCCATGGCATCGTTCATTTGCCACAACACGTCCAATTTGAACTTCAAAATGTCCAGCGCGCGTTCCTGCAGTGCGCGGGTGTTGAATTTCTCCAAGGTGAAGGCAAGGCCGAACTCGACGTCGCGTCGCGCCAAGCTGACGCGGCTCTGAAAATACTGCAGCCCGGCCGCGTCGATCCATGGATAGTGCTGCGGCCAGGTCGCCAGGCGCTGTTTGTGAATCTCGGGGGCGAACAGCTCGGTGAGCGATGAGCAAATCGCCTCCGGCCAGGGCGCGCGCCGCGCGAAATTCACGTATGCGTCGACGGCGAAGCGTACGCCGGGGAGCACTTCCTCGAGACTCTCGGTCTGCTCACGGGATAACCCCACCGCCATCCCTAGACGCAGCCAGGATTCGATGCCGCCGGGGTCATCGCCATGGCCATCGTGATCGAGAATCCGCTGCACCCAGGATCGGCGCACCGCGCGGTCGGTGCAATTGGCAAGGATGGCGGCGTCCTTGATGGGGATGTTGATTTGGTAGTAGAAGCGATTCGCAACCCAACCTTTGATTTGATCGCGGCTGGCGCCGCCGGAGTTGAGCAACACGTTGAAGGGGTGATGGATGTGGTAGGCCTGACCCTGGGCGCGAAGCTGCGCTTCGAAAGCATCACGATCCCAGGCGGCGCCGCTCACAAGTCGATCTCCATGCCGTCCCACGCAATTTCAATACCGCGGCGGCCGACTTCGATGGCCTGTGCGGAAGACTGGTCCAGGATGGGATTGGTATTATTGATGTGGATCAGAATCTTTCGAGTGGCCGACGGCAGGCGTTCCAGCCACTCCAGCATGCCGCCGCTGCCGGTTTGCGGCAGATGGCCAATGTCCCTGGCGGATTTGCGGGACACGCCCAGACGAATCATTTCATCATCGGTCCAGAACGTACCGTCGACCATCACGCATGCCGCTGACTGCATGGCGTCCCAGACTCGAGCGTCGATCGCGCCGAGGCCCGGCGCATACAGCGCCGTGCCGCGGCTCTGCTCATCCTCGATCAGCAGTGCGATATTGTCGCCGATGACGGGCGAGTCTCGGCTGGGCGAATAGGGCGCGGGTTTGCCGGTAACCGGCAACGCGCGAAAGCGCACGCCCGGCGCCGCATCGAGCGCGAACTCGGCTGCACTCAAGTCGATGCGATGATGCTCGACCCCGCAATAATGCGAGAGCACGCCCAAGATGGGATTGCCGTGGGTCAGATCGGCATAGGTGCTGTCGGTGCACCAAATGGGCCAGGGGCGTACCGCTTCGCGCAGCATATAGAGACCCGTGGTGTGATCGACTTGTCCATCGACCAGAATGATCGCGGCCAGGGCGCTGTCGCGCATCTTACGTCCCGGCTGCAGATCCGGATTCGCGCGCAACTGCGCCAAGATATCCGGCGAGGCGTTCACCAGCACCCACGAGTCGCCGCCAGTTACGTCGCCGCCGGCTATCTCGCCCCCGGTTACGGCGATGGAGGACTGGGTGCGCGCTTGGGCACGCAAGGTGCCGGTGCGATACCCGCTGCAATTGGGACAATTGCAATTCCATTGGGGAAAGCCGCCGCCGGCGGCCGACCCAAGGACCCGGATCCGCACCTACGGCGCCGGCCCGCAGAAGCTTAACGAGCGCCCGCGCCTTTCAGCGATTCGACACGTACATGGTGATTTCCATGCCGAACCGAATCTCGACCGCTTGTGGGGTTTCCCATTTCATGATCTGTCTCCTCGAGTTGAAGAATGATTGATGTTCCTACCGAAGCCGGGGCAGCCGAATCCTCAGGTTCATGAAACTGAGCTCATGATTTTCATGAGGCGGCGCCGGCGCCGGCGCCGCGATTTGCGGGGGCCCTGATACCATGCCGCCAATGCGACTGCGGACACGCTTGAATCTCGTGGTGACCGGCCTCAGCGCCGCGTTTCTCATGGTGTTGATTGCGGCTGAAATTCAGAGCATGCGCGGTTCCGTGCGCGAGGAAATCGAGGCGGCCAATCGGGTCGCAGCACAGTTCCTAGGTCGGCTTACGGCGATTTATTCCAATGTCGGCGGCCCGGATGCGGTCCTGCAATTCCTGCAGCAATTGGGCCGGGTGCGCGCCAACGAGGTTTATCTCAAATCGCCCACCGGTGAGGTGCTATATCGCTCGCCGGCGGCGACTTATAAGGCGGGCCGCGAGGCGCCGGCGTGGTTTGCGCATTTGCTGGCGCCGCAGGCGGCCCGGCAGATTTTCGTGTTGCGCGGCGGTCTATCGCTCATCGTCGAGGCGCAACCCTCCCGTGCCCTGCTCGATGCCTGGGACGAGATTACACGGCTTTGTGCCATTGCCGTGATCATGCTGCTGCTGGTCAACTTCCTGGCGCTTTGGTCGGTGGCGCGCGCGCTCAGGCCCTTCCCCATCATCGCGGACGGTCTCGAGCGCATTCAGCAAGGAGATCTGGCATTTCGCCTGCCGCCCCTCAAAGGGCCTGAAGCCCGCGCCATCGGTACGGCATTCAACCGCATGGCGCAGGCCGTGGAGGACAAGGTGATGGCGGAGCGCAAGGCACATGAGGCCGAGGCGCGGCTCGAGGAACGGCGTGAGTTGGCGTCGCTTGCAGACCAACGCGTCGAGGAGGAGAGGCGCCTCATCGCCCATGAACTGCACGATGAATTCGGCCAATCGGTCACCGCGATCCGCAGTCTTGCGCTCGCCATTGCGAGCCGCACGCTCGAGCGTGATCCGGAGACGGGAGACGTGGCGCGCCTGATATCCGAGGAGGCTGCTCGATTGTACGACGCCATGCATGGCCTGATTCCCAGGCTGACGCCGCTGTCGTTGGACACGCTGGGACTTGCCGGCACACTGGAAAATTTGGTGCGCGACTGGCAGCGGCGCCACCCCGGGATTGCCCTCATCCTGCGCCAACAACTCAGCGACGATTTGGGACCGAGCATCACCCTGACCGTTTACCGGGTGGTCCAGGAGGGATTGATCAATGCGCTGCGCCACGCGCAGCCTTCGCAGGTGGAAATTGTGGTGGAATGCGACGCACGCCGAATCATCGTCAGCGTCACCGACGATGGCTGCGGACTATCCGAGGAATGGGCCCGGCCCGGGCATTTCGGGTTGCGCGGACTGAAGGACCGGGTGCAGCAGTTGGATGGCGTCTTCAGCATCGACAGCGCCGGCGGCCACGGCGTTCGCCTCACCGCCGACATTCCTTTGGGATTGCCCGCATGATCCGCGTGCTGCTGGTCGACGATCACGCCGTCGTGCGCATGGGATTTCGGCTGCTGCTGCAATCCGTTGCGGATCTGCAGGTGCTGGCTGAGGCTGAATCGGGCGAGACCGCGTGCCGGATGTATCTCGAGCTCAACCCCGACGTGGTGGTGATGGACCTCGCCATGCCGGGCATGGGCGGCCTCGAGGCGCTGCGGCGGATTCGCGCACGAGATCCGCATGCGCGCGTGCTCACGCTGTCGGCGCAGGACGATCCCATGCATGCGCGACGCGCGCTGCAAGAGGGCGCGCTGGGATTTTTGTCGAAACGCAGCGCGCCGGAGGCATTGATCGAGGCGGTAACGGCGGTTGCGGCCGGCCGACGCTACTTGGACCCTGTGCTTGCGCAAAAGCTCGCCCTCGCCGAATTCGATGGCGGCGCGAAATCGCCGGTTGAGCGATTGTCGGAGCGCGAGTTCGAGGTGTTCATCCGCTTGGCCGGCGGCGCTACCGTGCAGCGCATCGCCCAGGATTTGAATCTCTCGGCATCGACCATCGGAACCCATCTTTACAACATCAAGCAGAAACTCTGCGCCGCGAACCAGTCGGAACTCACTCTGATCGCGATTCGTCACGGCCTGATCGAGGCCTGAATTCCGCGGGTGCTTGGTCGAATGCCGCACTGCGCCTCAGTAACGGCGCAATCGCAACTGCTCCACTGTAACGGACATGACACAGTTCCCGCCGCAGTGCGCCGCAAGGGAATTCTGCGGGAATCGTAAATCCATGATTTATAAAGTCTTATGCACCGTGCCTATTTTCTTTTCGTAATTAGGCCGGATGGCATAAGCATTGCTATTTCATATCGCGGCCCTAAAGAGCACATTCCGCATGGCACGCAGGATAAGACTACACACGCCGACCTACGCAGCAGGAGAATTGAGATGATGCTCACAGCAAAACGTCGCGTCAAAATACTTTACGCCATCGCCGCGCTCGCAATGACGTGTGGTGCCGCCATGGCCGCATCGGATACCGAGCAATTCCAGCGCTTCAAAGACCCGAATCAATGGGGTGCCCCGGCGGGCAATCTGAATCTGACTCGCTACAGCACGCTGGCGAGCATCAACGCCAGCAATGTCAAAGACCTGCAGATGGTGTGGTCGCAGTCGAGCGGTACGCTGCGCGGCCATGAAGGACAGCCGCTGGTCATCGAAGATGTCGGCGGCAAGCCCATGATGTTCATGGAAAGCGGTTGGCCCAATATCGTCCAAGCGCTGGATCTCTCCGACCCGGATCATCCGGCGCAGGTGTGGCATTACACCAAGACCAGCGGTCGAGATGAGTCCGCCGTACCCCGCGCCTGTTGCGATACGGTGAATCGGGGCCTGTCGTATGCGGGCGGCAAGCTCGTGTTCGGCACCTTGGACGGCTACGTCATCGCGCTCGATGCCGTTACCGGCAAGGAGCTCTGGGTCATCAAGCACGCCTTTCCGGACAAAGGCGAGACCATCACGCCGGCCCCGATCATCGCGAATGACAAGGTCATCATCGGCTTCGGCGGCGATGAATTTGCGGCTCGCGGCCGCGTCACCGCCTATAACCTCGCCGACGGCAAGAAGGTGTGGGAGTGTCATTCCACCGGCAGCGATGCCGATGTTTGCATGACCAAGAATACCAACAAGAAGCATCCGGAATACGGGCAGTTCGGCAAGGATCTAGGCCTGCATACCTTCCCCGGCGATGAGTGGAAGCGCGGCGGCGGCGCGGCGTGGGGCTGGTATGCCTACGACCCGGCGCTGCACCTGGTGTACTACGGGACCGGCAACCCGGGTCTCTGGTCTCCGCAGTATCGTTGCGCTGAACCGCTGACGCAGGAGAATTGCAACAGCGGCAAGTTCGACAACAAGTGGTCCATGAGCATCTTTGCACGCAACGTCGACACCGGCGAAGCAGAGTGGATTTATCAGATGACGCCGTTCGACCAGTGGGACTATGACGGCGTCAATGAAGTCGTGCTGGTCGACTTGAATGTCGACGGCCAGATGCGCAAGGCCCTGGTGCATTTTGACCGCAACGGCTTTGCCTATGTTCTGGACCGCACCGATGGCACGCTGCTGCGCGCCCACAAGTACGTAACGACGAACTGGGCGGAAAAAGTCGATATGAAGACCGGGCGGCCCGTCAAGGTGCCCGAGCATTCGCCGCTCAAGGCCGGCGTCAATACGCAGGCGTGCCCATCCGCGATGGGCGGCAAAGACCAGCAGCCGGTCGCGGTTGATCCCACCGATCCCGCCAATTTCTATGTGCCGACGAATAACTGGTGCATGGAAGATGAACCTCAGGAGCGCTCGCACACCCAGCAGGGAACTGTTTACGTGTTCGCCAACGTGTACATGTATCCTGAAAAACCGGGCGTCACCGGTAAGTTCAAGAAGTTCAATGTGGTGACCGGCAAGACCGAGTGGGAAATTCCTGACCAATACCCGAACTGGGGCGGCGCGCTGGTGACCGCCGGCGGCTTGGCATTCTACGGCAGCCTGGGCGGTGACTTCCGAGCGGTTGACCGTACCAGCGGCAAGGTGGTCTGGTCCCGCAAACTGGGTTCCGGAATCATCGGCAATCCCATCACGTACTCGGTGAAGGGCAAGCAGTACGTCTCCGTGTGGTCCGGTATCGGCGGTTGGATCGGCCTGCCGGTGACGGCGGGATTGGATTTGAACGACAAGTTCGGCGCGATCGGCGCGACCGCGATGACCAAGGCCGCCAACCTGAGCTTGATCCCGCAAGGGGGCACGCTGTACACGTTCAAAGTAGGAAACTGACGCACCCTTGGGCCTCGAAAATATACCCGGTGGTCAACGCCACCGGGTTTTTTGTGCATGGTGCGCGGCGACAATTCACTGCCGCAGGTGAAACCTTCCCCGCGGCTACTGTCCAATCTTTGGAGATGGCAATGTTTAAGACCGCAATCTTAAAGACCGTAATCCTTTCCCGGCCTGCTTGCCTGCTCGCCGGGTTGGCGCTTAGCGGCGCGGCGTGGGCTGCCCCGCTCAAGTCACTGACCGTTTGCGCGGACCCCGGCAATATGCCGTTGTCAAATCAGAAGGGCGAGGGATTCGAGAACAAGATTGCGCAGCTCATCGGCGCGTCTTTGGGCACGGGCGTTCAATACTACTGGCGGCCCTCGATCGAGCGCGGGCTCATGCGCACGACGTTGAGCGAGGGCAACTGCGATCTGTGGATGGACATGGCCTCGGACACCGAAGGCGCCGAGGTACTGTCCCCGCTGTACCGTTCAACCTTTGTCCTCGCCTATCGCAGCGACAAGGGCATCAATATCAAAAATCTGGATGCGCCGGTGCTGAAGAGCCTTCGCGTCGGCGTATTCCAAGTCTCTGCCATTCGCACGGCGTTGGCCGAGCATCACGTCATCGACAACACCGTGATTCATTATCTGAGCCACAACGGCGACCTGGTGGCGGACAACCAGCCCTCGCACCAGGTACAGCAGGTCATTGACGGCAGCCTGGATGTCGCTGCGGCGTGGGGACCCATGGCCGGCTACTACAAGTCTGTGGTGCATGCGCCGTTGACGATCCAGCCGGTGAATATGCTGGAAGATGAAGTTCCGATGGAATTCGACATGACCCTCGCCGTGCCGCGAGGCCGGCCGGACATCAAGTCGGCGGTCGAGCAGGCAGTCGCGCAGAATGCGGGCGAAATCCAGCGGATTCTGTCCGACTTCGGCGTGCCGCTGGTCAAGTGTCAAGAGTGCACGGTCTCCGGCGACCTGCCTTCGCACGGACCTTATAAGCGGCCGAAACCTGAAACCCAAGCGGCGGCGGTGACGGCAAAGATGCGGGCGGCCCGGATGGCCGAACTGAAAAAATGGCTGGCCGAGGGTGCCGATCCCACCGATGAGTTGAACGATGCCATCGTGGCCAATGACATTGATCGTGTGGGCTATCTGTTGGCTCACCGCGCCGAGGTCAACTCCCATGACGGGGATGGCTTCACACCGCTGATCAGCGCCATACGATTCGGCTTCATCCCGGTCGCGACCTTTCTGGTGGATCACAAGGGTGATGCCAATCTGCCCGACCGCAATGATTGGACACCGCTGATGTGGGCTGCCTGGGGCGACAATCCTGCCTTGATCACGATGCTGCTCAAGCACGGCGCGAAAATCGATGCGGCCGACCGCGACGGTCTGACGCCGCTGGCCATCGCCACCCAAAACGCCAAGATCAAGGCGGCTCGCGCAATTCTCGAGGCCGGCGCCGACGTCAACGCGCCGGTTGCCAAGGGCGGCTACACGCCGCTGATGCTTGCATCCATTTCCGGTTCCAAGGAATTGGTGGCATCGCTGATCGAACATGGCGCAAAGGTCAACGCGACGAATCCAGGCGGTGTCACCGCACTGATGGTCGCGGCGGCGGGCAATCGTTCGAGCATTGCGGTGTTGCTGCTCAAGTCGGGCGCCGACCTCAATGCGCGCAGCGAAGATGGCCGCACCGCGCTCAGCATTGCGCAGGCGAACAACAGTGAGGCCGTGCTCAAGATGCTGCAGGAAGCCGCCGCGGATGGCTCTAAAACAAGCTGACGGCGCGAGCACCTGAATGATATTACGATCGAAGGAGAGTGACAGTGAGAAGAGGCTTTCTTGTTGCGGGGATCGTCGCGGTTTTCGCCGGCGCCGCCGCATTGTGCACCTTGGAAGCGGTGTGGGCCGATACGCCTGCGGCAGCCGTGGACTACACCAAAATCTTGCCGATGGATCTGGTTAAAAAGGCGCCGAAAGGCTCACTGGCCAATCCTTACAAGGATTCTCAAGCCGACATCGTTGCCGAGGGTGGGAAGCTATTACTGCAGTATTCCTGCAGCGGCTGTCATGGCGGGGGCGGGGGCGGGGGGATCTGCCCCCCATTGACCAACGACATCTGGGTGTACGGCGGCGACGATGACACGCTGTTTCGGCTGGTGGTGCTCGGCAGCGATGAGCTTCAGAAACAGGGGTACTCACGCAAGGGTCGTGAGAGCGTCGTCGGTCCGATGCCGCCCTTTGGCGAAATTATCAAGAATTCCGATGATCTCTGGAAAATCTTTGCCTTTGTGCGCTCGAAATATTCCGGCGATCCCGCCTACAAATTTGGGACACCTGCGGGTCAATAACATAATGCTGCAATGCAGATTGCAGGCTGGCCGCAAAAGGCACAGCCTCCCGAGGCGCGGGCGGCATAGGCACGGGCGCGATTGATGCGGGCACGACGTGGCTGATTAAAAGCCACGGGTTGCTTTGGTTTCGCAAGGACGATGGGGGAGTTCATGACGAATCTCAGTCTCGCTACGAGCCACGCGTCGCGCGTGATTCATGTGGTCCAGAACCGTTTGCAACCTGCAGGAATCGAGCCGCATGTGACTCGCTCCTGGCAGCGCTGTTTGCAGGAATACCACCTCGAACCCGCGGCGCCGCGGCAAAGTACGGTACTCACGTCGCACGCCGTCAAGGAATCGCAGCAGCGAATGGGTGAGTTGCTGCCGGTGGCTCGCGCTGAAATGGAGAGCCTGTACGAGCAAATCGCCGGATCGGGTTTCGCAGTCATTTTGTCCGACACCCAAGGCGTCGTCCTGACCACCATCAGTGATCCGACATTGCAGCGCGAGTTTCGGCATGCCGGGCTGTTGCTCGGCGCCCTGTGGGATGAACGGCACGAAGGGACCAATGGCATCGGCACCTGTCTCGCCGAAGGGTATCCGGTGACCGTGCATCGGGAAGAACATTTCCGCGGCTATAACCTGGCATTGTCCTGTTCAGGCGCGCCGATTCTGGACGCTCACGGTTCGGTCATGGCGGTGCTCGATGCCTCCACGGCAAATTCGAACGATAGCCGCCTGATTCAGCGCCATACGATGGCGCTGGTCTTGATGTCCACGCACCTCATCTCGCGCTGGAATTTTCTGAATGAGTTCAGCCAATCCTGGATACTGCGTTTTCACAGCCGACCTGAATTCGTCGGGCTTCTGCATGAGGCACTGGTGGCGATGGATGGCTGCGGCCAAATCCTGGCCGTGAATGAGAGCGCGCTTCTGCAGCTTGGCTGCTCGTCGCGCAAGGCACTGGTGGGTGAATCGATCGAAAGGTTCTTCCAGTTCGATTTCGGTGCGCTCGAGCGGCGCGCTCACTTCGAGCCGAGCACGATCTGGCCGGTGCGCGATCTGGCGCATGGCCGGCGATTCTTTGCAATTGCGCGCGGACCGCTGCAGCGTGCTGCGCGCACCTGGAAGCTGGCAGCGCCGAATCACGGCAGCGACGTGGAAGAGGGCAAGCAACCCGGACGCCCGCAACACCACGTCGGCGAAGATTCGCAAATGCGCAAGAACCTCGCCGTGGGCCGCCAGCTATTCGCGAAGCAAGTGCCGATACTGCTGCAGGGCGCCACCGGAACCGGCAAGGAAGCATTCGCAAGGGCCTTGCACTACAGCGGACTGTGGTCCGATAAGCCGCTGGTGACGGTGAATTGCGCCGCCATACCGGAGAGCCTGATCGAAAGCGAATTGTTCGGCTATACGCGCGGCGCATTTACCGGCGCGGTCAAGGAGGGCCGGGTCGGCAAGATCCTTCAATCCAATGGAGGCACCTTGTTCCTGGACGAGATCGGCGATATGCCGCTGATGTTGCAGACGCGCCTGTTGCGCGTCATCGAAGAGCGGGAAATCGTGCCGCTCGGCAGCGATCAAGCCATCCCGGTGAATCTGCACGTGATCAGCGCCACGCATCGCGACATTTGCCAGATGATTCAGAGCGGCGAGTTTCGCGAGGATCTTTATTACCGCTTGAACGGCATCACCTTGCAATTGCCGCTGTTGCGCGAGCGCGAAGACAAGGCGGATTTGATCCGTACGCTTCTGCAGGAAGAGAACGCCGATCAGGGAACGGCGGAGATTGCGGAAGATGCCTTTCAACGGCTGTTGGACTACGCGTGGCCCGGCAACATCCGCCAGCTGCGCAACGCGCTGCGCACTGCCTCCGCGCTTTGCCGCGACGGCGTCATTCGCCTGTCGAATCTTCCGCAGGAAATTCTGCACACCGACGCCCGCTCGATACCGCCGCTCGCCGCCGGCAATTCGAACCCGGGCCCCACGATGGCATTGCCGTCGGCCGCATTGCGCGAAGCCGAGTGCGCCGCGCTGCTGCGGGAACTGGAAAGGATGCACTGGAATATCAGTCGCACCGCGCAGGCGTTGGGCATCAGCCGCAATACGCTCTATCGCAAAATTCACAAACACAATATCGTTCTCGAACAATAGCGGCTTAGGCTTGCGGGGAGACGCCGCCTTAAAATGGCGGCGTCTCCCAAGGCTCGCCCGCAAGAGACGGCGTCAGGCTTTCAGAACGCCCGACAGTTTTGCAGCCTGCGTTGCCAGCGCGTCCATCAATGGCGGACTCAGGCAGTCATACGGTTCGAGGCGCAGCTCTTTGAGCCGGCCGCGCACCGCATCCATGTTCGCGGGATTCGCACCCGCCTCGATGATGGAGGAAACAAAGGCGGCGAATCCGGGTGCCGACCATCCCGTCTCGGAGGACAATTCCGTATGGACGAAATCGAGGCCGTAGAACGCGTGCTTGCTGTTCTCGATGCGGCCGAACATGTGCGTGCCGCAAACCTTGCAGGCATGGCGTTGAATGGTCTTGGAAGGATCGACGATTGCAAGCTTGTCGCCATTTTGGGTGACCTTGACCTTGTCCTTCGAAACCACCGCGATCATCGAAAACAGCACACCCTTGGGTCTCCAGCACTGCGTGCAACCGCATACGTGGTTGTGTGCCGTCTGCGCTCCGACCGCTACTTTCACCGGTTTGTCCTTGCATTTGCAGGTCAGAGTTCCGCCGGAAAAGTCCTTCGATCCCTGCTTGACGCCATTGTCGACCGACGGATGAATTGAAACTGCCATGATTCTTCCTCCAATGTTTTTCGTACAGCCGCTGACACGGCATTCAATACTTGATCACCGAACGGATCACCTTGCCTTCGTGCATCAACTCGAAAGCATCGTTGATCTTCTCCAAGGGCAACACTGCGCTGATCATCTCGTCGATCTTGATCTCGCCGGACAGATACCGATCCACGTAGCCGGGCAATTGTGAGCGGCCTTTGACGCCGCCGAATGCGGAGCCCCGCCAGACCCGGCCCGTGACCAACTGGAACGGACGCGTTGATATTTCCTGGCCGGCGCCCGCCACGCCGATGATAACCGATTCGCCCCAGCCCTTGTGGCAACACTCCAGCGCCGAGCGCATCACGTGGACATTGCCGATGCATTCGAACGAATAGTCGACGCCGCCGTTGGTCAGATCGACGATAACCTGCTGCACCGGCTTATCGTAGTCCTTCGGGTTGACGTAATCGGTGGCGCCGAGCGCTTTGGCCATGGTCCATTTGCTCGGGTTCAGATCCACCGCAATGATGCGCGATGCCTTCGCTATCACGGCACCTTGCACCACCGACAGGCCGATGCCGCCGAGGCCAAATACGGCCACGGTTGATCCCGGCGTTACCTTGGCCGTATTCAGCACGGCACCAATGCCGGTGGTGATGCCGCAGCCGAGCAGGCAAACCTTTTCCAACGGCGCCGTCGCATTGATCTTTGCCACGGAGATTTCCGGCAGCACGGTGTGTTCGGAAAACGTGCTGGTTCCCATGTAGTGCAAAATCGGCTTGCCCTTGATCGAAAAGCGCGACGTGCCGTCCGGCATCACGCCCTTGCCTTGAGTCACGCGAATTCGTTGGCACAAATTGGTTTTTCCGGAGCGACAGAATTCGCAGGTGCCGCATTCCGGCGTGTACAGCGGAATCACATGATCACCGGGTTTGACGCTGGTGACGCCGGCGCCGACCTCCTCCACGATTCCACCGCCCTCGTGACCCAGAATCACCGGGAATAGCCCTTCGGGATCGGCGCCGGATAGCGTGAACGCGTCCGTGTGGCAGACCCCGGTGGCGACGATGCGCACCAACACCTCACCTGCCTTCGGGCCTGCCAGGTCGACCGCCTCGATGCTCAGCGGTTTATTCGCTTCCCACGCAACAGCCGCTCTGGTCTTCATGGAAACGAGCTCCTTAAAGTGGCTCCGCCATGCCTATTGGCTACAAATACAAGCAGCTAGCGTGCCAGTCCGCACCAAATCCGCCGATATCTGCGCAATCAAGTACTTGCGCGCTGCGGGGGCACCCGCTCAAGGGCGCCTCGAGTGCGATGTTTCTGATCCGCCACAGTTTGTGCCTCAAAAATGAAGCAGCTCGAGTGTGAGTGAAGAAGGCGGATCCAAGCATCGCCGCCGCGGCCGCTTCCGCCTCTGTATCCAATTCAACACAGAGTGCGACAAAACTGATTCTGTGCCGTGACAGCCGCACAGATTTCTGCGCCTTTTCAATACGCATCTTTCGCTTCAAAACCCAAGCGGCGTGCGCCGATCGCTGATGCGGAGCTGCAAAAATGCATCGCGCCCAACGCCGTTGCGCCATTGGTACGTCTCTTGCACATGTTGGAAACAGGCTTAGCCCGACGCTTCGGCGCGGCCGCGACAAGGGAAGAAAGGCCGATCGGCTTTGACGTTCAACGTCACGACAGAGAAACGAAACGGAGAGGGAGTTTTTCATGAAAAAGCGCACCCAGCTTGCGATTGCAGCCAGCGCCGCGATCCTCATGGTTCCAATGACCCGGGCGGTCGCCGGAATAGACGTCAACGCGGGCGATTGGAAGATAGATTTTTCCGGCAACGTCAATGCTTTCTACGTGGGGTCGCAGTGCGACGATCCGGGCACCAACACCACGGTGACCGGCGGACTCGCCTGTACCGGCGATCATTCCGCCGCGGTACGCAACGGCTTGCTGCCGGCCGCGCTCGTCTTCAGCGCGACCTCGCGGCAGGGCGATTTCGATATCGATGTGACGGTCGGGTTATACCCGGGCATCAACAGCTCAGCAGCCGCGGGTGTGAATGGAGCCGGTCAGCCATCGGCACTCGCGTCTCCCGGCATCGATGCACGCCAAGTGTTTTTCACCTTCGGCGATGCCAGCTGGGGAACGGTCAAGATGGGACGCGACATCGGCCTCTTCGGCAAGGACGCCATCCTCGATGACATGACGTTGCTCGGGGTCGGATCCGCCGGCGCCAATTCCGCGCCGAGCAACACCAGTCTCGGACGCATCGGTATTGGCTATATCTATACCGATTGGGAACCGCAGATCACCTACACCACAGCGACCTACAATGGCTTCAGCGGATCGATCGGACTCTTTCAGCCCCTGGAGACGGCGGGCTACACTTCCCACAATTCCCCGCAGATTCAGGTCGGCGGCAGTTATGCGTGGGGAGATCCGAAAGGCGATGCGCTCTTTGGCAAAGCCTGGATCGACGTCGTCTATCAGAAATTGAAGGACAATTCCGCGGCTGCCGCCCAAGACGCGCTCATCGGCAAGGCGACGAGCTTTAGCGGTTGGGGGCTCGACGGCGGCGTCAAGATAGATGTCGCCGGCTTTGAGGGAGTGTTGTATGGCTATACGGGCAAGGGAGTCGGAACGACCGGCCTGTTCATCCTGCCGACATCCGCGTTGGGCGATACCCGAAAGTCCGACGGCGGCTATGTGCAGGGCACCTATAAACTGGGCAAGCTGAAACTCGGCTTGAGCTACGGTCTGTCCGAACTGAAGCTCGCCGATGATGAACGCGCAACGCAGAACGTCAACAATCTGGTCAAGCGCAATTCGTCCGGCGTACTCGGCCTGTACTACAGCTTGACCAAGAGCATCACGCTGGTGGGCGAGTATATCGATACCAAGGCGGAAGCCTGGAACGGGAACTCGGCGACCGAAAAGGATTACGCGCTCGGCGGCATTCTCTTCTTCTGACATGGTCCTAGGGTCGTGGTCGGAATCGGCGACGTAGTGGTTGCGCCGCCGGTTCCGTGCCACTCACTGTCGCTGACGCGTCAATCTTCGCCAGGCCGCTCGCGCCCGCTGAATGTTGACCTGCGGCTGATCCAGGAAGAATTCCAGCGACGTGCCGCTTGCAAAGCAATAGAGCCTGCCGTCGTCCGGATCAATCCAGTTGAGCGAACAGTCGGCGGCTATTCTTGCCCCCGCCACGACGCCGAGCGGATCAAGATTATCAAATTCGCCCTTCATGGCCTTCGGCGGCACGGCTGCTTTCCATATCCCCTCGGGGCGTTTGGGAGGATCGACCGGCTGCGCAGAACAAACGAACGCGGCTGCGGCAAAAGCCATCGAAAGCGCTGCCGCAGTCCGCAAATTCAAACGCATTTCGAGATTCTAGCAAATGATGACAGCGCCGAGAACAACGCAGTGCCGCGTCCAACTGCTCCACTTCTGGGACGGATTTTATGTGTGTGGATGGGCGAGTATGATCGTTGTCGGGAGAAATTCTCGGATCGCGGCGGACGGTTTCCCGCAGCACCAAGGAATAGTCAGTTGAGCAGTGTTGCGGGTCGAACTAGAAAAATGTCGCAGATGCCCATGTGGCGCTGTGCCGCGGTGATTGCAGCCGCAACGGTTTCCGGGTGCACTCACTACCAAGCGCAACCGCTCAAACCCGAACGCAGCGCCGAGGAATTCGCATTGCGCCGGCTCAGCCCGCTGCGGGAATGGAATCGCGCCGAACTGCTGGCTCTGGCGTTGAAGCAGAACCCGGAGCTCGCGGTCGCTCAAGCCGAGATCGACGCAGCCCTGTCGCGCGAGATCATCGCCGCGCAGGGACCCAATCCGGACATCACGCTGCAGTCGGAATACGCGCGCCATGATTCGCATCCCTGGCTTTACGGCGTGAGCTTCAATTGGCTGTTGCGCTCGAGCGAACGACGCCGCTTGGGAATGGAGATTGCGCGGCTCGACACCGGCAGCGCGCGCCTGCAGCTGATGGATCATGCCTGGGCCGTGCGCCGCGCCTTGGCTGCCGCGCTGTCCGACTGGGAGAGTGTGCGCCTCCGTTCCGGTTTGCTGGATAGGCTTGCCGCGGCTCAAGATCGCCTGATAGTGATCGAGGAGCAACGCGTCGCACTGGGAGAGGACGCGCCCAGCGAATTGCTGACCAGCCGGCAAGCGCGGATCCGAATCGAGCTGGAACAGGCGGAATTGCACACTCTCGCCGCTGCCGCGCAAGCCGGCGCGGCGCGGGCGTTGGGAATGCCGCCGCAAGCGCTCGACGGGATGAGCTTCACGTGGCCGGAATGGGGCGAGCCGCCGCCGGTGGACGAGGACAGGCGGCGCGAGGCCCGCGAGCAGGCGCTTCTGTCGCGCGCCGATCTTGGGGTCGCGATCGGCGACTACGCAGCCGCGGAGGCCAAACTTCAACTCGCGGTCGCTCGCCAGTACCCGCAGTTCATGCTCTCACCCGGTTACTACTGGGATCACGGCATTGCGAAATTTCCATTCGACGTCGGCTTTACACTTCCGCTCAATCGCAATCGCGGTGAGATCGCGGAGGCGCGAGCCGGCCGCGAACTCGCCGGCCAGCGAATGCTGGCGCTGCAGGCCGATATCTACGGGGAAATCGCGGCGGCGGAGCGTGAGGAGCATATCGCACGCGAGAGCAGCAATGCAGCCGAGCGCCGCCTGGCTGCGGCGCATCGACAACTGCAGCATGCTGAGCTGGCGCTGCGCTTGGGAGCAACCGATCTTCTCGAGCAACTGGGCGCGCAAATCATCGCCACGCAGGCGGAACTTGAAGTGCTGCAGATGCGCGCGCAGTTGCAGGCGGCGCGCAATAACCTCGAGGACGTGCTGCGCACGCCTTTGTCGGGACCGGAGCTGGCACTCGGGGCTGAAACGTGAAGTTTTCGATCGTAAAGCCTTCGATCATGAAGCCTTGGGTCGCAGTTGCGGTGTCCATGGCACTCTGCGCGATGTCGAGCTCGATCATTGCGGTTGGCGATGATGACGACAAACCCGCCGATGCCGGCAAGCAGACGGCGCAGGCTTCTTTAAGCGATAAGCAGAAGCAGGCGGTCGGCATTATGGTCGCGCGGCCCATCGCCGCCAAGACGCCGGAGCGCCTCGACGCACTGGGCTTGGTGCTGGATGCAACCACGCTGTTGTCCGACATGGGCGAATCGACGGCCGCTGCCTCCGCAGAGCATTCCGCATCCGCGGAATTGATGCGGGTGCGCGCCTTGTTCAATTTAGGCGCAGGAGCCTCGCTCAAGATGCTCGAAGCTGCGCAGGCCGAGCAGGCGAAGGCGCAGGCCGGGGCGGAATTGACAACGGCGCGGTTGGCATTGCATTGGGGCCCGCTGATTGCGCTGCCGTCCGGGCCGCGTCAAAAGGTCCTCGACGCTGCCGTGAGCGGACATGAGTTGTTGGTGCGTGCCGATCTGCCGGGGCGCCACAGCCTGGGTGCGTTGCCCGGCAAGGCGCTGTTGGATGTCGATGGCATCCAAGTTCCCGGGCGCATTCTCGGTACTTTGAAGCAAAGCAGCGAAGCACAAAGCGTCGCTCTGTTGCTTGAAATTCAGAACGCACCCGCGGGCCTCGGGCCGGGCGCGCGTGTGCCGGTAACGCTTTTGACGGAGCAGCGTTCGGGCCTGCTGCTGCCGCGCGACGCCATTCTCTATGACGAAAGCGGAGCCTACGTTTACAAGCAGCTAACGGCAAAAGCGGGCGATGAGAAAACGCATTATGCGGCCGTGAAAGTGACATTGCTGGTCCCCTATGGCGATGGTTGGCTGGTCGATGGCGTGGATGACGACGACAACATCGTCGTGCGCGGGGCCGGTGTACTGTGGTCGCTGCAGGGCGTCGGCGTGACTGCGCCGGATGACGACGACTAGGGCCCGACATGCTTGCCGCCATCGTCCGCGCTTCGCTGGGCAATCCGCGCATTGTCACGGCGCTCGCTTGCCTCATTGCCGTATTTGGCGCGGCCGCGGCGGTGTCTGCGCGCTTCGATGTATTCCCGGATTTCGCTCCTCCACACGTGCTGGTTCAAACAGAGGCGCCGGGACTCGATGCGACCCAAGTCGAAGCACTGGTCACCCGGCCGCTCGAGGGACTACTGGCCGGTACGGAAAACGTGAAGACCGTGAGGTCGACGTCGAGCCAGGGTCTGTCGGCGATTCAAGTGGTCTTCGATCGCGGCGGCGATCCGTATCGGCAACGCCAGGTCGTTACTGAGCGATTGGCCGAGTTCGCGGGCACGCTGCCGCAGGGTGTCGGGGCTCCGCTGCTGTCACCTTTGAGTTCCTCGATGGAGTACCTGGTGCACTTCGGCTACACCAGTGATCGGCTTTCGCCGGTCGAGTTGCGTGATGTGGTGCAGTGGATCGTCAAGCCGCAGATTCTGGCCGTCCCGGGCGTGGCTCAGGCGCAGATCTTCGGGGGCGAAGTGCACGAGCGCCAGATCGATATAGATCCAGCCAGGCTTGCGCTAAGCGGGTTCACTCTCGAAGATGTCCTGGCCACGGCCAAGCGCGCCACCGCATTGATTGGCGGAGGGTACCTGGAAACGCCCACGCAACGCATCGTGATCCAGGCGCAGGCGCCCGGCGCCGGCATCGATGCGCTGGCAGGCGCGGTGCTGGGTACACGTGAGGGTGTGCCGGTGCGCCTCGCCGATGTGGCGACCGTGCGTGAAGGCTCGCAGCCGCGTTTCGGCGATGCCCTGATCGCAGGTCGTCCCGGCATCCTCATCGAGACTTCGACGCAGTTCGGCGCGAATACGCTCGATGTGACGCGCGCGCTGGAGGAACGGCTCGACGCGCTCGCGCCGGCGCTGGCCAAGCAAGGCGTTCTATACCATCCGGCGCTGCTGCGGCCTGCAAGCTTCATCGAAAGCGCCATCGAGAAACTGCGCAACTCCCTATTGATAGGCGCCGTGCTCGTGGTGGCGCTGTTGCTGATCACGCTGCGCGATTGGCGCGGAGCGCTGGTGTCCTTCAGCGCGATTCCTCTCGCGCTGCTGACCACGGTCTGGATCCTCGAGGCATTGGGAATGAGCCTGAACACGATGACGCTGGGCGGCCTGGTCGTCGCGCTGGGTGTGGTGGTCGATGATGCCGTCATCGATGTCGAGAACATACTGCGTCGGCGGCGTACGGTGACGGGCAATGTGAATATCAATGAATTGTTCATCAGCGCTTCGCTGGAAGTCCGGCGGCCCGTGTTCTACGCAACGGCCGCGGTCGCGGTGGCGTTTCTGCCCATATTGATGATGTCCGGATTGCAGGGCGCATTCTTCCGTCCGTTGTCGATTTCCTTCCTGCTGGCCGTCGGCCTCTCCTTGCTGGTCGCGATGAGCGCGACGCCGGCGCTATGCGCGCTGGTGATGGCGGGGCAGCATCCGAGGTCCGAGGCGGCCTTCCTTGGGCACCTGAAGCGCGGACAGCTGGGCGCGATTGCCTGGCTGAACCAGCGACCGCGCGCGCTCGTGGCGATTGTGCTCGTGAGCGGGATCGCCGGAATCATCTGTCTGCCGCTGCTGGGAGCGCGCTTGCTGCCCGATTTTCGCGAGAATTACTTGATCGCCCACGCGTCCCTGCGTCCCGGAATCTCGCTGGCGGAGACCACGCGGATCGGCGAACGAATTTCCAAGAGCCTCATGGCCATTCCCGGGGTGAAAAGCATCGCCGAGCAGATCGGCCGCGCCGAGAATGGACAGGATCCGGATGCGCCGAACAAGAGCGAGTTCGAGGTGCAGATAGACCCGCGGCAAGGCCATCGCGCGGCGGAAATTGATGCCGACATCCGCGCCGTGTTTGCCAACTATCCGAACCAACTGGTGGAGATCTACTCGGTGCTGGCCGAACGCATCGGCGAAACACTGGCGGGCGAGTCGGCGCCATTCTCCATCAGCGTCATCGGTTCGGACCTCGATGCGGACGACCGGGTCGGCGCGCAAATCGTCGACGTATTGCGGCACCTGCCCGGCACGTCCAACGCGCGCCTCACGGTGCCGCCACGCGAAGTCGAGCTGCACCTGGAACTGCTTCCGCAGCAACTGGCGATTCATGGATTGCTGGCGGCGGACGTGCTGCAGACGGTCAATGCGGCTTTTCACGGCACCGTTGCCGCTGAACTGAACCAGGCCGATCGCAGCGTTCCGGTGGCCGTGCGCATTGCGCACCAACGCGCGGATCCCGGTGCGCTGGGCGCGTTGCTGCTGCGCGGGCGGGATGGCGCGCTGACGCCGCTATCCTCTGTCGCCCGAATCAGCATGCCGTTGGCGCGAAGTGTCGTGGATCACCAGGATGGGCTGCGCCGCCAGGTCGTGGTTGCATCGTCAAAGGGCGCCGATCAGGCGCGCTATGCCGAACTGGCGCGCCGGTCGATCAGTGCGCAAGTTCAGCTGCCGCCGGGCGTGTTTCTGCGCTATGGGGGAGCGGCGGAGGCGCAAGCGGCCGCCAGGAATGAATTGCTGCTGCACTCGGCCGCCGCATTCGTGCTCATCGTCCTCTTTCTCGCACTTGCGTTCGGCAGCACGCGTCACGTGCTGCTGGTGCTGCTGTCGTTGCCGAGCACGCTCATCGGCGGTGTCGTGGCGGTGGCACTGAGCGGCGGCACGCTGACTCTGGGCGCGATGGTGGGCTTCGTGGCTCTGTTCGGCATGGCGGCGCGCAACACGATTTTGCTCGTCTCGCACTATGACCATCTGGTGAAGGCGGAGGCTCAACCGTGGAACCGCGAGACGGCGGCGCGCGGCGCCGAGGAGCGGCTGACACCGGTGTTGCTCACTGCACTGCTGACGGGGCTGGCGCTTCTGCCGGTGGCTTTGCAGCTGCACCAGCCCGGACACGAGATCGAAGGTCCCATGGCGGTGGTAATTCTCGGCGGCTTGGTGTCATCTACGCTGGTCAGCCTGTTGCTGATTCCGCCGCTGGCGGCGCGCTGGCTGCGGCCGCAACGGATTTGATGGGTGGGGTAAATTCTACGAGGACTGGAATATCATGAAAATCAGAACTGCGATTCTTTTTGGGTTGACCGTAATGTCATCTGGGTACGGCTGGGCGGCAGCGCCTATGCTGCATGTCAGCAAGACGATTACCATCGAGGCTTCGGCGTACAAAGTGTGGCATACGGCGAAGGACTTCAATGCCTTGAATACATGGCATCCCGCCTTGGCCTCCGACGAAATCATCGAGGGCACCAATAACACCGTGGGCGCCGTTCGCCTGCTGACCTTGAAAGGCGGTGGAACCATCAAGGAGAAGCTGCTCGCGTACGACGCCGCAGGCCACTCATTCAAGTACGCGATTCTCGAGGGCGTGGTGCCGTTCAGCAATTACACATCGACGTTCGTCGTGAAATCGCTCGGCAAGGGGAAGTCTTCGGTGACCTGGTCGGGCCGCTTCAAGCGCAAAGACCTCAGCGATCACCCGGGCGAAAAGGAAAATGACAAGGCCGCCATCGACACGGCCAGTGCCATTTATCAGGGCGGCTTGGACAATTTGAAGAAGGTTGTCGAGGCGAAGTAAGTTAGCGCAGCGATGCAATCCATGGCGAGCTGCCCGGCGATGGATTGCCGAGCAGCCCGCGTTTGCACTGAGCGGGGAATGGCAGCGGCGCGATTGCGGAGCATCTTGTCGATCACCGCGGCAGCCGCCATGTTGGTTTGGTCGTCCGCGTGGCCTGCCGAGGAGGTAAAGGAATCTCAGCCGCTGGCTCAAATCGTAGTCATTGGCTCGACGCCCGTACCGGGCTTGAATATCGACGCCGACAAGATACCCGGCAATGCGCAGAGTCTCAACGCCGCCGACTTAAGCCAAGACGGCGCGGCAAGCATCATCAGCGGACTCTCGAATCGTCTGGGCAGCGTCAACATCAACGACACGCTCGCCGATCCATTTCAACCCGATATTCTGTATCGCGGATTCGAGGCCTCGCCGGTGCTGGGCACGCCGCAAGGATTGGCGGTCTACCAGAATGGCGTGCGCATCAACGAAGCCTTCGGCGATACCGTGGACTGGGACCTGTTCCCCGACATCGCGATCAGCCGCGTTGACATTGTAAGCTCGAACCCTCTGTTCGGCCTGAATGCCTTGGGCGGCGCGCTGTCCGCGACCATGAAGAACGGCTTTACCTTCCAAGGCGCCGACGCGGGCCTGTCCGGCGGCTCTTTCAATCAGCGTCAGGGTTCGGCGGAATACGGCATGAATAGCGGAGCATTCGGATTCTACGGCGCGGCGCGCATTTTGGATCAGGACGGCTGGCGCTTGTTCGCGCATGATTCCATACGCCAGTACTACATGGACCTGAGTTATCACGAAGGCCGCACCACCCTGGACCTAAGCTATGCCCGCGCGGACAACCAATTGTTCGGCCAGGGAGCAGCTCCGATACAGTCGCTCGAATTGAATCCCACGAATGTCTTTACCGGGCCGCAGAACAATGTCAACACGCTGAACTTCGTTACGCTGAATGCGGCATTCGCGCTGACCGACGCGTTTTCCGCCCAAGCCATCCTGTACTCGCGCAACATCCGACAGACCATTGCCAATGGAGACACTTCGCATTACGCCGGCTGCACTGAAATCAGCGCCTTGTGCCAGGGGGACGGCCTGACTCCGCTGACTGATGCCGCCGGGACGCCGCTTCCCGATATCAGCAATGGTGGGGCGAAAATCATTGGTCAGAACGACTTCGAAAGAATCAGCAGCGACGGCCTGGGCGGTTCTTTGCAATTGACCAGCAATCACGCGCTTCTGGGGCACGGCAATGCGTTCGCGGTGGGCGCCACCCTCGACACGGCGCAGACCCATTTCTTCTCGGGCACGCAGGTGGGGATTCTTGATTCGGAACTCAACGTTTTGCCCCCCACGCTGGTCGTATTCACGCCGGAAAACAGCGTCAATTCAAATGGCGATTTGGTCGCTTCGACGCCCGTGAGCCTCAATGCCGACAACAAGTACTATGGCTTCTATATAACCGATACCTATGACGTGAATTCGCTGCTGTCGGTCACCGCCAGCGCCCGATACAACATCGCCAAGATCGATTTGGCGGATCAACTCGGCGCCAACCTGAACGGCAACAACCGCTTTACTCATCTCAATCCTGCCATCGGCGCTACGTACAAATTGCTGCCGAACGTCACGGTGTTCTTAAGTTTGGCGACCAACAATCGTGCGCCGACCGCGAGCGAAATCGAGTGTTCGAATCCGGAGCAGCCCTGTCTGTTGCCTTCCAGTCTTGCCAGCGATCCGCCGAAGCTGAAGCAGGTCGTTGCGAAAACCACCGAACTGGGTGTCAGGGGGCATTTGGCAATGGGATCGAACGGCGGAGTACTCAATTGGAGTGCCAGCTTGTTCCGGACCAACTCGGAAGACGACATCTACGGCATTTCGACTTCGATCAGCACCGGCTTCTTCCAGAATATCGGGTCCACCCGCCGCCAGGGATTCGAAACCGGGCTGACCTATCAAGAGCGGCAATGGTCGGCGTATGCGCAATACAGCTACATCGACGCCACCTTCCGCTCGCCGCTGCTGCTGCATTCACCGTCGAATCCGTTCCAGGACGATGACGGCAATGTCCAAGTGCTGCCGGGCGATCACCTGCCGCTCATTCCAAAGAACCGGATCAAACTGGGTGGTGATTTCTGGGTAATGCCCAATTGGTCGGTGGGCGCATCCTTTACCTTCGTGAGCGATTCCTTTTATAAGGGAGACGAGTCCAACCAAAATCCGCAGCTCCCCGGCTACCATGTGTTCAGCCTCCGCACTTCCTACAAGGTTGCCAAGAAAGTCGAACTGTTCGCCAATGTGCAAAACCTCTTCGACGAACGCTACTCAACTTTCGGACTATTCGGCGATCCCACCGGCGTCAATGCGCCGGGCGTTCCCATCGGTGCGGATTCCAATGCTCCCGGCGTCGACAATCGCTTTCAAAGTCCGGGTATGCCGCGCGCGTATTTCGGCGGAGTCAGATTTACGTTCTGAGTCCCGCAGCGCGGTAGATTGCCGCGAGCGAACTGTTGCTTCGTCCTGTCCTTAAGCACTCACGAGCGTGCCGGCGTACGACAACGGCTTTCGCATCAGCGTGCTCTTCCCAAACAGGGATTCGACCAAATCGACGGCGAGCACGGCGGTCTTGTTGCGCACATCCAGGGCTGGATTCAGCTCCATGATGTCCAAAGAGGCGACGCGGCCGGTGTCCGCGATCATCTCCATGCACAACTGCGCTTCCCGGTATGACAGCCCGCCGGGCACCGTGGTGCCGACCCCCGGCGCTATTTCCGGATCGAGAAAATCGACATCGAAACTGACGTGCAGGTGAGTCTCCGCGTCCATGTCCTGCAAGGCCAGCTCCATGGTTTGCCGCACGCCCATTTCGTCAATGAAGCGCATATCGAACACCTCGAGCTGCTGTTCGTGCACGAAGCGCCTCTCGCCGGTATCGACGCTGCGTATGCCGACCTGCCGGACCCACTTCGCCGAGATCGCCGGCGTCGCGCCGCCGATTTGCAGCAGCTCGCGGGGACCGAATCCGCACAGGCACGACAGCGGCATCCCGTGCAGACTTCCGCTCGGCGAGAGTTCCCGCGTATTGAAATCGGCATGCGCGTCCAACCACAGCACCCGCAAGGACTTGCGCATGTTGCGGCAATGGCGGGCGACTGCGGCAATGGATCCGATGCTCAGACAATGATCGCCTCCCAGTAAAATCGGCAGGCGTTGTGCGGTCAACTCTCGATACACTGCATCGTGCACTTCATGATTCCAGGCGGTGACCTGCGCCAAATTGCGGTAGCCGTCAATTTTAACCAGCCCGGGATTGGGTGGGCCGCTGACATTGCCGCAATCCACGACGTCTAGTCCATGCCGCGTCAGGGCCGCGTGAATTCCGGCGACGCGCAGCGCTTCGGGCCCCATGGAAGCGCCGCGATCACTGGCGCCGATGTCCGTGGGCGCGCCGATGAGGCTGGCGGTGCGGTTGGCAGTGCGCATCATGCGAACCGTCGTTGGCGCGCGCGCACGATCTCGTTCGCCATACAGGCAAACAGATCCTTCGGGTCGTCCATATCCGGAATGAGATCGATCCGCTGGCCGCCGTCGGGGTACTCGGCATTCAGTCTCTGTAGATAACGCAACGAAGAGAAGTCACTGAGCGCAAATCCGACGGAATCGAAGATGGTGATCTCGTCATCACTCAATCGACCGGGCCTGTTGTCCAACAAGACGTGCGCGAGCTCGCTCACTTGAACCTCACCGCCGAGTTGTTGAATCTCGCCCTCGACGCGGGCTTGTGCTTCGAACTCCACCACAATGCGGGCCGCCGCTGCGCGCAGGATATCCGGATGCAATTCCGTCTTGCCGGGACAGTCGCCGCCGACGGCATTCAAATGCATGCCCGGCTCTATCATCTGCGGCGTTAGGATGGTTGCGTTGCGCTTGTCGGCGGTCACGGTGGTTACGATGTCGGCGCCCCGGACTGCCTCGGCCGTGCTGCTGCAACGAGTCACGGACAGGTTCGGAAGTTGCAACCTTGTCAAGTTGCGAACCAGTTTGGCCGTCGCCTCAGAATCGGTGTCGTAGAGCCGCACTTCACGAATGCCGACCATCCGATAAAACGCGATGACTTGGAATTCACTTTGGGCGCCGTTGCCGATCAATGCCATGACACGGCTCGAGGAACGCGCCATCCGGGTCGCCGCCAGAGCAGAGACGGCAGCTGTACGCAGCGCGGTGACGAAAGTCATTTCTGAAAGAAGCAGGGGATAGCCGGTTGCGACGTCGGCCAGCACGCCGAAGGCCGTGACCGTGAGCAGTCCCTGCGCGGTGTTCTTGGGGTGTCCGTTGACGTACTTGAAAGAGTAGAGACGCCCATCAGTCGTGGGCATGAGTTCGATCACGCCCGCGGGAGAGTGGCTCGCATGCCGCGCCGATTTCTCAAATTCGTCCCATCGCCGGTAGTCAGCCGCGATTTCGCCGGCCAGATCCTCGATGAAACGGCCAACTCCGGTTCGCGATACGAGCGCGCGGAGGCGCTCTGTTCCAATGTAATTGACCATGATTTCCCCCACAGCAGAGAGCCAGTCTCAGGGAGGGGTAAGACCAATGGCTAGCCAGAACATTGATCAATAAGTGCTTAATGTTGTACAAATAGTCATAGTAAACTGACGTTTTGCGCAATCCAGCGGGTTTGTGCCGTCGCTAAGGGGGGAAATAGCCATGGATTCGACGGATCGGAAATTACTGTCATTGCTGCGCGATGACGCCCGGCTGCCTGTGGCTACGTTGGCCAAGAGCCTTAAAGTCGCTCGCGGCACCGTGCAGAATCGGCTCGCACGAATGGAGGCTGACGGCACCATCGTCGGCTACACCGTCAAACTCAAGCCACAGGTCGAGGAGCAAACGATTCGCGCGCTGATGACCGTGGCGGTTGAGGGCAACCGAACGGATGAGGTCTTAAGGTCGCTGCGCGGGGATCCCGCGGTTTGCGCACTTCACACCACGAACGGCCGATGGGACATCGTGGCGGAGCTGCGCACCGACAGTCTCGAAGCGGTTGACCGCGTTCTGGGCCGCATTCGTCTCATCGACGGAATCTCGAACACTGAAACCAGCCTGCTATTGTCGACCCATAAATTTTGAGTCCCTAGAAATCGCGGCCTCATCCGCCGGCAGCATTCAATTGTTCGATGGCTGCCCGATCCAACTCCAATTGCGTGGCGGCAACCAATTCAACGAGTTGATTTACCGTCGTGGCGCTCGCGATTGGGGCAGTGATGCTGGGCCTCGCGATTTGCCACGCCAGCGCAACAGTGGCGGGCGAAGCGCTGTAGCGCTTCCCCACGTCATCCAACGCGGCAAGAATTCTCAAACCCCGTTCATTGAGAAACTTGTCGACGATACCTTTTCCACGCGCGCTCTTGCCGGCATCCGCGGGCGTACGGTATTTTCCAGTGAGAAATCCGGAGGCGAGCGCGAAATAACTGACGACGCCGATCTGCTGTTCCACGCACAATGGTTCCAACGAGGATTCGTAGTCGGAACGCGCATAGAGATTATAGTGCGGCTGCAGCACTTCATATCGCGGCAGGCCGTTCTTGCGGCTTACCTCGATTGCTTCGGCCAAACGTGCCGCGGTGAAATTCGAGGCGCCGATGGCGCGTACCTTGCCCTGCGCCATGAGTTTCTGATAAACGCCGAGCGTCTCCTCCATGGGCACGCCGGCATCATCGCAATGTGAGAAATACAGATCGATATAGTCAGTCTGCAATCTTCGCAGCGAATCCTCGACCGAGCGCGTTATGTGGACAGCCGACAGGCCTTTGCGATCGGGCGCCATCTCCATGCCGACTTTGGTTGCAATCACCACATCCTGTCGCTTCGCGCTGCGCTTCAACCAGTTCCCGAGGACCGTTTCGGATTCGCCGCCGCGATGTCCGGGCACCCACACCGAATACACATCGGCGGTATCGATGAAGTTGAGTCCGGCACTCACCAATGCATCCAGCACCGCGAAGGACGCGGTCTCTGTTGCGGTCCAGCCAAAAACATTGCCGCCGAGACACAGGGGAGCCACCCGCAAATTGGAGCGGCCTAAAGCACGAAGTTGCATCGAAATTTCCTAATTGGAACAGGGATTATACTCGACGCAATTCAATGCTTGTACACAGAAGCGAGTGACCTGCTTTCCAGCTCGCGCAAATCACGGCCTCGTGATTCGCGGCCGAAAATCCAGATCAGCAGGAGTGCCAACGCTGCTGGAAATGCGACCAGTCCCGCGGCTACGCCCAGCGCGGGTACCAATGCGAGCGTGCCCAAGCCCTGCGCAATCAAACCGCCAATCTTGCTCCAACCGGCCACCCACCCGGTCGCCCGGCCGCGGATGCGAATGCGATAGCTTTCAGCCGAGTAAGGCAGGAGTGTGGAAATCAGGGCACTCGATCCGACGATGAGAAGAGACAGGGGAACGATCGGGTTGGAGAGCATCGGCAACGATCCCATGCCGCGCAACATCACGGCCACCAAACCCAGCGTCGTGATGCCGATGGCGGTGATCAGTGACCACTTGGTGCTCCACACGCTGTAAAGATAAGCCGCAACCACGACGGTGGGTGCTGCGATGAGCGTCGAGCGCGCAATGACGGCACTGGCGAGGCCAACGCTGCGTCCTTCCGAGACCAATGCACTTGGCAGCCATAGCAATACTCCAAAATTAACGAACCCCCATGCGACCGCCGCGAGCGTGAGCGCTACGCCGGTTCCCAGAACGCTGTGCGCTCTCGGAATCGCGATGCGAGGATGGTCGGACGTGAGCGCCTCTACGGCACGCGAATGGACCCTGATGGAGCCAAATCGCGCCAGTGTGGCGCGCGCGTCAGCCGTGCGCCCCATGTACTGCAGGAAACGCGTGGACTCCGGAATCAATGGGCTGAGGGCAATGAGCATCAGACCGGTGGGGAAGTTAAGGAACCACATGATCCTCCAGCCAAAGAAAGGCTGGAGCAGCGCGGACAACTCGCTCGCCGCAAAATAGCCGCCAATGGTGCCGATGCCGCCGATGAGGACCAGGCACCAACCCCGATGCTTGGTCGGCATGATTTCAGCGAGCAGCGCGTAGGCGACGGGCAACATCCCGCCGGCGGCTGCGCCCATGAGAAAACACATGGCGATGTTCCACCAAAGCGACGGCATGGCGCCGCAAATGGAGGTTCCAACGAACATAACCGACGACAGCAGAATTGCGGCACGCCGTCCATACAGGTCGGCGAGCGAGCCCCAAACAAATGAACCCACCGCCGTGCCAAGCAGCGCGGAAAATGGCAGCAAAGCGACCGTTGCGCGATCAATTCCGTATTCGGTGCGCATGCCCGGAGTGACGAAACCGAGGCTTGCGGGCTTCATGACATCGATGATCAGGGCGAGCGCGAGTACGGCCATCAATTTCCAGTGGGCGCCGGTCAGCGGCGCATCCTCGGGCGCAGAGATGAGCTCTTGCGGAATCTGAACGCTGCTGCGTTTTGGCAGCAATCCGTAACCGGCCACGACGATCCCGCCGACAATGAGGGCCATGCCCAACAGCATGCCCGGATCCATGGGCATGCCGGCCAAGATGAAGCCGCTGTTGCGCGCCATCCAGAACATCGGTAGATGAAGAACGACCCCCACTCCGACGATTGCGGAACCAAACCAGAAGGCGAGAGCGCTGCGCCGATCGGCGAACATGAATACGTTGTCCAACTAAACGCTCCTATCCCACACGAGTTGCAGCGCCATCATGACCTAAACAGTCTTGATAGCGGCGGTTTTGTGGCGGCGGAGGGGCGGCGGACATGTCTTTGACCATAATTTGACTGTTCGGCATGGCTGCTGCAGCCCCGAGGGCTACCGCTGCAGGGTGGGGCCCTTCACCGAGCACTACCAGTCATCGAGCTACGGCCGCGCGGCGCGACTGTCGATGCAAATCGGACTATGATCGACCTCCATACAAAAAGCCGAGGAGGATCGTCATGTCCACGGTCAAACCGGATTTCGAGAAAATGCAGGCAGCACTGGCCACCTCGCTGTCGGCGCATTGGAAGCTGTTTCTCATCGAGGGCATCGTCCTCGTGATTCTGGGGTTGGCAGCCATCATGCTGCCTCTGATCGCCACCATCGCGATTGCCATCCTCGTCGGTTGGATCTTTTTGTTGAGCGGTGTCGTCGGGCTGTTGGCCACTTTCCGGATGCGCAGCGCTCCAGGCTTCTGGTGGTCATTGCTGTCCGGCATTCTGGGGGTCGTCGCCGGCATCGTGCTGCTGCGCTGGCCATTGAGCGGCGCGCTCTCGCTTACCTTGGTGCTGACGCTGTTTTTGGTGTTCGAAGGTGTCGTATCGATCATGTTTGCACTGGAGCATAAGCGCGAGCTGTCCGGCCGGTGGGGCATGATGCTGTTCAGCGGCGTGGTGGATCTGATCCTGGCGGGAATGATCTATGCGGGTCTCCCCGCTACAGCCGTTTGGGCAATCGGTCTGCTGGTGGGCATCAATATGGTCTTTGGCGGTTCAGCGCTCATCGCCATGGCCTTGCACGCTCGCAACGCCGCCCCTACCGCTGCTTAGCCTCCTGATCTCGCCGCATTCCGCACGAATAGATTGGCTGCGCCCATGCCCAACGAAACGCAAAACGACCGCAAATACGACCTCGTTTTGTATGGAGCTTCGGGGTTCACGGGGCGGCAGACGGTGGAGTATTGCCGGCAATTCGCTCCCCCGGGCTTGCGCTGGGCCATCGCCGGACGAAATCGATCCAAGCTTGAAAGTGTCAATTCAGCGCGGGCGGATGTGCTGGTTGCCGATGCTCAGGATGACCATGCTCTGAACAGTCTGGCGGAACAGGCCCGGGTCGTACTGAGCACCGCGGGACCGTTCAGCCTCTACGGCACGAAACTGGTTGACGCCTGCGTCCGCAACCGCACGCACTATTGCGACATCACCGGCGAGACTCCTTGGATCCGTCAGCAAATCGATCGGCATCACGCGCAAGCTGCCGCTGAGGGCACACGAATCGTGCCCGGCTGCGGTTTCGATTCGATTCCATCGGACTTCGGCGCTTGGCTCATGTCGCGCCACGTGCGCGAGCAGTTGCAGTCGGAGTGCGTCAGCGTCTCTGCGTATTTTCGGGTCGGCGGCGGCATCAACGGCGGCACGTTGGCGTCCCTGTTCCACATGCTCGAAACGAACCAAATGGTGATCGCCCGGGATCCTTTTCTGCTGGACCCCGATCCGGCGGCGCACACGGCGGAGGAACGCAGCCGCAATGCGGATCCTACGGGTGTTCACTACGATGAGGATCTTAAAAAATGGGTGGGCCCGTTCCTGATGGGGTCGATCAACACGCGCGTCGTGCGGCGCACGCAGGCTCTGCTGGGGACGCGATTCGACTATCAGGAGTACTCGAAGTTCGGTACTTCCAGGACCGCGCGCTCAACGCTTGTTGCAGGCAAGGTGTTCGAATCGATTGCGGCATCGGGCATCGGGCGCCGAATACTCAAGCGGCTGCTGCCGAAACCGGGCGAAGGTCCATCGGAGAAAGTCATGGACGGCGGTTTTTTTGAATGCGAATTCGTTGCTACCGCGTCCGGCGGCAGGCGCGCCCGCGGGATCCTCAAGGGCCAAGGCGATGCCGGCAACCGCATCACCGTCAAGTGTTTGTGCGAGTCCGCGTTTGTGCTGGCCCTGTCGCATGCCGCAAATCCGGATCTAAGGCCGTTGCGCGGCGGCGGAGTTCTGACGCCCGTGACAGGACTGGGCGAAGAGCTGGTCGTTCGTTTGGCGAAGGCCGGAATCACATTCGCAATCGTTTGACAGCGGCCTGCGCGTTACGCGCTGTGAACAACTTCTGCGTCGATTTGTTCGGAGGCTTGCTTGCGGCACGAGCCCGCCACATGCTCACGGATGATCTCCGCCAACCGTCGCGCGCCCGGACCGGCATAGTCGCGGTCGGCAAACACCAGGTACAGTTCGACCCAGCGCTCTGCGCCTTCGCGCAGCGGCAGCGGTTTGAGCTCGCCGCGTTCCAGCTCGCCGCGCACGGTTTCCTCCGGGAACCACGCGAACCCCAAGCCCATGACGGCCGCGTGAATCGATGTGGCCTTCTGGCTCATCGTCCAGCTCTGCTCCGCGCCGAGCCAACTGCCGCTGCGGCGCTGGCTGCCCGTGTCGCGAATGATCAGGTGGCGGTGCTTGCGCAAATCTTGCAGCGTCAATTCGCGCCCGAGTCGATGTAGCGGATGGTCCGGATGCGCGAGGGCGATGAAGCGTAACCGGATCAGCTGATCGCCAATGAAGCCGGGCGGTATCTGTGAGCAGATTGCCAAGTCAACCTTGCGCTGTAGCAGCGCCTCCTCGGTGCCGCTGAGCACGCTCTCATACAACTCGATGCGCATTTCCGGCCGCTCTTCGGCAAAGCGCGCAAAGCACTCCAGCAGCAGCCAAGTGGGAAAGATGATCTCTACCGACAGCCGCAGTTCCGCTTCCCAGCCCGCGGCGAGGGTTCCGGCAGCACCTTCGAGCGCGCCGGCTTCGTCCAACAGCGCTTTGGCCCGCCGATAGAGCACCTCGCCTGTGGATGTGAGTTGGGCCTTGCGCCCGACCACTTCGAAGATTTTCACACCGAGCAACGCTTCCATTTTTTGCACGGCGTAGGTCACCGCCGACTGACTCTTGTGCAGTGCCGCGGCGGCCTGGGCATAGCCGCCGGCATCAACCACGGCCAACAGGGAACGCCATTGTTCGAGGGAAATGCGGGGATTGGTGTCCATATATCAATTCAATAGATAGGTAGGCCCTAAATATTCTGCTTTTTTATCTAGTGAATCAATACTTAAATAACTCCCAGGAAAACACAGTTCCACCCCGAATTTAAGGAGATTCAGCCATGACCACCCTGTTGCAGATCAACGCCAGCATCAACAATGGCAAAGGCGAGTCAAGCCGCCTCGCCAACCAGTTTGTGGCCGCTTTCCACAAGAAGCACCCGAAGGCGACGATTGCGGTGCGCGACGTCGCCGCCGCCGAACCGGTGCCGCATCTGAACGCTGAGCGTTTTGGCGCCTTCATTACCAAGCCGGAAGATCGAAGCACTGCGCAGCAGGCGGTGGTGGCCTACTCCGATACATTGATCAATGAATTGAAGCAGGCCGATGTCATCGTGCTCGGCTTGCCGATGTACAACTTCGGGCTGCCCTCGCAGTTGAAGGCTTACTTCGATCACGTCGCCCGCATTGGTGTGACTTTCGAGTACACCGAGAAGGGTCCGGTTGGTAAGCTGACCGGCAAGAAAGTGTACGTGTTCGCGGCTCGCGGCGGCGTCTATGAGGGTACTCCGATGGACACGCAGACCAGCTACGTGCGTGACTTTCTGCGCTTCCTCGGCATGTCCGATGTGGAATTCATTTACGCTGAAGGCTTAAACATGGGTCCGCAGAGCAAGCAAGCGGCGCTTGCCAAGGCCGAGGCCGAGATCGCGCGCCTCGCCGCGTGAGTTGAGCCCTTCAAGGAGATTTACGATGAGCAGCCGAACGTTAGTCCATGTCATCGGGTCCGTCCCCACGTCCGACGGCGCGGGGGTCAAACTGCGCCGCAGTTTGGGCAGCCAGCGCGGCCTGCAGGTGGATCCGTTCCTGATGCTCGACGAGTTCTACTCCGATAATCCCGACGACTATGTGGCCGGGTTCCCGGCGCACCCGCATCGCGGCTTCGAAACCGTCACGTACATGCTCGACGGCCGCATGCGCCATGAGGATCACCTGGGCAATCGCGGCGACCTCGGCCCCGGCGACGTGCAGTGGATGACGGCGGCGCACGGCATCATCCACTCCGAAATGCCGCAGCAGAGCGAAGGGCGCATGCGCGGCTTCCAGCTGTGGCTGAATCTGCCGTCGAAAGAAAAAATGAAACCCGCCAGCTATCGCGACATTCCCGCCACCGCGATCCCGCGGGTGGCACTTCCGCAGGGCGGCGAAGTGAAAGTCATTGCCGGCACGCTCGAGCTCGACGGCAACTTGACGAGCGGACCTGTCAACAGCGCAGATGCGCGGCTCAGCACGGATCCCTTGTACCTCGACGTACGCCTGCGCGCCGGAGAGAAATTCAGCGTGCCGACCGCGGCGGGGCACAACGCGTTCCTCTACGCCTATGAAGGCAGCGCCAAAATCGGCGCGGCCGGAGCAACGAAGCCGTTGCCGCATCGTGCGGCAGGCGTCCTGTCGGATGGAGACAGCATCCGCGTGGAGGCCGGACCTGAAGGCGTGCAATTGTTGCTGCTCGCCGCCAGGCCGCTGCGCGAGCCGGTCGTGCAGTATGGTCCTTTCGTGATGAATACGCGCGAGGAGATAGAGCAGGCTCTCGCAGATTATCGCGACGGGCGCCTGGCCACGGCGGCTTGAGCCAAGCGCTTGGCGTAGAGCGTCGGCGTGACACCTATCCATCGCTTGAAGGCGCGAGCGAAGCTGCGCAGATCGGAAAACCCCAGTTCTTCGGCCACATCATTCGGGTGATGCCGCTGCTCCAGCAATGATCGAGCCGCGCGCTTGAGTGCACGCTCGTTCAGCACGCGAAATGAAGGCGACCCTTCTATTTCCAGCCGCCGCCTCAAGGTGGCCACACTCAACCCAAGCCGCTTTGCCACCGCTCGCTGTGTAAAAACGTGATCCTCGAACGCGTCGACCACCCGCTCACGCGCACTGCGGTGACGTAGGCCGACGCTCTGGTTGTGTTCGATCAGATCGATGATCTTGCGATAAATCGCTTGGGAGGAGGGGACAGGACCCCCGCGCGCGATCGCGGCTGAGCCCGCCTCGAGATCGTAGTCGAGCGCGTACGCGTTGGATTTCCAGCGAATGGGTGCCGCCCAAAACTCCAAGTATCCCCGGGCGCCGGCGAGCCGGGCGCCTTTGATATGCACTTTCCTAAGCCTTCGGTGCAATCCATTGTCCGATATGAGCACGAGCAAGGCGTGCAAAAAAATCAGCACGCTCACCATCGCGAATCTCATTTGCGAGGGGTCCATACGTGGGGCGTAGGGAAAGCCGCGGTCGTCGATGATATAGGTAAGCCGGTCCTCGCGCAGTTCGACCCGGTTGTACGCTCCACCGTGCAGCAGGTTATAGGCGTGAGCCACCGCTTTCATGGCTTCAAGGAGCGTGGCGCAGCTCGATAGATTCGACAACACCAGACCGGTGGCGCCGGGCAGGAGTGGGCGAGCCGAAAGGCCCCAGGTTTCATCGTGGGCGCTGATCGCCAGGCGCTCGAGGATGCGAAAGTAATCCGCGAGACTGACGGAAGCCGCACGTGATCCATCGAGGATGTTTGCCGGAAGATCGAGCCCACGCAAGATATCCGGGAGCGACATCCCGGACTTCGCGGCGAGCCGCACCAGCGGGCGGATGACCTTCATGGGTACCGCCAAGGCTGAGGCAGGGCGCACATCGCGGCGGTTCGGTCGAAGCACCATCGTGAGCGAATTTGTCCTATGTTCGTGATCGCCACGGTCATCGACGACGGGCAGCGAACATGTCTAGGATACCTCGTCTGCATCGGAGCCGCGATCCAAAGCAAAAGAAGGTCGTTGGCCGGTGTCATCACTCAGAAAACACTAAAGGGGGAGTGAGCCATGTGTA